>CACNWV010000001.1 GCA_902624195.1 uncultured Pelagibacteraceae bacterium
GTGTAAGTCATCCCGCATTTGATCTGTTTATTATGAATCTTTTTCGTTAAGAAAGAAAAATAATAATGATCATCATCTGCAGGCTGCATTTCCAAGTCATCATAATTAATTGTATCTCCGTTTAATCTAGGAGGGGTTCCTGTTTTTAATCTTCCAATCTGCATTTTATATTTTGACAACTGTTCACTCAAACCGGTGGACGGTTTTTCATCATACCTACCTGCTGGTATCTGCTTTTCACCTATATGTATCAAACCATTTAAAAAAGTTCCCGTAGTTAATATTAATTCTTTAGTCCTTATTTCTTTGCCACTTTGACAAATGAATCCTATGATTTCATTTTTCTCAAACAAGAATTTTACCACTGGATCGGCAATAACTTCTAAGTTTTTGTAATTTAATAATATTTTTTGCATATGCTCTTTGTAAAGAGCTCTATCTGACTGAGTTCTTGGCCCTTGCACTGCTGGACCCCGACTTCTATTTAATAATCTAAATTGAATACCTGATTTATCAGCTACAACACCCATTACTCCATCTAAAGCATCGATTTCTCTCACAAGATGCCCTTTTCCAAGTCCTCCGATAGCAGGATTACATGACATTTCGCCAATTGTCTCTATCTTATGGGTAAAAAGAGCTGTATTTACGCCCATTCTAGCGGAAGCTGCTGCTGCCTCACATCCGGCATGTCCTCCACCTATAACTACTACATCATAGCTTTGTTTTGTCATTCTTTAAATGTAAACGTCTTAATTGAGAATACAAGAAGTATTTTATTTACCGATACAGAAGTCTTTGAATATAGATCCAAGTATTTCTTCCACATCTACCTTACCGACGATACTACCAAGATGTCGTGTGGCCATTCTTAGATCTTCAGCTGCTAACTCTAGGTCTTTGTTTTGATCCTTTTTAAGAAACTTTTCAATTTCTTTTAAGCAGTCATTAAGCTTAACTCTGTGCCTTTCTCTAGTAATTAAAGCACTATTATTAAACGTAAATTTTTTGCTTAATTTAGCTTTAATCAAATCTATTAGTTTATCGATATTTTTATTGTTTTTTACTGAAGCTAAAACAGTATCAACTTTAAATTTATGATTTTGTTTATCTGAAACATCTGATTTATTTAAAAAAATTATAGTATCTTTTTTAATCATATTCTGTATTTCGTTGTTAATTTTTTTTGATGAATTATCAATGACAATTATATTTAAATCTGCTTCTTTTGATTTGCCAAGAGCTAATAAAATTCCTTTTTTCTCTACTTCATTTTTTGTATCTCTAATACCAGCAGTGTCAGCTAAGAGAACAGGATATCCATCTAGGTTTAAATAGGTTTCTATAACATCTCTTGTTGTGCCGGCTTCATCTGAAACAATTGCTACTTCTCTTTTTGAAAGTAAATTTAATAATGATGATTTACCTGCATTAACTTCTCCTGTAATTGAAACCCTAAAACCTTCTCTAATTTTTTCTCCAACTTTATTATCCTCAACAATTCTAGTAATTTCTGAGTGAATTTCTTTGATTGTTTTGTGGGCATCTTTTAATACTTTTTCTGGAAGATCTTCCTCTGCAAAATCAATTTTAGCTTCTATAAAAGCAAGAGATTTTATTATTTTTTCCCTCAAATTATTATAATAATTTGATGCGTTTCCCTGAACTAATTTTATTGCTTGCTGTCTTTGTAATTCTGTCTCTGAATGGATAAGATCTCCTATGCTTTCTGCTTTTAACAAATCGATCTTATCATTTTGAAAAGCTATTTTTGTGAACTCGCCTGGTTCAGCTAATCTGCAGTTTTTTTGCTCTGACAAAACTCTCAATAAAGCGTTTATTACCGCATTGCTTCCATGGATCTGTAATTCTGCTAAGTCTTCACCAGTGTAGCTATTTGGCCCAGGAAACCACAATAATAGGGCTTCCGGATCTATTACATTACCGTTGTTAGGGTCATAGAACTTACAAAAATTAACTTCGTTCGACTTTATTTCTTTGGACTTAGTCAAATTTTGACAAATCTTTAGAGTTTCACTGCCTGATATTCTAACGATAGCTATTCCAGAGGGCCCTCTACCCGAAGATAAAGCATAAATGTTCATTGAATTATAATGATAAACCTCGATTAGAGATTATTTTACTAAATTTTTTTAATGTCTCGTTGTTCTTGATTTTTTTTACAATTATTTCTTTAAATGGGTCTAAATATTTATTTTGTTTAAAGAAGCTATGTGTGGCGTCAACACCTAAACTCATGACAGTATTTTCGGGTTTTCTGCTATTATAAAAATCGTTTAACGCATAGCTGTTTTTTATAGATATACCTAAGCCCACATAATATTTAATAATTTCTTTTAATTTTTTAATATCCCTTAGAACAAGATTAAAACCTTGTCCAGCCACAGGATGAATAGTGTGCAAACCCTCTCCGAGAATTAATATATTTTTTTGATGATACTGTCTTCTTAAAGTTAGTGAGATCGGATAAGACTGGATATTGCTAATAGTTATATCTTGTTTACACTTTAGTAACTCTATTATTTTTTCTTTAACTAAATTCGTAATTTTTTTAGAATTATTCACGATGAAATTTTTTTTTACGCTCCAAACAAATGAGAAATAATTTTTTGAAAAAGGGAGTATAGCTAATGGTCCTTCTTTTAAAAAGAATTGGCTTGTGTTTAGAGTTTTGAAATTGTGCCTTGCATAGCCTGTTATAGCTATTTCTTTATAATTCTTCTTAATAGATCTTGTCTTAATTATTTTATCATATATTTTAGATTGTCCGCCTATACAGAGTATAATTAAGTCATAATTTTTTAACTCTTCTAGATTTTTTACATCCTTTCTTATTAATCTAATTTTATTTTTTGAAATTTCTTTCAATAATAAACTTTTAACTTTGTCATTTTCAAAGACATACATAAGATTTGAGTTAGTTTCGTTAAGATTCAAAAAATTTATTTTTTCTTTAGAAGTTTCGTAAAAAAGCTCAATTTTTTTTGAGGGCCAGAACAATTTTTGTCCTAAGGTAGTGATATTTTGATTGATGAACTTGAAATTTGTATCTGAAATAGCAGTAGTCCTTTTATCTACGTTTTTTGTGCCTTTTTTTGCTATTAAATTTACCTCTATACCTGGTACTTTAGCTAAAACTGCAGCTGTCATTAAGCCTGAAAGACCGTCTCCGACAATGCATATTCTCTGTTTTATCATATAACAATTTTTAACACTTTCATAAAAATGGTAAAAAGTACGTAATCGATTCGTAATGAATACAAACTTTTTAGATAGTGTAACAAATTTTTTGAAAAAGCGAACCTTTGAATTACTAGGTTTAATCTTAGTTTTATCAAGTGTCGCACTTGCAATCGCCTTTACAACATATTCTCCGGAAGATCCTTCATTTATTTATGGAGATAGAAGTTTTGAGATCCAGAATTTTTTTGGAATTTATGGAAGCAGCATTGCAGATTTCTTATTACAAAGTTTTGGATTGGCCTCTTTTTTATTATTACTTAACTTTTTATTTTGGGGATTAGATTTGATAATAAAGAAGGAATTAAGAAGAATAATCTTAAAATTGTTTTTAGTTGTAGCTTATTTGACTGTAGGTACAGTTTTTATCTATTTAACATTCGATAATTCTTTTTGGTTAATTGATAATGGTAATTCGGGCTTTGTAGGAAAAATAACATACAACTTTATTAATACTTGGGCTCCGTGGATTGATAATACATATTCAATTTATGGACTTCTTTTATTAACTATAATTTTTTTTTCATTTTCAGCTGATATAAATTATAAAAAAGTATTCTCAGTAATTATTTCACTTTTTAGGAGAAAACCTGTGGAAAGTATTGAGCCAGATTTTACTAAAATTAATATTGAAGATCAGCCACAGACTTTAGAAAAACCACAGCAATCTTTTTCGTTTGATACTGACACAAGTCCTAAAACAGAGCAAGTTACTACAAAAACTAAATATAAATTACCGGATATAAATTATTTAGAAAAGAATTTATCTAATCTTAGTTCTGATGGAAATAAAAATCGGCCAGATGGTGGATTTATGGAAAAAATATTATTAGACTTTGGTATAGATGGAAAAATTAAAACAATTAATAATGGCCCTGTAGTAAGCCTATATGAATTCGAGCCTGCACCAGGTGTGAAAGTGTCAAAAATTATTAATTTATCTGAGGATTTAGCAAGAAATACCAGTTCAACTTCTACAAGAGTTTCGGTCATTCCAGGAAAAAACACTGTTGGAATTGAAATTCCAAACGAGGAAAGAGAGGGCGTATCACTTAGAGAAATTATTTCTTACGATAAATTTCAAAAAAAAGATGTAAGACTTCCGATCGCATTAGGTAAAAGTATTTCGGGAATGCCAATTGTTGGTGATTTAACATCAATGCCTCATCTGTTAATTGCTGGTACTACTGGTTCAGGAAAGTCTGTTTGTATTAACACAATTATCGTTTCTTTACTTTACAAATTAAGTCCTGATCTTTGCAAATTTATTTTAATTGATCCAAAAATGTTAGAGTTATCAACTTACGAAGGAATACCTCATTTATTAACTCCAGTTATAACTGATGCTAAAAAGGCAACATCAGCTTTATCTTGGACAGTCAAAGAAATGAACAGCAGATATAAATTAATGAGCAAGGTAGGAGTAAGGAACATTGATGGTTATAATGCTAAGCACAAGCTTAAAATGCCTTACATCGTTGTAGTCGTTGATGAGATGTCAGACTTAATGCTTGTAGCTGGAAAAGAAATTGAAAACTACATTCAAAAATTATCACAAATGGCAAGAGCTGCAGGAATTCATATCATCATGGCTACACAAAGACCAAGTGTTGATGTAATAACAGGAACAATAAAAGCGAATTTTCCTACAAGAATATCTTTTCAAGTAAGTTCCAAGATTGATAGTAGAACAATTTTGGGGGAGCAGGGTGCTGAACAATTACTTGGTAAAGGAGATATGTTATTTATGTCCTCTGCAAACAGAATAGTTAGAATTCATGGTCCTTATGTTTCTGAACAAGAAATTGAGAAAATTACGAACTCATTAAGAGCACAAGGAGAGCCAGATTATATGGAAGAAATTACCTCTCAAGAAACAACTGAAAGCACATTAACTCCTGGGAGTGAGGGAGAAGAAGATGAATTATTTAATCAGGCAGTAGAAATCATAAAAGCTGAAGGAAAAGCTTCCACAAGCTTTCTGCAGAGAAAATTACAAATCGGATATAACAGAGCTGCTAGAATTATTGATATGATGGAAGAAAAAGGTATTGTTAGTAAAGCAAATCATGTTGGTAAACGTGAAGTTCTTTAAAAAAAAATTTTTAATCTCGTTTTTTCTACTAATAACATCAAGTTTATTAGCTAATGAAAAAAATCAAATAGTTGCTCAATTAAATAACTTAAACTCTTTAGAATTTACATTTGATCAATTAATTAATGAAAAAACAGAAAAAGGTAGTTGTCTTTTAGAGTTTCCTGGAAAATTAAAATGCAATTATTTTGATGATAAGAAAAAAGAACTAGTTATTAACAATAAAAGGTTAGCAATAACACAAAAAAGATATAATAAAACTTACCATTATCCTATTTCAAAATCACCGTTCTTAAATATTTTATATAAAGATAAACTTTTAGAAATTGTGCAATCAGGGGAATTAGAGTTAACTGATAAAATAATTAAACTTATTTATTTTGGTGATAACGAAATTACAGTTTTTTTTGACAAAAAAAATTTAGATTTGAAGGGATGGGAGATTAAAGATCAATACAACAATAGTATAAATTTCTCCCTAAATATTGTTGCTAAAAATGACGTTTTTAAAAAAGGTACCTTTAAAGTACCTGAAATAAACTAAGCTACAAAATCGATTTCTTCTTCTTTAAAAATTTCAAAACCTTTTGACTTGTAATTTTGCAGCGCATGTTTGTGATCTAAGCTACAAGTATGAACCCACATTCTCTTAGGATTTTTTCTTGATGCACTTGCAATGGCATGATTTACAAGTGTTGAGCCAAGCTTCAAACCTCTAAATTCTTTTAGTACCCCTAGATTAATAAGCTCTACTTCATTTGATCCAGGATGATATTCTTGTTCGTAATATCCTACTAAATCTTCACCTTTTTTTAGAACATGTGTTTCTAAATTTTTATTTGTAACATACTTTACCCATTCGCTATCAGACCAAAGTAATCTATCTCTCCAGTAATGATCTACGCCTATTTGTTTATAAAAAAATCTATTTAAATGAAAATTATCTTTATCATCCAAAATAATTTGAAAATTTTCTGGGAGATTTAAATCAACTGTTTTTGAAAAATCTCTAATTTCTAAAAAATATCTTTTTACTCTCGAAACCATCAGCTAACCATCTTTCCGATCTTTTCACCTGCAAATATATGAAAGTGTAAATGAGGAACCTCTTGCCCACCATCACTTCCAATATTAGTTAAAGTTCGATATCCTTTATCTTTTGCGCCCACTAAGTTTGCGACATGCGTCACTGCTTTGTTTAACTCTACAATCTCTTTATCTGAAGCTTTGTTGTTGAAATCATTAAGATCTACGTACTCACCTTTAGGAATAACTAAAACATGAACTTTCTTTTGAGGATTAATATCATGAAAAGCTAAAACATGATCATTTTCATAAACTTTTTTACACGGAATTTCTCCCCTTAAAATTTTAGCAAATATATTATTTTTGTCGTAACTCATTTCTGTCTCTTCTTAAGTTCGCTCATCACATCTTCAATTTTTATGTTGTTAGCTTCTAAGTAAACCATCAAATGATAAACCACATCAGCAGCTTCGTGTATCTTATTTGAATTTTTTTCCACAGATTCTATTAACTCGCCTATTTCTTCTTTTACTTTTGAAACACTTAGGTTCTTATCGTTCAAAAGTTTATTGGTATAAGACTTATCAGGAGAAGAATTTTTTCTCTCTCTGATTGTTTTAATTAATTGTTCTAAGTTTTCAAACATTTTATAACCTTACCGATACATTTTTAGAATTCAAATATTCTTTAGCATCTTTAATTTTATATTCGCCATAATGAAAAATAGAGGCCGCTAAAACTGCACTTGCTCCACCTTTGACTATGCCATCATATAAATGATCTAGAGTTCCAACTCCACCGGAAGCTATTACAGGAATATTGGTGTTATTCGTAACTGTTTTTAATAAATCAACGTCGTAACCGGATTTAGTTCCATCTTTATCCATTGAAGTTAATAAAATTTCTCCAGCTCCATTTTCTTCTACTTTTTTAGCAAAATCTACTGCATCGATACCAGTTTTATTTCTTCCACCATGTGTAAATACTTCCCATTTATTATCTGAAACTTTTTTTGCATCGATCGCAACAACAATGCATTGAGATCCAAATTTTTTTGAAGCTTCCTTAACCAAGTCGACATTTTTTACAGCAGCAGTATTAATAGAAACTTTATCTGCACCTGCTAACAATAAATCGGTAATATTTTGAATAGTTCTAACTCCACCTCCAACAGTTAAAGGAACAAAACATTCTTTTGCAGTTTTTCTCACAATATCAATAATTGTTTCTCTATTTTCATTTGATGCTGTTATATCTAAGAAACAAATCTCATCCGCGCCTCCATCACTATAAATCTTAGCTTGTTCAACTGGATCTCCGGCATCTTTTAATTCAACAAAGTTAATACCTTTAACAACTCTTCCATTCTTAACATCAAGACAAGGTATAATTCTATTTTTAAGCATTAATCTCCTTTGCTAACTCATCAAGCTTAATATCACCATCGTAAATAGCTTTACCAACAATAATACCTTCAATGTTTTTATTATTAAATTCTTTAGCTTTCTTAATATCACTTATTGAAGAAACACCACCTGAAATCACTACAGGGCAATTAGAAAGCTCTGCAATTTTAACAGTCTCGTCTAAATTAGGGCTGGTTTTCATTCCATCTCTGTTAATATCTGTATAAATAATTCTACTTACTCCATAATTATTTACTTCCTTAAGAAAGTCTATGGTTTTGACATTTAGATTTTCTTTCCAACCAGATACAGAAAGATTTCCATTTTTTGCATCTAATCCTAAAGCAATTTGACCTTTAAATTTTTCACAGGCCTCTTTTAAAAATTCTTTATTTTTAATCGCACCGCTTCCTAGAATTACTTTTTCAACACCTGCATCAATGTATTGCTTAATGCTATCAAAAGATCTTACACCACCGCCTATTTCAATTTTTAAATCATATTTACTTACTATTTTTTGAATAATATTTATATTAACTGTCTTACCAGTTAGCGCTCCATCTAAATCAATAATGTGTAAATTTTTAAAACCATAATCTTTATATTTACCAGCTTGATCAATGGGTGAAGTTTCGTATTCGGTTTTATTTTCAAAGTCTCCTTTGATTAATCTTACACATTTTTTATCTTTGATATCTATTGCTGGAAATATCTTCATTACAGTTTTATAAAGTTATCAATTATTTTTAATCCAGTTTTATCACTTTTCTCAGGGTGAAACTGTGTTCCAAATAAATTATCTTTTTCAACAGAGCAAACAATTTTAGATGCATAATCTGTTGTTGATGAAATGACTGATTTATCCTCAGGAATAAATTCATAACTGTGAACGAAATACATATGAGATTTGTTTTTAATATTTTTAAATATTCTACTTTCTTTTTGAATTTCAATTTCATTCCAACCAATGTGTGGAAGTTTAAATTTTCCCTTTTGATTATCAATTTTAGAAACTTTACCAGACATCCATCCTAGACCTTTTGTTTCCACTTCTTCATACCCAATATCAGCAAACATTTGTAAGCCCACGCAAATACCTAATAAAGGCTTCTTATTTGTTATTGCGAACTCTTTTAGCGTATCAACTAATCCGTTAATACTATTAAGAGAGTCTACACAGCTTTTAAATGAACCTTGTCCTGGTAAAACAATCTTGTCACTAGATCTAATTTTATTAATATCTGAAGTTACCTCTAGATTAACTTTACCTTTAGCAACCTCTGTAAAAGAATTTATGACAGAGCTAATATTGCCCGATTGGTAGTCAACAATTGTGACGTTCATCAAATTTAAATAGAGCCTTTTGTCGAAGGTATTGAGTTTTTAATTCTTTTATCAATTGCTAAAGCATCTTTTAATGATCTAGCTAAACCTTTGTAACATGACTCAATCTTGTGGTGACTATTTTCACCATAAATATTTTCTATGTGTAAAGTAACTCCAGCTGATTGCGAAAAAGCTTGGAACCATTCTTTAAATAATTCTGTGTCCATCTCACCAAGTTTCTCAACCGGAAGATTTACTTTCCAAATTAAATAAGGCCTATTCGATACATCAATCGAAACTCGACTTAAAGTTTCATCCATAGGAATCATTGTTGATGCGTATCGTGTAATTCCTTTTCGATTACCTGCTGCTTTTTTAATAGCTTCTCCTATAGCTATGCCTGAATCTTCCGTAGTGTGGTGTAAATCTATATGCGTATCACCTTTTGCTTTCACTTCTAGGTCTATTAGTGAGTGCTTTGATAATTGCTCCAACATGTGGTCTAAGAAACCTATTCCAGTCTTAATTTTATACTTTCCTTTTCCGTCTAGATTGACCGCGACAGAAATACTGGTCTCTTTTGTTTTCCTAGTAATTTTTGCTTTTCTACTCATAAACTATACATGATTTACCTTTGATATATATTTAAATGGTCATTTTATCAATAAATCACTATTGAAGATCCTAAAATAATCTCCACATATAACTCTATGAATACAGCTGAAAAATGGCATGGTACTACAATTGTCCTTCTTAGAAAAGGAGGGGAGACCATTGTAGCAGGTGATGGCCAAGTCAGTCTTGGTAATACAGTTTTAAAAAGCAAGGCTAAGAAAGTTAGAAAAATTGATAGCAGAGGTGTAATCGCAGGATTTGCCGGCTCAACTGCAGACGCTTTAACTTTATTTGAAAGACTTGAAGCAAAATTAGAAAAACACGCCGGCAACTTACAAAGAGCAGCTGTTGAATTAGCAAAAGACTGGAGAAGTGATAAATTTTTAAGGAGACTTGAGGCTTTGATGGCAGTTGCAGACAAAAATCATAGCTTTATAATATCTGGTACTGGGGATGTATTAGAACCTGAAGACGGAATAATTGGAATCGGGTCTGGTGGAAATTATGCTTTAGCTGCTGCAAAAGTTTTAATAGATACTGACATGAAAGCGGAAAATATAGCTAGAAAGGCATTAAAGGTTGCTTCTGATATCTGTGTATTCACAAATAACAATATAACAATTGAGAAAATTTAAATGTCCAAATCAAAAAAAGAAACAAATCTAAAATTAGTAAAAGGCTCTAAAAACGACGGGTCTAAAGTTAGTGCCCTATCACCAAGAGAAATAGTTTCTGAATTAGATAGGTACGTTATTGGTCAAAAGGAAGCGAAAAAAGCTGTAGCGGTAGCACTGAGAAACAGGTGGAGAAGACAAGCTCTTACTGATGAAATGAGAGATGAAGTTCTACCAAAAAATATATTAATGATTGGACCTACAGGAGTTGGAAAAACTGAAATCTCAAGAAGACTATCAAAATTAGCCGAGGCACCTTTTATCAAAGTAGAAGCAACAAGGTTTACAGAAGTTGGGTACGTCGGTAGAGATGTTGAGCAGATAATAAGGGACTTAATCGAAATTGCAATCGCTATGGAGAGAGAGAGAAAGAGAAAAGAGGTAAAAGCTAAAGCCGAGTTAAAAGCTGAAGAAAAAGTTTTAGATGCTCTTGTAGGTAGCAAAGCTAGTATAGCCACTAGAGAAAGTTTTAGAAAAAGATTAAGAAACGGTGACCTCGATGATAACGAAATCGAAATTGAGGTACAAGATGCCTCTTCCGGGCTGCAAAGCTTCGAAATACCAGGAATGCCTGGCGGAAACGTAGGGATGGTTAACCTGGGAGATATTTTAGGTAAATCTTTAGGTAATAAAAAAGGTAAAAAGAAAAAAATGACAGTTAAAGAGTCTCACGGTATTTTGATTGCTCAAGAGTCGGACAAAATGATTGAGGAGGATAAAATTATAAAAGAAGCCAAAAAGGCGACTGAGGAAAATGGTATCGTGTTTTTAGATGAAGTTGATAAAGTTTCTGCGAGAAGCGACAGAGTAGGCGGAGATGTTTCAAGAGAGGGAGTTCAGCGAGATTTATTGCCATTAATAGAAGGAACTACGGTAAGCACAAAGCACGGTCCGATAAAAACAGATCATATTTTATTTATTGCTTCAGGGGCTTTTCAATTAGCGAAGCCTTCAGATCTTTTACCGGAGCTTCAGGGAAGATTGCCGATAAGGGTAGAATTAAATGCTCTTAATGAAGATGATTTTAAAAGAATTTTAAAAGAACCTGATAATAGTTTAATTAAACAATACAAAGCTCTATTAAAAACTGAAGACGTTGATTTGGAATTTACTGAAGATGGTATAGATATGCTTGCTAAAATTTCTGCTGAGGTAAATGCTTCTGTAGAAAATATTGGAGCAAGAAGACTTCATACTATCATAGAAAAAGTTCTAGATGACATTAGTTTTAATGCAACTGATAAAGCTGGAGAGAAAATTACTATTAACAGCAAATATGTTCGAGAAAATCTTGGTAACCTTGTTAAAGATACTGATCTTTCAAAATTTATCCTTTAAATTTTTAAATTTAATTAAAATTGCACCTTCGCCACCATCTTTTTTTTCAGCATCTTGAATAGAAATAATATATTTATTTAATTCTTCATGAGTTTTAATAAATTCAGGCACAGAATATTTTAATTTACCAAAATCTTTAGAAGTATATATATTTTTGTTTACATTAGAATGAATGCCTTTACCCGTAATTAATAAAAGTTCTCTAATCTTATTTTTTAAACAATGTTGAATTAAGACTCCAACTTTTTTATTAGCATCATTTAAATTATATCCATGAAGATCAAATTTAAATCTTCTTGATTGTTTCTTTAATTCTAAATAACTAGCTTCCTTATCATGTACATCAGATGGATTTTTGATATAATCTTGCCAAAGCTTCTCATCTTCTTTTGAAAGATTATTTTTTTTATTCACTAGCTGTTTATTTTTGACAAGTACCAGTTGGGGCTAGTTTGATTCACATTTTTAGTAAATAGCCAGTTATCAGTCACAAATTTTATCTTATCAGGATTTCCCTCGATTATTTTGTTATCTTTATCTCTTTTAACTGAAATTACCTCAGCTACAAATTTTACAGTAGCAAATAAATTATCCTTTATTTTTTCATAATTTTCAACTGAAGATTCTTTCACGCCTATAAATGTAAACTCTGATTTAATGTTTTCTTTATTTCTAGATTTGATTGCTTCTGAGAAATTTGAAAACATATTTGATGTTAATAACGCTTTTAATTTTATTAGGTCACCTGTGGCAAAAGAAGTTAAAATACTCTCATATGCTATTTCTGCACCCTTCAAGAACTCTTTTTTATCTTTTCCCTCTAAGGTTTCTAAATTCTTCTTTACTGCTTTTGCGTCTTGCTGAGGAATACTAAATTTTTTTTCAGCAAAACTTGGGTAAACTTTGGAATCATGTCCTGTTTTTCTGCCTAATATACTTCTTAATCGCAGAATTATAAAACCTGCTATCATCCCAAGTAAAATTATATCTAAATATCCAAAACTGTTACTCATAATTTGATAAATATACATGAATAATATAATTTTGTATCAGACAAATGAACACATTTTTTCTAATTTTAATAGGTTTACCAACGATTGAGATATTCTTGATGATTAAAATTGGAGCAGAAATTGGTGCTATAAACACAATTTCTCTCATTTTTCTCACTGCGATTGTAGGAGTTTATTTTGCAAAAAAGCAAGGTCTACAAACTTTAAGATCCGGTTTGGTAAACTTATATCAAAATAAAGCTCCAATTTATGAAATTATCTCTGGAGCCTCAATAGCATTAGCAGCTACTTTATTAATAATTCCAGGATTTTTTACTGACTTAATTGGGTTTTTATTATTAATTCCTTTTACAAGAAATATTTTTTTGAGGTTCACTTTAAGAATAAAGAAAGCAGAAAGTCCTCAAAAAGAAAAAGAAACCATAGATGGTGAAATAATCAACAAGAAAAAAGATGAATTATAAAATTATAGGCAAGTATATTAAAAATTTGGAGTTCAGTATTCCAAATCCAAAAGTATTTTTCCTTCTCTCTAAGAATATTGCAAATTATAAAATTAACATTGATATAAAGAGCAATCAAATCGAGAAAGATATTATTGAAGTAATATTAACTCTTAGTTTGACTCCCACAAAGGATAACTTCGAAAAAATCAATACCAAAATTGAGTTTTCAACAATTGTACAATTAACAAAAGATGAAATTGCAAAAAATGAAATTGAGAAGATAGTTCTTATACATGTACCGTCGGAAGTTTATAGCGGTCTTAGAAAAATATTTATAAGTTTATTCGAAAGTTCGGGATTTAAAGATGTCAAGATTAATGAAAATATTGATTTTCAAAAGCTGTATAGCGAAAATAGAATTCAATAATAATTTTTTTTTATCTCTTTTTTTATAAAATTTTTATGTAAATTAATTTCTTCTTCTGGGATCTCTACTACATTTTTATTATACCTGTGATTTTTTGTAAGTTTTTGGTCAGGGTTGTCGGATAACAAATTGAATTTTGGTTCTTTTGCGTCTAAGAGATTTATGTAAACTTCTCTTAACAGTTCACAATCTAATAATGCATTATGTTTAATTCTTTTTGACAAGTCGATGTTAAATTTTTTGCACAATGCGTCTAACGAGTTGGAACTACCAGGATACTTGTTTCTTGCGATCGTAAGAGTGTCTACTACTAAACTTTTATCAATGAGTTTTTTCTTTATTTGTTTAAGCTCGCCATTAAGAAAACCTAAATCAAAAGGTGCATTATGAATAATTATTTTTTTTCCATCAATAAAATTTAAAAGCTCATCTGCTATTTTTTCAAAAATAGGTTCCTTAATTAAAGATTCTTGACTAAAACCATGGATCTCGAAGGCCGCCTGAGGAACATCTCTTAATGGATTTATCAATTTATGAAACACATTACCAGTAGGGATTAAATCTCTTGTTTCAATGCATGCAATTTCAACAATTTTATGGCCTTCTTTGAAGGATAAACCAGTTGTTTCGGTATCTAGAAAAACTTCACTCATAATTTTTTAGACATATGTAATATTTTTTTTTTTAAATACTCTAAATTTTTTTCATTTGTAATTGTATAATCTGAAAATTTTATTTTTTTTTTATCATTAAGTTGTTTGCTATTAAGTAAATTAAAAAGCTTTGGGCTTCCTCCTTTTTTTTTGAACCTCTTAAGTCTTATACTTTTTTTTGCTTTTATAAAGATAATATAATCAAACTTTTTCATTAAATTGTTCTCAATTAAAAGAGGTATTTCAAAAAATAAGAGTTTTTTATTCTTATTTGTGTTTATAAACTTATTCATTTCTTTCCTAACTAAAGGATGAAGAATTTTTTCAAGCATTATTAAATTTGACTTGCTATTTAATACCTTTTCTCTCATCTCTTTTTTTAGGTTTAAGTTCTTTTTGATTTGAAATTTTTTATACAAAATTTTTTTTAACAAGTTTTTTTTATACAATTGCTTGACGGATGAATCTGCGCTAAAAAATGGTCCCTTTTTATAGGACAAAAGTCTACACGCGGTTGTTTTTCCTGAGGCTAAAGATCCTGTTATACCAATTTTTTTCATTTTAGTTTTGATACTAATAAGTCTATTAAATCCTGATCAATTTCAGGATTTATTTTGTTCCAAAGGTAAAATGCCTTCTGTCCTTGATAAATGAACATTTCTAGGCCATTAAAAACTTTAATATCTCGTCCTTTTAAAAATTTCAAAGTTTTTGTCTCAAGAGGATTATAAATTGTATCAATGTAAATTAAATCCTTTTTTGTATTCTCAAATTTAAAATTGAAATCTTGACCATTCTTGAGTCCTAAGCTTGTAGCATTTATTATGATATCAAATTTATTTAATTCCGATTTAATATTTTTCCATTCTAAAATATTTAAGAACTTAAACTTTCTTTTTAAAAATTTACACTTCTCTATTGTTCTATTAATTATTGAAATATTAGATACACCTGATTTTTGTAACGAAAGTATTACCGAAGGAGACACTCCGCCAGCGCCAATAATTAACGCCTTCATTCTCAAAGAGTTATCTAGTTCTTTTAAGTAAGCTGCTTGTAAACCAAAAACATCTGTGTTTTCTCCGATAACATACCCACGATCATCGATATGAAGTGTATTGACTGAATTAGTGATTTCAGCATCATTTACTAGAATATCTAAATACGGAACTATCTTCTGTTTATATGGAAGAGTTACATTAATTCCGCTTAAATTTTTATTTTTTATATTTTCTACGATATTTTTCAAATCATCATTCTTAACATCAATAATAGAATATTCTGCGTCGATTTTATATTTTTTAAACCAGTAATTATGAAGAACTGGTGACAAAGAGTGTCTAATAGGGTTTCCGATTATTCCATATTTTTTTATCATGTTTTATAATGTTTAATATATTTTATAATTTCTTTTACAGGCAATCCCATTATAGAATCTCGGTCGCCTCTAATATACTCAAATAGTTCAAGACCATCAGCCTCTACTTGATATACTCCATAGGATAATAATGTTTTTGTGTCTATTTTTTTTAAATAAATACTTAGTTCATCTAATGAAAGGTTTTTCATTTTTAATTCTGAGGAGTCGGTATGATTCCAAATCATCGATCCGTTTTTAGAAATACATACAGAGCTAATTAAATAATGAACTGAATTATTTAATCTTTTTAAAATGCTCAAAGCATCTGCCCGGTCTAACGGTTTATTAATTAATTCTCCATTCAATGAAATAACACTATCTGCTCCCAAAACAAGTCTATCAGGGTGCCTGCTGCTTACCTTAATAGATTTCATCTCTGCCAAATTCTTAGAGATAACAAGTGGATCTGCCCCTTCTGCGATAAGAGAAGACTTAACTTCGTCTTCGTCAACGTTTGAAATTATTACATCAGATTTAATATCATTTTCATCCAAAATTTTTTTTCTTACGCCGCTCTTGGAAGCTAAAATTAATTTCATTTATGTTTTTTTATTTCGATTATCTTTAAAATCGAGGCTGCAGTTTCTTCAACTGATCTTCTGGTAACATCGATAATTGGCCAATTATTTTGTTTAAAGAGATTTTTAGAATCATTCACTTCCTTTCTTATGGAGTCAAGATTTGTATAATCTTTTAGATTAGTATCTTTCATTATAGCAACTCTATTTCTCCTAATATCGGCCAACCTTTCAGGATCAGCAACCAAACCTATAACACATGTCTTTTTATTTGAAGTTAAATCTTTTGGAATTTTCTGATCAAGCACTAAAGGAATGTTTATTGTTTTATAGCCTCTATTCGCCAAATATATTGAGGTAGGTGTTTTGCTCGTTCTGCTTACACCTAATAAAATAACATCAGCGTCATTAATATCGTCAACTTTTTTTCCATCATCATGGGACATAGTAAACTGGATAGCTTCGATTCTCTTGTAATAATCTTCATCGAGGACATGTTGAGCGCTCGGTTTATGGATTGCTTTTTGATTTAATAATTTTGAGAAACTTAAAATAAGATTCCCTAGAATACCGAAACAAGGTAAATTGTTTTTTTCACTCAAACTTGAGATATATTTCGCTAGTTTTGTTTCAACTATTGTATATAAAATTAAAGCATTATTTACTTCATTACACTCCTTAATTATTTTGTCTATCTGTTGCTCAGTTCTCACGAATGCGAATTCCTTTTTCTCATATTCGAAATTTGCGAATTGAGATTTTAAAGATAGAAATATTCTATCAAGAGTTTCCCCAGTGGAATCAGACACAAGGTATACATTGTATTTTTCGTTCATATATTTGTTAATAAATAAATGATAAACTAATCTTTTCCACTCTTTTTAAAAGGATTATGAAAAAGTTAACAGTAATTAACAAAAATTAAACATCTTATTCTATGTTAATAATGTTGTTTTACCGGTGTTTATAAGCCTAATAATATCATCAAATAAAGAGTTTTTACGAGAATTTGACATGTATAAAATATGTATAAAAAGTTATATGTGTATTAAACAGAACCAAGTATCTAATCTATAATTATAAAATAATTTTTATTTATATGAGTGAACTTAAAAATATTTTAAAAAACAAGAAAACTTGCAAATCAATTTGGTTTATGAGACAAGCTGGAAGGTATCTTCCGGAATTTCGTAAAATCAGAGCTCAAAATCCAAATTTTATAAAAATATGTTTAAATAGTGAATTAAGCTCAGAAATAACACTTCAACCTATCAAAAGATTCAACCTTGACTCTGCGATTATATTCTCTGATATTTTAATGGTTCCCTACGCTTTAGGTCAAGAAGTAAACTTTGAAAAAAATCTAGGGCCTAAGTTAAGTGAGTTTAAGATGAGTGAACTTTTAATTAATAACGAAAAAAAATTTTCACAAAAACTAAGTCCAGTTTATAAAGCAATAGAAATTACTAGAAAAAAATTAGATAAAAAGAAATCTTTAATATGTTTTATTGGCGCACCGTGGACGTTGATAATATATATGCTAAATATTAAGGGAAATAATTCTGATTTAAATATTGAAAAACTAAAAATTTTTAATTCAAACATTAAACAGATTTTTGAAGAACTTCATGAATATTTGTGTATACACATAAAAAACCAAATTAATGCTGGTGCTGACGTTGTTCAAATTTTCGATTCTTGGGCAGGACTAGTACCAATCGATAATATGAACGATTATTGCTTTTTACCAAATAAAAAATTAGTCGATTTTTGTAAGAAGTCCCAAATTCCCAATATCTGCTTTCCCAAAGGAATTAATGAAAAATATAAAGAATTTAATGAAACTGTAAAACCAGATTGTATAAGTTTAGACAAAGACGTTGATCCATTATGGATTAGAGATAATTTAAAAGATGTGGTGTTTCAAGGCGGGTTGGATCCTAGAGTAATGTTAGATACTGAAGAAGAAATAAAGATAGCAGCGACGAAATACATAAAAATTTTTAAAGATATTCCTTATGTTTTTAACTTGGGACACGGGTTACTTCCGGAAACAGACCCTGCTAAGGTAGATAGTTTAATAAAATTTTTTAGGAGTCATAATGGATAACAATCACCCAAAAGTTAACTTTGGCAAAACAGGTGTTTTAATCATAAATCTTGGAACACCGGACTCTACAGGTTGGTGGGATATTAGAAAGTATTTAAAAGAATTTCTTTCAGATAGAAGAGTAATTGAGCTAAATCCTTTTATTTGGCAAATTATATTGAATCTTTTCATTTTAACTTTTAGACCTTCTAAAACTGCAAAGGCTTATAAGGAAATTTGGAGAAAAGACACAAATGAATCCCCTTTATTATATTTTACGAGATGTCAATCAAACAAACTTGACAGAAAAATTGGGAACAAAAACACTATTGTTGACTTTGCAATGAGATATGGAAATCCAAGCATCAAATCAAAGCTTATCAAACTTAAAGATTTGGGTTGCGAGAATATTATTATATTGCCCTTATATCCTCAATATGCTGCAGCAACAACTGCAACAGTATGTGACGAGGTTTATAGAAGTTTAATGAAAATGAGATGGCAACCAAGTTTACAAGTCATCCCACATTACGAAACTGAGCCGCTTTATATAAAGGCTTTAATAAATAGTATCAAAATAAAATTAAATGAAATAGAATGGAAACCGGATTTAATTATTTCGTCATATCACGGGATTCCAAAATCTTATTTTGACAAAGGAGACCCATATCATTGTTATTGTCATAAAACCACGAGACTAATGAAAGAAGAATTCCAAGAAATAGATATACAAACCACTTTTCAATCTAGATTTGGACCACAAGAATGGCTCACCCCATATACTGATAAAACATTAGAATCCCTTCCCAAAAAAGGGATTAAAAAAATATTAGTTATATGTCCAGGATTTGCATCTGATTGTGTTGAAACTTTAGAAGAAATAAATATTCAAGGTAGAGAAAGCTTTATCAAAAACGGTGGAAAAAACTTCGATATGGTGCCCTGTTTAAATGATAGTTCAGACCATATAAAATTGTTTGAAAAGCTAGTCAGCAACTACTTATAGAATGAATTTATATTTATTATTTAAATCACTTCATTTAATAGCAGTAATTTCTTGGATGGCAGGTCTACTTTATTTACCTAGGATCTTCGTTTACCATTCGCAAGCAGACCATCCTTCACAAAAAGAAATATTTAAAATAATGGAGAGAAAACTTTATAATTATATAATGATGCCCGCTATGTTATTGTCTTGGTTGTTTGGTTTGCTATTAGTTCACACACTTACTTTTACAATATTCTCTGAGCTCTGGTTTCAAATCAAAATCATACTGATGGTTCTTTTAACATTCTATCATTTCAGCTTAGGCAAATATTTAAATGATTTTGCTTTAGATATTAATAAAAAATCGTCTAAATTTTTCAGAATATACAACGAAATACCCACAATTATACTGATCGTAGTGATTTTTGTTGTTATATTTAAACCCTTGTAATTAGGGGTTGAATTTTCCGAAAAAACTCATATATTTTAATAACATTCCTTTAAAAATAATAATCACATGAACTTACAAGAATTAAAGCAAAAAAATCCTGCAGAGCTTATTAATGAAGCTGAAAAATTAGGCATTGAGAATCCAAGTACATTAAGAAAGCAAGAGATATTATTTGCAATTTTAAAAAAACTTGCTGAAAAAAATGAGCAGATAACAGCCACTGGTGTTTTAGAGGTGCTTCAAGACGGCTTTGGTTTTTTAAGAGCTATTGAGTCAAATTATCTACCAGGTCCAGATGATATATATGTTAGTCCAAGTCAAATTAGAAGATTTGGATTAAGGACAGGAGATTCCGTAGAAGGCGAAATCAGAGGACCAAAAGATGCAGAGAGGTACTTTGCTCTCCTGAAAGTAAACAAAATTAATTTTGATGACCCAGATAAAGGAAAAAATAAAATCGCGTTTGATAACTTAACACCGCTTTATCCAAACGAAAGAATTAAGCTAGAAGTTGAAACAACTAAAATCGAGAAAAAACCAGATAACACTGCTAGATTGATAGATTTGGTGAGCCCGATTGGAAAGGGGCAACGATCTTTGATTGTGTCACCACCAAGAGCTGGTAAGACAATAATCCTCCAAAATATTGCTCAATCAATAACGGCTAATCATCCTGAATGTTATTTAATGGTCCTACTTATCGATGAAAGACCAGAAGAAGTTACTGATATGCAAAGATCAGTGAAAGGGGAGGTCGTAGCATCGACATTTGATGAACCTGCTTCAAGACACGTTGCAGTGGCAGAAATGGTAATCGAGAAGGCGAAAAGACTGGTGGAGCATAAAAAAGATGTCGTTATCTTATTAGATTCAATTACACGACTGGGAAGAGCATATAATGCAGTCATACCGAGTTCAGGAAAAGTATTGACTGGAGGCGTAGATGCAAACGCGTTGCAAAGGCCAAAGAGGTTCTTCGGAGCAGCTAGAAATGTAGAAGAGGGGGGCTCATTAACAATAATTTCGACAGCATTAATAGACACAGGGAGTCGTATGGATGAGGTTATTTTTGAAGAATTCAAAGGAACCGGTAATTCTGAACTAATTCTTGATAGAAAAGTTGCAGATAAAAGAATTTACCCGGCATTGGATATTACAAGATCGGGCACGAGAAGAGAAGAATTGTTATTTGCTAAAGATGAATTGTCTAAGATGAATGTGCTAAGAAGAATAATTAGCCCGATGGGCACAATGGATGGTATAGAATTTTTGATATCTAAATTAAAAAATACAAAGAACAATTCAGACTTTTTTGACTCTATGAACAAGTCTGCTAATTGATAATTTACTGCACGGTTTGATTATTAAAACCCACTTCGTGTAAATAAAAACTCATAATATTTTCTAAGGCATCAATTTTTTCCTCAATTGTTAATGACTCCAAAAGTTTTTGTTTTTCCTCATTGGTTACCGGTGAGATCATTGAAAGTGTATTTATCTTTTGAATCTCGTCCAATTTTTCAAGTTCTCTCCAATTAAGTAATAATCCATTACGTTTAAAGAAAATCTTAGCCTTATTCATCAAACTTTCTGTATTTTGCGTGCTTGAAACGTCTTTAAGATCTATTTCAAAATTTTTATAGTCAACTTTAAATTCTCTATATTTTTTCGTATTCTCAATTTCTTCAACAATTTTAAATCTTGTAATTCCAGTCAAGTTAATCAAAATTCTACCATCGTCACTTTTCTGCAAATCACTTATTCGTCCTAAACATCCAACTTTATATACTCTTTCACCAGTTTTTTGCGACTGCACCATACCCATAAGTTTATCTTTTCCATAAGTATCATTCACAAGATCAAGATATCTTTGCTCGAAAATATTTAGTGGAAGATTGGTCTTAGGAAAGTAGATTACACCACTTAAAGGAAAAATAGGTATTACATCGGGAAAAGCTTTCATATATTTACTATATTAAAAATTTCATGTTTCTGGTAGTGACATTTTATTTATGTTGACCATTCTAGATACTCTATATTATAATTATTTTCAATTGCGGGCATAGCTCAGTGGTAGAGCGTCTCGTTGCCAACGAGAAGGTCGAGGGTTCAAGTCCCTTTGCCCGCTCCATATTATGTTTTCAAATTTTAAAAAAGAAAAATTAACTGTTAAAAATCACGGCTTTGGACAAGCAGAAATTACGTTTAGACACGGCGGCTCAGGAGAACCATTATTATTATTACATGGAAATCCTATGTCGCATGTAACATGGCATAAAATAGCCAACGAACTAAAAAAAAACTTTTATATTGTAGCTGCTGATCTTAGAGGTTATGGAGAAAGTGTAGGTCCAGAGGATGGCGGAGAAAATCATTTGAATTATTCTTTCAGGGCAATGGCAAATGACCAGATCCATTTAATGAAGAGCCTAGGCTATGAAAAGTTTAACTTAGTTGGTCATGATCGAGGAGCAAGAGTAGCGCATAGAATGGCCTTAGATGCTCCTGAGAAAATAAAAAAATTAGCAGTTTTTGATATTATGCCAAATCGACATATATGGACTGTTCAAAAAAAAGGTTGGTCTATCTCTAAATGGCATTGGCTTTTAATGATGCAACCTTACGATCTTCCAGAAAAAATGCTATCTTCAATACCAGCTGATTATTATATGAAAAAAAAATTATCAAAAAGAGGAGCTAGTTTGGACTTTTGTAAGGAAACTTTCGACGAGTATGTTAAATGTTTTAATTATAAAACTATTAGGGGATCATGTGAGGATTATAGAGCATCACCTTCTTGTGACTTAGATATGGATAACGTTGATTATGAAAAAAATAATAAGATTAGTTGCCCTCTTCTAGTTTTATGGGGTAACAAAAGTGACACTGGAAAAGTCTGGGGCGATGTCTTGAATGTATGGAAGAATTATAGTACTTCAAAACCAGTCGGCGAGGGTCTTAATTGCGGACATTATTTGCAAGAGGAGAAACCGAAAGAAGTTGTCGACTGGTTAAGAAAATTTTTATAATGACCGATCTTTCAAAAAAAAAATGTATTGCATGTGATGGTAATATTCCACCATTTGATAAAAGTGAAATACACAAGTATTTAAAAAAAGTTGATGACTGGGAAGTTAAAAAAGGAGAACAAGAAAACTTTTACTTAACTAAAGAATTTAAATTTAAAAATTTTGAAGAAAGTCAAAAATTTGTAAACAAAGTAAGTCATATTGCAGAGACAGAAAACCATCACCCAGATATTCATTTTGGTTGGGGTTACTGTAAGGTAAAAATTTTTACACATGCTATTAAAGGTCTTGCCGAAAGTGATTTTATTTTAGCTGCCAAAATAGATAAAATTAATTAATGATTAAAATGTCTTACACCTGTAAATAACATTTTTATCTTTGCTTTATTAGCAAGATTTATTACTTCCTGGTCCCTAATTGATCCACCAGGTTGAACTATTATTTTTATACCTGCTTTGATTAGTGCATGCACACCATCTTCAAATGGGAAAAAGGCATCTGAGGCGGCAACTGAGTTTCTAATTTTTCCTGGTTGAAATTGCTTTGCTTTTTGAATCGCTAATTTACAGCTATCAAGTCTACTAGGTTGGCCCGCTCCAATCCCGATAGTTGAAAAATTACTACACAAAACGATTGCGTTAGATTTTACATATTTAGTCACATTAAAAGCAAATTTTATTTCTGCCAGTTCTTTCTTGTTAGGTTTTAGTTTTGTGACACATCTTATTTTATTTTTATCCAAGATCACCTTATTTTTATTTTGTATTAGAAAAGATCCATCGAAAACTTTAAATGACATAATATTTTTAGGTTTGAATTTTGATATATCTATTATTCTTAAGTTTTTTTTTTTCTTTAAAATTTTTAAAGATTCTTTATCGAAACCTTTACTAAGTATTACCTCGAGAAAATTTTTACTTATTTCTTGTGCTATTTTTTTGCTAATCTTATAATTGCAAGCAATTACTCCTCCAAAAGCGCTAATAGGATCACATGCATAAGCATTTCTAAATGATTCTATAGGATCTTTATGTTCCGAAATACCACAAGGATTTGCATGTTTTATAATTACTGTAGCTGCCTTTCCTTTGATAGATTCAAGTATATCCAATGAAGAAAAAATATCGTTAAAATTATTGTAACTCAATTCTTTACCGTGAATTTGAATAAACCCAAGTTTCTTATCTTCATAATCATTTATATATATAGAACTTTTTTGATGTGGGTTTTCACCGTATCTTAAACTTTTTAGTTTTCTTCCGAAAATAGTTTTTCTTTCTGGGAATTGAATGTTTAACTTGCTATTAAACCAATTAGCAATCATAGCATCATAGTATGCAGTTAAACCAAATGCTTTAGAGGACATAATTTCTCTAAATTTTAAGGAAGTCCTTCCATTATTTTTCTCTAATTCTGCTATAAGAGAGGAATAATCATTCTTATTGGTAATTATTGTTACATTTTTAAAATTTTTAGCAGCGGCACGAACCATTGTTGGTCCACCTATATCTATATTTTCAATTATTTCATTTGAATTTTTGGTTCCTGTAACCACTTTTTGGAAAGGATAAAAATTAACTACAATTAAATCTATTGAAGGAAAATTTTGCTTAGACATTTCACCTCTGTGTATCCTGTTCTTTCTATCATGTAAAATTCCAGCATGAATTTTTGGGTGAAGAGTTTTAACTCTGCCATCAAGCATTTCTTTAAATCCAGTATATCGAGATAATTCAATACAATCGTATCCAAGTTTTTTTATAGATTTATAAGTTCCACCAGAGCTAATAATTTTTATATTGTGTTTTTTTAAACACCTTAATAAAGAGGGAATACTTTCTTTATCAAATACAGAAATTAAGGCGTTTTTAATTTTTAAATTCATTACTAAATCTTTTTTTTAATTTCCCAATTAAAAAACTTATCTTTATTAACTAGATTACCAGAAATAGTTATACAAGTATTATCTAATATTTTATCGCCTCCTAAATAAATGCTCTTCTCTATATCAAGATTTTCATCTTTAACTGTAAAAATAAGTGATTTGTTCTTTGATAATTGTATCAAAGCACTATTTCCACTTATAGTTTTGACTGCAGAGAGTTCAGGACTTAAGTGGAATCTTATTGCATATCTTATAGGAATTCCATCTTTCTTTTTAAAAATATGATCAATCCCGTTCAACTTATTACTATTTTGATCTAGATAAATTTCTCTCTTATGAATACAATTAAAGTCTTTTTCATACCCATTATGTGATGCTGAACAACCAACTAAATCTTTGTTATTTTTAAATTTTTGAGCACTTATTTTAAAAGTGTTTTTAATTGAATTTCCAAATACTCTGTTAATAAGCTTATTTCTCTCGAACCTTGTTATACTAGTATCATTAATAGTCAATGTAGACTGACTAGCAGTTAATCGACTAATAAGTTCTGCCTTGGGAGAGATATTATTTCCAAACCCGCAATTAGTAATTATTTTTATTCCATCCAAAAAATATTCAAAAGAAAGAGGGCCTGATTGGTAATTTTTTGAGAAACCTTTGCTAGGTGGACCACCAATGTCAAAATATAGAACTTGTTGTTTAGATTTTGCATGGAATATACCACCAATTGCTTCCTTTTTATCTTTTTTACTAACTTTTAAATTTTCAAGGTATTTTTCATAATGATTAAGCATTTTTTCAGAAGCTCCGTTAAAAAGTGGCATCTGGTTATTTGGGGTTTTGAAGAATTTAATACATATTAAATTTTTTTTTATAATTTCATCAAGGAATTCAGGTATATACTGTTGAGCATCTTTTATGTTTTCATAACATAATAAAAGATATTTAGTGAAAAATATTAGGTCATTAGGACTTCTGGTTAATGGGAACCCATCATCGTCAAAATATGAATTAACAAATTTTTCTAACGCTTTAATACCGATATTATAATTTTCCTCATATTCTTTAAAAATTATTCCTGATAATATTAGCGCGGATAACGCCTCAATTTTTTTAATAGGATTCTTTTCAAATTTTATATTTTTTTTTAAATGGTTACATTGTAAAATTATATTCTGGAAAAAATTTTTTTTAAAATCAAAGGTACCGTTATTAATAATAATATCAATGTTAAGTATCCAACTAATAATTCTATTACTTAAGGTTGAATTTTCCCAAATTTTTCTTTTAAATTTTGAATATTTCAGCATCCATAAATAAATAATTTTTTGTATATTTTTGCCGTCTATTTTTCTATCAATTAAATCTAGCCATAAAAAATTGTGGTGATCCTTAACATTCTTATTTTTACTTTCTAACCAGAAGTCATTGACATTAATTTCATTAATTCTAAAGGATTTTTTTTTAAAAGGAGAAATAAGAGATAATAAAAAAGGATTTGGATTAAAATAAACTTGTGTCGGTATTTTTGACTTTAAAGATTTATTATAATGATCAGATAGGAAATAAATTTTTTTAAAAAATTTGATAAAAGTTATTTGAACTGCAACTAAATAAAAATAGGCAACTTTTAAGCCAAACATCTATTAATTTTTTCTAAGAATTTCTATATTTTTTTTAAGGTCGCCTTTGTTCTCTTTAAAGATGGTTGATCCTGAAACAAGAATATTTGCCCCTGCTTGTTTTGCTAGAGCGCAATTTTGAAAATTTATTCCCCCATCTATTTCAAGGTCAACTTTGTGGCCTTTTGACTCTATTATTTCTCTAAGTTGTTTTGTTTTTTCTAGTACTTCTGGCATAAACTTTTGTCCTCCAAATCCAGGTTCCACACTCATTATTAGAGCCAGATCAATTTCACTTAGATAATCTTTTATCAAATCAATACTTGATTTTGGTTTAAGAGAAATTCCAACTTTTTTATTTTCTTTTTTTATTAACTCTATAGTTTTAGAAGTGTCTGTTGTAGCTTCAGGATGAAAAGTAATGATATCCGCTCCTGCATTTGCGTAGTCTTTGATAAAATTATCTACTGGAGAAATCATTAAATGAACATCGAATATTTTTTTTGTAAGGGGTCTTAGTTTTTTAATAACTTCTGGTCCAATAGTGAGATTTGGCACAAAATGACCGTCCATTACATCTATATGAATATAATCAGCGCCCGCCTTTTCCAGAGAAATAACTTCTGCACCTAATTTACTAAAATCAGCAGATAAAATAGACGGTGAGATTTTGATTAGACTGTCCATTCTATATTTATATTTTAATCTTAAATTTTGTCAAAAAAATAAGATTAATTAAACAGTTGATATAATTGTCTTGAAAAATCACTTTCTAATGGAAATGCAAGCATCCCCCAAACATCATAGCCGAGAATATAAGGCATTGCGTAAAATCTGAATAAATAAAAAAACCAAGCTACATATAAGGCTATGAAAGGTCCATAAAGGAAACTTGGTGTAATGAACTTAAATAGATTTATTATAGGATTTGTAGTTTTTACAAATATTCTCATGAAAAAGAAGGTGGAGTCTTCTCTTTGAAAAATATTCATGAATGCACGACCAATTAAAGTCCACATTATTGTTCCGAGAGTATAATCTAAAATTATTGCCCAAGTTGGTATCATATTTCTAAATTACCATGATTTAGGTAAAAAAAAAGGGGCGAATAAATCGCCCCTTTTAATTTTAAATAATTACTTATTAGTGTTGCTTACCAAGAATAGCCTTACCTGTTGGTATTCTCGTATCGTCTACTAATTTTTGTGTAGCTGGACTTGGTTCTTTAGTCATTAAACTGACTACCACCATTACAACTAAACAAATTGGTGCTCCAATTAAACCAAATCTTAAGTGGTCAATACCTAAGAATGGAGTATTTACACCGCCCCATATTGGTACAGAGAATTTAGGGAACACCCACGTTAAGTAAACTGTTCCTGAAATAATTCCCGCCAATATACCAGCGATTGCACCTTCTCTAGTAGCCCTCTTCCACCATACACCAAGTACAAGTGGGAAGAATAAGCCTGACATTGCAAAGTCGAATGCCCAAGCAACCGAACCTAAGATACTTGTTAGCCTGAAAGAGGCTATGTAAGCACCAGCAGCTCCGATTATTACTAGAAGTGTACGAGCAACTAATAGTCTTTTAGCAGTTTCCGCTTTTGGATTAATGATCTTGTAGTAAATGTCGTGTGATAACGCATTTGAGATCGCTAAAACTAATCCATCAGCAGTTGACATGGCAGCAGCCATACCACCAGCAAAAACTAGTCCTGAGATTACAAACGGTAGACCCGCTACTTCTGGAGTAGCTAATACTACAACGTCACCTCTCATGAACCATTCGTTCAACTGAAGTATTCCGTCACCATTAAAGTCTGCGATAAATACTTGTTTTACTTCAGACCATCTTTGTACCCATTCTATTGACTGAACTTCAGAAATAGATTTTCCGATAATTCCAGTTGGTAGATTTGGATCCATTAATGCTAATTTAGACAATGTCGCTAACATAGGTGCTGAAGAGTAAAGTAAGAAAATAAAGAATAGCGACCAAGCTACTGATTTTCTTGCTGCTCTTACTGTAGGAGTTGTAAAGTATCTCATTAAGATATGAGGTAACGATGCAGTTCCTACCATCATACAAATCGCTAGCGATAAGTATTTCCAGACAGCCATTCCACCTTCAGGTACTCCAGAGTGAGTTCCAGAGATGTATTTCAATCCTCCTGGTACCCCAGCTGCTTTCATATCTGCGGCGCTGTTTTTAACTAGTCCAAATTGTTGTTCAAGTTCGCCAAGTCTTGCAACTTCATCACCTAACATCAAGTGAGGGAAAATTCCTCCACCTACGTTAGAACTAATCCAGAATACTGGTATTAAATATGCGATGATTAATACAATGTACTGAGCAACCTGTGTCCAAGTTACGGCTCTCATTCCACCAAGCATTGAACAGATAAGGATACTTATTAATCCTACCCATACACCTGCTTCGAACGGAATTCCAAGAGCTCTAGAAGCAATTGTTCCCGTAGCATTAATTTGAGCTGTTACGTAAGTAAATGATGCTATGAAAAGCACGAATACAGAGCAAGCTCTTACAAGATTACCGCCGTATCGTGTTCCGATAAAATCAGGAACTGTGTAACATCCAAACTTTCTTAGGTACGGAGCCATTAAAGTTGCAACAAGTACGTATCCACCTGTCCAACCTACTAAGAAGGCCATATAAGTATAGCCACCAAAGTAAACTCCACCCGCTAAAGCTACGAATGATGCACCTGACATCCAGTCAGCTGCTGTTGCCATTCCGTTAAATACGGTTGGCACTTGTCTTCCCGCAACATAGTAGGCATCTACTTGAACGGTTCTTGATAAATATCCGATTAAGGCATAAATCAATACCGTGAAAGCTACGAACATCACTCCGATGTTTTTAGCTGACACACCTGCTTGCTCTGCTAATGCCATCAGTATGATGAACACTATAAAGCCACCAGTGTAGGTACCATATATTTTAGGAAGGTTTTGTATAAAATCTCCTTTAAACATTAGTCATCCTCTCTTTCTGAGAAACCATGTTCTTCGTCGATTTTTTCTTGTTTATTTGCAGTCCAAAACAAAATTATCACAAAGGCAAGAAGCGAACCTTGCGCAGTCATGTAATATGCTAGTGGATAGCCAAGAAAAGACATCGTGTTCAGTTCAGAACCAAACATGAAGATCACTAATGAGAAGAAAGCCCAAAGAACCAATGTTACTATCATATGGTTTTTGGTCTTATTCCAATATGCGTCTTTATTTGACATATTTCCCCCTGTTTATTTTTTTAACTTTTTACGTAAAAAGTACTCGTATTGTTGCGGAGCATACTGATTATGAGTTGAATTTAAAGAGAAAAAAGGACCCCAAAACCAAATTGAAATGCTATAAGACAAGTAAACAAAGGGTTTTTTAAATACAACGTGAAATTGAATCTAAATAAATTGCGAAACACTCTTAGAACCACTCTAATTGACATTTGGGATTACGTCATCCCAATTTGGAAAATTTCAGGACTATTTAAAAGTATTAAATCAAAAAAAGATTTAGAAAATTTCATTCAGGAGAGATCTGCTCATGTTAGTCAAACAACTCTATACGGTTATTTAAAAACAAGAATTGGAGTGAAGTATATTGCCATGATGGAGGATGAAGTTTTTTTAAAGTCTATCAATATTGCGAAATGGAATATTTATGTGGTTGCTTTAGCAGATTGCGCTTTTTATGTTTTCTCCTACCTAATTTCAGAAAAAAATTTAAAAGAGAATGATTGTAAAGAAATTTATTTAAATATTTTAGAAAATGAGAAAAAAAATGGTCTAAGTGATGAAATTTTTGATAGAGGTAAAAAAAATTTTTTAGAAAGAATAGAGAAAATAAATTTTTCTAAATATTATTTAAATGATCCTTTTAAAGAGAGCGGCCAAGCTTTATACTATTGGTCGCCAATTGCAGACGAATTGAAATCACTAGATAAAAAAATAGTTTTAAATTCTATTCATTTAAAATGGGGATTGATGAAGGATGAATTTAAAAAATTAACAAAAAATTTGAAATTTAATTAACTTTTATTTTGTCTATTTTCTACTAAGGATGCAACAACGCTAGGATCTGCAAGAGTGGTTGTATCTCCCAAATTATCTGGCTCATTGGCAGCTATTTTTCTTAAAATTCTTCTCATAATTTTACCAGACCTAGTTTTCGGAAGACCTGGTGCGAATTGAATAACATCTGGTGTTGCGATTGGACCAATCTGTTTTCGAACCCAAAGTTTTAAGTCTCTTTCAAGATCTCCAGTTGGATTTTCACCTGCGTTTAAAGTTACATAACAATAAAGGCCATTACCTTTTATACTATGTGGAAAACCTACTACCGCTGCCTCTGCAACTTTTGGATGGGCCACAAAAGCGCTTTCTATCTCAGCAGTTCCTAAATTGTGCCCTGATACGATAATTACATCATCTACTCTTCCAGTAATCCAATAGTATCCGTCTTTATCTCTTCGACAACCATCACCGGTAAAATATTTACCATCAAACTGTGAAAAATATGTATCAATAAACCGTTGGTGGTCACCGTAAACCGTCCTCATTTGTCCTGGCCAAGAAGCCGCCATGCAAAGTCGTCCTTTACCCTCACCTTTTATAATTTTTCCATCTTTATCAACTAGAACAGGTTTTATACCGTAGAAAGGTTTTGTTGCCGATCCAGGCTTCAAATCTATCGCCCCAGGCTGAGGAGCAATCAAAATTCCACCAGTTTCGGTCTGCCACCAGGTATCAACTATAGGACACCTTGAGTCCCCAACAGTTTTATAATACCACATCCAAGCTTCAGGATTTATTGGCTCTCCAACAGTGCCTAACAATTTTAATGTTTTTCTACTAGTTTTTTTAACTGGTTTATCTCCCTCTCTCATCAAGGATCTAATTGCCGTAGGAGCCGTATAAAATATATTTACTTTAAATTTATCGACTATTTGCCACCATCTTGAGCTATCAGGATAATTTGGAACTCCCTCAAACATAATTGTTGTAGCGCCATTTGAAAGTGGACCGTAAATTATGTAGCTATGACCAGTTACCCAACCAATATCGGCTGTACACCAGTAAACATCATTAGATTTATAGTCAAAAATATACTGGTGTGTCATTGAAGCGTAAACCATGTAACCACCTGTGGTGTGAAGAACACCCTTCGGTTTTCCTGTTGAACCTGAAGTGTAAAGTATAAACAATGGGTCCTCAGCATTCATTTCCTCTGGTTCACATTTTGTGGACACAGACGAAATTAGTTCTTTGTAAGACACGTCTCTTTCATTGTTCCAGTCGACTTGGTTGCCCGTTCTTTCCACCACTACACATTTCTTTACGCCAGGACATTGATCTAAAGCTTCATCGGCAATTTTTTTGAGTGGAATAATTTTTCCACCTCTTACGCCTTCGTCAGCTGTGATCAAATACTCTGACTCACAATCTGTTATTCTTGTTGCTATAGAGTCCGGAGAAAAACCACCAAAAATAATCGAGTGAACTGCACCTATTCTAGCACAAGCTAACATAATGTAGGCCAGCTCTGGTATCATAGTAAGGTAAATTGTTACTCTATCACCTTTTTGTATTCCTAAACTCTTCAGTCCGTTTGCAGCCTTACAAACATTTTGATGTAATTCTTTGTAAGAAATCTTTTTTGTATCAGCAGGATCGTCACCAACCCATATGATGGCGGTTTTACTTGGATTTTTCTTTAGATGTCTATCTATACAATTAGCAGAAGCATTTAAAGTTCCATCATAATACCACTTTATTTTAACCTCATCTTTGCTGTACTTAACATCTTTAATTTTGGTATACTTTTTCATCCAAGTAATTCTTTTTCCCTCTTTAGCCCAAAATTTATCGTTTTCTTTTATGGACATTTTATATTTCTTTTTATATTTTGAGTCGTTCACGTAGGCATGATTTGCCCAACTATCTGACACTCTTATAACTGAATTACCGTCACTGTCTTTAGAGTACGTAGGAGCTTTAAAGATAATTCGTCTTGTTTTTTTAGCTTTTTTTCTGGATTTTTTCCTTTTCCTGGATTTCTTATTTTTCTTCCTAGGTCTGCTAACTTTTTTAGACTTTTTTACTTTTCTAGATTTCTTTCTAGACTTTTTTACTTTTGATTTTTTCTTTTTTTTCTTTTTAGCCACAAATACCCCTAATTTTTTTATACTTTACCCATGTTACAAATAATTTTCCAGCTTTTATAATCTATTGGCATTACTGACAACCTGCTCTGTTTTATCAACGCTAAATGAGAAATTTTCTTGTTTTTTTTAATTTTTTCCAAAGAAATAGCCCTTTTAAATTTACTTACAAACCTAACTTGAACGGCCACAAACCTCTTTTTCTTATCAGTTTTATCGATAAACGCTGATTTAATTACTTTAACTATACCAACAATTTCTTTTCCAATATTTGAATGATAAAAAAAACATAAATCATTATTTTTCATTTTTCTCAAATTGTTTGCAGCTTGATAATTTCTTACTCCATCCCAGGCAGCACCTTTTATGCCAGCTTTTTTTTGCTGTTCAATCGACCAGACATCGGGTTCAGATTTAAGTAACCAATAATTCATTATAACTTTAAACCTGGCCCTTTCATGTAGGGTGCATTTCTATCTAAAGGCCATCTAGATTTAGCTTCAACATCTATATTATTTAATAAATTTTTTTTAAATCTTTGAATACCGGCCCAGGCAATCATAGCAGCATTATCACCACAAAATTTTAAATTAGGATAAACAGTTTTAAATCCCATTTCGTCTGAAAGTTTTTTTAAATTTTCTCTTATCGAAATATTAGCAGCCACACCTCCAGCTACGACTAAATTTATATTCGATGTATTTATTTTTTCTTTAAACATTTCAATTGCAATTTTTGTTTTTTTATAAAGAATTTTGTTTATGGTATTTTGAAAAGACGCTGCAAGATTAAATTTTAATTTATCGCTACCATTTATCTTTTTTGACTCTCTTAAAACAGCAGTTTTAAGCCCAGCAAATGATAAATTACATCCTGCTTTATTTATTATTGGTTCAGGAAGTTTAAAAAAGTTTTTGTCTCCTAATTTTGCAAATTTCTCAACGCTCGGCCCTCCTGGATATCCTAGATCAAGCATTTTTGCAGTTTTATCAAACGCTTCGCCTAAAGCGTCGTCGATTGTGGTTCCTAATTGTTCGTATTCATTAATATCTTTCACAATTAAAAATTGGGAGTGACCTCCGGAGATTAATAAAAGTAAATAAGGGAATTTAATATTATTTTCTAGTCCTGGACTAAGAGCATGACCCTCTAAATGATTGACCGCAACAAATGGCTTACTTGAAAATGCAGCGATTGATTTACCTATGTTTAATCCAACTGTTAAGCATACAATTAAACCTGGTCCCGCAGTAGCTGCAATTCCGTTTATTTCATTTAAAGAAACTTTACTTTCCTCTAAAGCAGTTTTGATTATATATTCAATATTTTCTAAATGCGCTCTAGCAGCTAATTCAGGTACTACTCCTCCAAATTTTTTATGCTCTGAAATCTGACTTGAAACGATATTTGATAAAATATCTGCAGTGCCTTTATCGTTTTCCCTAATTACAGCAGCTGCAGTTTCATCACAACTTGTTTCAATTCCTAAAAATGTAATCTTTTTTGTCATCTCTTTTTAAAATTAAAATAGTATAAAATATTTTTATCAAATATATAATCAATTAATGACAAAAATTACAATTGGAGCTCGAGGTAGTAAACTTTCATTAGCCTATGTGAAAAAAGTTAAGGAGCTATTAATAAAAAACAATAATGACCTTAAAGAGGAAAATATTAATTTTAAAGCTATAAAAACATCAGGTGATTTAAATTTAAATAAGAACATCTCAGAAATAGGTGGAAAAAATTTATTTTGTAAGGAAATTGAAGAAAGTTTATTAAAAAAAGAAATAGATATTGCTGTCCATTCCCTAAAAGATATGGAGGCCAATGAGAATGAGAATCTTTTGATTGGAGCATATGTTAAACGGAATGATTACCGAGATGCAATCATTAGTGAAAAAATTAAAAATATTTCAGATTTAAAAGATGGTGTAAAAATCGGCTCAAGTTCAAAAAGGAGAGAGCTTCAATTAAAAAAAATCAATAATAAAATTTCTGTAATTAATATTCGAGGAAATATTGACACTAGAATAAATAAAATCAACGAGAACAACTTAGACGGAATCATCCTTGCGGCCGCTGGAATAAAATCACTTAAACTCCATAAAAAGATTAGCTTCATATTTAATGTCGAACGTATTTTACCAGCAGTGGGACAAGGAATAATTGCTGTGCAATGTAGAAAAGAGGATGAAATTAAAAATTTAATAAAAAAAATAAACGATAATACAACTAGTTTATGCGCAATAGCTGAAAGAAAAATGCTTCAAACAATTGGAGGTGATTGTGATACTGCAATAGGCGGGCTAGCAGAAATTGAAAACCATAATTTAAAACTAAAAGCTCAGCTTTTTTCCGATAGTGGTCAAGAAAGTTTTGAATACGAACTAACAGGAAGAGAGGCTGATGCTTCTTTTATAGGAAAAAGTGTCGGGAAAAAATTATTAGATTTAGCTGGGGAAAAATTTAAAAAAAAATGAATATTATAATAACAAGGCCCTTAATAGACTCCGAGGATTTAATGGGCAAACTATTTTCTTTAGGTCATAAAATTATTCATGTGCCCACTTTAAAAATCTCTAAAGCAGAACTTGATCCTATTGATCCTGATAAATATAATGCATTTATATTTACTAGTGCTAATGCAATAAGAAGTCTTAAATTATTAAAATCAGATAGAAATAAACTTTGTTTCTGCGTAGGAGCAATTACAGAAAAGATTGTAAGACAACACGGCTATAACAATACAATTTCTGCTGGCGGAACGATAAATGCTTTAAAGAATATTATTATTAATTCAGGTGACTTAGATAAAAAAAAAGCTTTAGCGTATGTGTGCGGAGATAATATTACTTCAGACTTAGATCTAGAGCTGAAAAAAGAGGGTTTTTTAATAGAAAAAATCATTAATTACACTTCAGAAAAGATTAAAGAATTAAATATAGATACGAATAATTTAATTAACGATCATCCTCCTGACATAATTTTTGTTTACTCAAAAAGGAGCGCAGAAAGCTTTATTGATCTTATGAAAAAATATTCACTTAAAGGGCTGATGACAGACTCAAAAGTTATGTGTATAAGTGAGAAAGTTTTAAATGTATTTAAGCAGACTGGTTGGAAAAGGCTGGAAATATTCGAAGCCGGAGAAGAATTAACAAAGTTAAAGAAATAATTGAATGGAAGTATTAGAAAATTTTAAAAATTTGTTTTTTGATGTTTGGAACAAAGGAATATCTGGAGTTAATATTTCCGAAATCGTTATAGCCTTGTTAATATTCCTTTTTTTTCTTTTTTTGAGAGGTATTTTCTCAAAATTTGTCATTAAGCGATTAGAAAAATACGTGTCGAAAACTACAAATAATTTTGACAATTCGTTAGTTTTTTCTATGGAAGGACCTGCAAAATTCTTTCCAATCGTTTTAGGGTTTTTTGTTTCCACAAGTTATTTAACTATTGAAAATCAAGCAGCCGAATTTCTTGAAACTATTAATCGTTCTTTGATCACAATTTTAATTTTTTGGACTTTTCACCAAATAATTGGCCCACTTTCAGTTGTCATAAAATCAATAGGAGATCTTATTTCTCGGGATCTTGTGAACTGGATTATAAAAGCAATTAAAGTTCTAATTTTTATATTAGGAGTAGCTGCGGTATTAGAACTTTGGGGAATTAAAATTGGCCCAATCATAGCTGGTCTAGGCTTATTCGGTGTTGCAGTTGCATTAGGTGCACAAGACCTGTTTAAGAATCTTATTTCAGGAATTTTAGTTTTAGTCGAAAGGAGATTCCAAGTTGGTGATTGGATTTTTGTAGAGGATGTTATAGAGGGAACAGTTGAGTCTATTGGCTTTAGATCTACTGTTGTAAGAAGATTTGACAAATCCTTAGCTACAATACCTAATTTTCAGTTCGCTGAGAAAGCAGTAATAAATAATTCTCAAATCACTAATAGGAGAATTAACTGGATTATAGGTCTTGAATATAGAACAACTAGCAAGCAACTTTCTGATATTAAAAAAGAAATTGAAGAATATATTAAAAAAAGTGAACATTTCACTACTTCTGATAAGACTATTCTTTCTGTGAAAATTGATCAGTTTGCAGCAAGCTCTATAGATATTAAATTAATATGTTTTACCAAAACTAAACATTATCTCGAATGGATGAAAGTAAAAGATATTCTTGCTATCGAAATAAAAAATATTGTTGAAAAACATAGAGCATCTTTTGCATTTCCAAGCACATCAATTTACGTGGAGAAAAATTAATGAAATCGATATTGATTCTGTTTGACAACATAGTGAGTCTTTATATCTGGGTATTAATTATTCACGTAATATTCAGTTGGCTAGTTGCCTTTAATGTTTTAAATACAAGTAATCGTTTTGTTTATTCTATTTTAGACATTTCCTATAAATTGACAGCACCACCTCTTAATTTTATCAGAAGATTTTTACCTAACTTAGGTTCTATAGATATTTCTCCAGTAATACTTATTTTAGGATTAATGTTTTTTAGAAATTTAGTTTTTGAAATGCTTGCACCAGGATTATTTTTAAGATGATTATTGATGGAAAAAAAGAAGCAGAGATTATTAGAAATGAAATTAAAACAGAAATTTCAGATTTAAAGAAAAAGAACGGCAAAATACCCGGCTTGACAGTTATTTTAATCGGAGATTTTGCGCCTAGTTTAATATATGTAAAGAATAAAGAAAAAAGCGCTAGAGAGGTTGGAATTAACTCTGAAATAATTAGATATCCAAAAAATGTTAGCGAAAAAGATATTCTAGAAAAAATTAAAGAACTAAATAAAAACGATGAAATTTCTGGTATCTTAGTTCAGCTTCCTCTACCGAGCCAAATAAGTAAAGAAAAAATTATCAATGCAATTAATCCATCCAAAGATGTAGACGGTTTTAACCCAATAAATGTAGGTAATCTTTCCTCAGGTTATAACTCAATCGTTCCTTGCACCCCTTTGGGATGTCTTTTATTGATAAAAAAAATAGAACCAAATTTAGCTGGCAAACATGCAGTTATAATAGGAAGATCAAATTTAAATGGTAAACCAATGGCTCAATTATTATTAAAAGAAAATTGTACAGTAACTATAGTTCATTCAAAAACAAATGATTTACGAAATGAATGCCTTAAAGCAGATATTCTTGTAGCAGCTGTTGGGGTTCCTAATTTAGTTAAAAAAGATTGGGTAAAAAAAAACGCAATTGTTATAGATGTCGGTATTAATAAAGTAGGAGAAAAAATAGTAGGAGATGTTAACTTTGATGAATTAAAAGATAATGTTAAAGCAATAACCCCTGTTCCTGGAGGCGTAGGACCAATGACAATCGCATGTTTATTAAAGAATACATTAATTTGTTTTAAAGCTCGCTTGACTTAGATCTTTCGATTTTCAAATACTTACTATTTCTAAATCTTATAATAACCGTAGCAATTGCAACTATTAAAATAGCGAGAGAAATATAAATAAGGTTGGCAGGGTCACTCTCCTTATCTTGTAATATTATGAACCGAGCTAGCGCTGTAATAGCTATGATTAAAGGATATGTAATTCTTACTGATTGAGTTTCCCAATAAGATCTGACTAGACCTATTACTTCAATATAGATGAACATTAAAAGTAGATCAGCTAATGTAATATCTTTGTTTTCGTACATTTCTCTCATTTCTAAAAAGAAAGCGATAATAGTTGATATAAGAACAACTATAACTGCAACTAGCTGAATATTTCGAATCGAACTGTTCATTTATTATTAATCTATCAAAAATTTAGGCTTTATTTAACTGTTTAGAATGAAATTTTATAAAATTTTCAACTTTTCTTTTATTAAAGGTTTTATTTTCCTCAAAAGAAACTTTTTTCAGCGAATAAGCTTTATTTTTTGTCCTTCTTGACAGAATAGTTATATTCCCCTTGCATAAACTTAAAACAATATCTCCAGACACTTTACTTCTTTTTTGATCGATTAATTTTTGTAATTTTAACCTTTTTTTCGAAAACCAGTAACCGTTATATACCAGCTCAGCATACTCAGGCATTATTCTCTCTTTTTTATGAGCGGTTTCTTTATCAAGAGTAACAGACTCTATGGCTCTATGTGCAGTATACAACAAAGTACCACCTGGAGTTTCGTAAACACCTCTAGATTTTATCCCAATGAATCTATTTTCAACTAGATCAACTCTCCCTATTCCATTTTTTCCAGCCAAAATATTTAATTTACTTAAAAGCTTTTCAGGACTTAATTTTTTTCCATTTACCGCAATTGGGTCACTGTTTTTAAAAGTAATTTTTACTTTTGTAGGTCTGTTAGGAGCTTTTTGTGGCGATATTGTTCTCTGATAAATAAATTCAGGAGCAGAGTTTTTTGGGTTCTCTAAAACTTTACCCTCTGTTGAGGTATGAAAAATATTATCATCTACAGAAAATGGTGGGGCACCCTTTTTGTCTTTAGGAATAGGTATATTGTTTTTTTTAGCATATTTAATTAAATCTGCTCTTGATTGTAATTTCCATTCTCTCCACGGCGCTATAGTTTTAATTTTATTTTTACCAAAATATGCGTAACCAAGCTCAAATCTTACTTGATCGTTGCCTTTTCCAGTTGCACCATGAGACACTGCAAAAGCCTTAAATTTTTTTGCAATCTCAACTTGTCTTTTTGCAATTAATGGCCTGGCAATAGATGTACCTAATAAATATACTCCTTCGTAAACTGCATGAGCTCTCATCATTGGAAAAACATAATCTTTAACAAAGATATTTTTTAAATTTTCAATAATTATTTTTTTAACGCCTAATCTTTTAGCGTTTTTGATAATTTTTTTTTTATCTAAAACTTGTCCAATATCAGATGTGTAAGCTATTATCTCAGCATTATAATTTTCTTGTAACCATCTTAAAATTATAGATGTATCTAAACCGCCTGAGTAGGCTAAAACAATTTTTTTCATTTAGTTGCAAGTCTTTTTTGCCGTGTTGTATGCTTTTGTGAAACCCATCATTGAATAGTGATCAGTAGTTTCAGCTCCTTTTGTAGTTCTTGCTTTAACAATTATATCTGTTGCTTTTTTCATAAGTTGAATAAACTTTTTTTCTTCTTGATCGTCTAATAACCAAGCAAATTCTTTTTGAGTAAAAAATGAGTACTTTCTTTTCCCAGATCTTGCAGTTACGCTAGAGGTCTTGTAATCGTGACCACTTGTTAAACTTACTTCATCTTTAACATCCTCTGATGGTCTAAAAGTTACAAATAATTTAGATTCATTTCTTTTTACTGCTGCCGGTGCTCTTTTTGTAGGAACAGTTTGAGCGAAACAAATTTTTCCTTTATCGGTCTCTGCTACAAAACTTTCCCAGTTTTTATATTTTCCAGTTGATCTAGGTGTAACGGCAAGAGCATTAGAGGAAAAAACAACTAAAATCAGCAATATAAAAATTTTTTTTAATAGCATGTTTTATTTTTATACTAAAAATAATCTATTTCAATGCTTTGAATTAAGGAGATGGGTTTGGATTATTGTTATGAATGATGTTAATCTTTTCCATTATTTCGTCAGACAGCTCAATATTAACACTATCTATATTTTCTTTTAATTGGTCCATCGTTGTTGCTCCTATAATATTACTAGTAACAAAAGGCCTTGAGTTAACAAATGCTTGAGCTAGTTGCGCCATTGTCATACCGTATTCATTAGCAAGCTTATAGTACTCTTCGTAAGCTCTCATAGCTAAAGGATTTAGATGTCTTTCCCATCCTTTAAATAAAGCTTGTCTTGAACCTTTAGGCATTTGACCATTTCTATACTTTCCAGATAGAGCACCTGTTGCTAGCGGGTAGTAAACTAAAAGGCCACATTTTTCTCTAATTGAAATTTCTGACATTCCAATTTCATAAGTTCTGTTTACTAAATTATAAGGGTTTTGTACCGACATCATTCTAGGTAATTTTTTACTTTTTGATAATTCAATATACTTTGAGAGACCATATGGAGTTTCATTAGACATACCGATGTACCTAATTTTCCCAATCTTAATGAATTTTTCTAAGGCCTCAAGAACATTTTCAAAGCTGTTCCATTCTCCTTCATCACTATCAACTGTATAATCTCTTTTTCCAAAGTAATTAGTTGATCTTTCTGGCCAATGTAACTGATATAAATCTATGTAATCTGTTTTAAGTCTTTTTAAGCTTCCATCAATGGCTTTACCAATTGTTTTTTCATCAAAACTATTTTTACCCCCTCTTATCCAGTTGCATCCAGGACCAGCTACTTTTGAAGCGAGAATTATTTTTTTTCTATTTTTTCTTTTTTCAAACCAATTACCAATCATAGTTTCTGTTTTACCGTAAGAATCTGAGTTAGGAGGAACCGAGTAAAGTTCTGCTGTATCAAAAAAATTTACTCCTTCCTCTACGGCATATTCCATTTGATCAAATGCATCTTTTTCAGTATTTTGTGTGCCCCATGTCATAGTTCCTAAACATATTAAGCTCACTTCCAAATCTGTAGTGCCCAATTTTTTAAATTTCATAAAAACTTAATAATTATAACAGTTTTTTAGGTCAATTTTTGCCTATTGAAAAGTATTTAAAAAAACTTATATATTTACGTATGGAAATTAATAAACAAAGATCAACAATCCGTTCGTCAGCTTCTGAAGCAATTATAGATCAGGGTTTACGTTCATACATGCTTAAAGTTTACAACTATATGGCATCTGGCGTGCTTTTAACTGGATTTGTAGCTTTATTATTTTTTAAAATGGCCGTCGTAACTTCTACAGAGGGTCAGATAGTAGGATTAACAAGTTTTGGTAACTCTATTTATGCTTCAGGCTTAAAATGGGTTATAATGTTAGCTCCCCTTGCAATAGTTTTCTACATGAGTTTTGGAATTGCAAAAATGTCTGCCGCAAAAGCACAAACTACTTTTTGGATCTTTGCAGCTTTAATGGGAGCATCACTCTCATCAATATTTTTAATTTACACTGGCGCTAGTATAACTAGAGTTTTCTTTATAACTGCAGGTACCTTTGGTGCGATGAGTATTTATGGATATACAACTAAAAGAGATTTAACAAAACTAGGATCATTTTTAATGATGGGTCTTTTTGGAATAATAATTGCCTCTTTAGTTAATATCTTCATGAAATCTTCAATGATGTATTTTGTTATATCAATTATTGGAGTTTTAGTTTTTGTAGGCTTAACTGCTTACGATACTCAAAAAATTAAGAATATGTATCTAGTGAGTGACAGCGGTGAATTAATGGGTAAAAAAGCTGTAATGGGTGCTTTGACACTTTATCTTGATTTTATAAATCTTTTCATAATGCTTTTAAGACTTTTCGGTCAAAGAAGATAATTATTTTATAAGTCTTAGCTTATTCCAACTAGTTCTATTTATTAAAAGATTCAAACTCTCCGATTTTTTAATCACTTTTCCATCTTTATCTTTAATAAAATACTTTTCATTAAAATAATTGGGCCTCAGATTTTTAGTAATTCTAAGAACAGGTTTTTCCGACGCCCTTTGGTAGACATCAAATGAAACTTCTTTTACTCCAGTTGAAAAAGAATAATCTTTCCAAGATCCATTGGAAACCATTTTTGCATAAAGATTTAAAATACATTGGAGTTCTTTCTTAATAAAAAATTTCTCCTTATCATTTTTTTTTAAATCATTATTTATAATTAATTTAATTTTTTTCATATCTTATACTTATTTATCAGGGGCACTTGAAAAGCTGTAAATATAAAAGTTATTGGTAAAATGCCCCACACCTTGAAGTTTACCCAAGTAGTTTCTGGTTGTGTTCTCCAAACAATTTCATTTAATATAGCTAAAAAAATAAAAAAATAAGCCCATCTGAAGTTCAATTTATCCCACCCAGTATCATTTAATTGAAAAGCAGTTTGTAAAAAAAGTTTTAGAAAGTTTCTTTGAAAAAAAACCTTACTAATAATTAATATTCCGGCAAAAATGATATTTACAATTGTTGGCTTCATGTAAATAAATACTGGATTATTAAAGTATAAAGTTAATCCCCCGAAAAGACTTATAATAACAGCTCCTATTAATGGAACATATGGAATTTTTCTTTCTACAAAATAAGTAATTCCAACAGCTATTACCGTTGCAATTATCAAAGGTGGAATAGCTAGAATTAAGTTGTTGTCGTTTTTATAATAGATAGTAAAAAAAATTAATAATGGGCCGAAGTCTGTGATAAATTTTAATAGTGACTTATTCACAATAAATAGACTAACATATATTCAAATTTAAATAAATTAGATATTGATTTTAACAAAAAAATTATTAACTATATGTTATGGCAATAAGAAATAATGCAAAATTTTCAATCGGCGAAGTAGTCAAACATCGTCATTTCGACTTTAGAGGAGTCATCTACGATGTAGATTTTGAATTTAATAATTCCGAGGAATGGTATCAATCTATTCCTAAAGAGGTTAGACCAAGAAAAGATCAACCTTTCTACCATCTATTAGCCGAGAGTAATGACGTTACCTATGAGGCTTATGTTTCAGAGCAAAATTTATTGTTAGATAAATCCAAAGAGCCAGTTAAACACCCCCTAATAGAGGAAATTTTCTCTGGTAAAAAAGGCTCTAGTTACCTCAAAATTTCAAACTAATAAATAATCGCCCAAAATAAAACATTATTTATTCAAATCTGCGACACACATGCATGGTAGTTTTTACCTGTTTTAGCCCAATTGAGAATAACTTTTTATATTACTCCCTCCCTTTCTCAGTTGGGCTTATAATTAAACTTCACAATAAAAAATTATTATAGTAGTTAGAGCTAATGCTTAATTTTTTTTACAACAGCAACCTGTTTAACTGGATTGAAAAGTTGATTAAATTCATTAATTCAATTTTTTTTGTTTTACTCCTAATCTCTCTTTCTTTCGCACTAATATTTTCTCCACCTGATTATTTACAAGGTGATAGTGTGAGAATTATGTACGTGCATGTACCCTCTTCATGGATAGGTCTCGCATCATTTACTTTTTTAGCCATATCATCCATCTTGAGTTTTATCTTTAAAATTAAAAATTTAAAATTAATAATTAAAAGTATTGCTCCTATAGGTTTAATGTTTACTTGTATATCAATTGTAACTGGATCTATCTGGGGTCGGCCTACTTGGGGAACCTTTTGGGTATGGGATGCAAGATTAACCTCGATGCTTATATTAGCTCTATTTTACATTATAATCATAGCCATACATAAATATATTTATGATGAGGAAAAAGCTAATAAGATTTCGAGTATAATAGCGTCAGTAGGATTAATAAATATACCTATAATTAAATATTCCGTCGAGTGGTGGAGCACACTTCATCAACCTGCTAGTATTAAAATAATGGGCAATACCACTATACACTCTTCAATGCTAATGCCGTTATTACTCATGTTTTTTGTATTAATTCTATATTGTGCGTTAATTTTTCTAATGAAATACAAGACAGAAATCATTAGAATTAAGAAAAAAAATTTGAAAAGATTATGATAAAAAATTTAATTTTGATGAATGGTTATGGTATTTTCGTATGGTCATCTTTTTTAATCACTTTCTTAGTTTGCGGAGCTTTTTATTATAAGACTCGCAGAACGCTAAAAAAGTACGAAAAAGATTTTGCTAAAGAAATTAAAGAACTTTCTGCTGAAAAGAAAAAGTTAGCTTTGGAAAATTCTGAAATTGCCTCAAAAGTTTTATCATCTTTTAATAAAACTATCTAAAGCAGTTAATGCTTCCAAAAAAAGTAAAAAAAAGAGCATCTCTCTTCACAGTATTTTTATCTATTTCTGTAATTGGAGTTTTTTTAATTCTAAGTGCTCTAAACGATAATATTTTATATTTTAATTCTCCCACAGATATCAAAATTAAACAAGATATTGACTATGAAAAAAAAATAAGAGTTGGCGGAATGGTTAAAAAAAATACATTAAATATTAATGATCAAGAAATAAAGTTTATTATCACAGATTTTAAAAATGAGATAAGTGTGAGTTTTAAGGGGACAATTCCAAATTTATTTGCCGAAGGTAAAGGCGTAGTAGCCGAAGGTAAGTTAAAAGATAAAAAATTTTTTGTAGCAGATAGAATTTTGGCAAAACATGATGAAAATTATATGCCCCCAGAACTAAAAAAAATAATGGAAGATAGTAATGCTAAGTAATGTAGGTAATTTTCTATTGTGCTTAAATATTTTTTTAAGTAGCTTAATAATCCATTATTCTTTCAAATTTCTAAAATCATCCAGCGCTGTAATTTTTAGGAATGTTTATCAAATAACTGTAATACAAAGTACACTAGTTTTAATTTGTTTTTTTACACTTGTTAGTGCCTTTTTAATTTCTGATTTTTCATTAATTACTGTTTATCAAAATTCTCATACACTAAAACCAATTTTTTATAAAATTTCAGGGACCTGGGGGAATCATGAAGGAAGTTTATTGTTATGGGTAATCGTTTTAACAATTTTTTCATTTTTGTTTTTAATTTCCAGCAAAAATCATCCAAAAAATTACAGAATATACACACTAATTATTCAAAACTTTTTAATATTAGGTTTCTTATTATTTATATTTTTCAATTCAAATCCTTTTAGTATTGTAATCCCTACTCCAAGTGAGGGTCTTGGTTTAAATCCAATTTTACAAGACCCTGCCTTAGCAATTCATCCACCATTACTTTATGTAGGTTTTGTTGGTTCATCTATATATTTTTCAGCAGCTTTGGCTTCTATGATTACAGACTATTCTGACAAATCTTTTGCGCAGTCAATAAAAAGTTGGGTTTTAATTTCTTGGATTTTCCAAACCCTTGGTATTTTAGTTGGATCTATCTGGGCATATTATGAATTAGGATGGGGTGGATTTTGGTTTTGGGATCCTGTTGAAAATGCATCACTCTTACCCTGGTTTGCTATGACAGCTTTGTTGCACTCCTTATTAGTTTTAGAGAAAAGGAACACCCTTTATTTTTGGACAATTGTGCTTTGTCTTCTTACATTTACTTTGAGTGTAACAGGAACTTTTTTAGTAAGATCGGGAATATTAAATTCCGTTCACACCTTTGCAAATGATCCTAGTAGAGGTATTTTTATTTTAATTTTTTTAAGTTTAATGATTATTGGATCGATTTGCCTTCTTTTCAATAAATATAAACCCACAAAAGACAATTTTAACTCTAACAGTAAAGAGACTTTCATTTTAATTAATAATTGGTTCATGATGTTTTATTTAGCAACAGTTCTTTTAGGTACATTATATCCAATTTTTACTGATGCTCTTTCCGAAAACAAAATTTCTGTTGGGCCACCATTTTATAATTCTGTAATAATACCAGTTGTGATTATTTTTTTATTTTTTATGGCATTTGGGCCACAAGCAAGGTGGATCAAAAGTAAATTTTCTAATTACAGAATTTCATTACTTATTATTACAGGGGCAATTCTTATAAATTTTATTATTTCCTTTTTTTTCAAAAGTTACAGCTTAATTTCAAATTTAATTATGATTTCCTCAGTGTTTCTTATTATATCATCATTTTTAGATATTTTTAAAAAATCTAATTATAATTTTTCAAGAATAATTTCTCATTTATCTTTTGGCTTTTTGATTTTTTTCATTGGACTTAATCACAATTTCTCTATCGAAAAAGATTTTAATTTAAAGCTGGGGCAAACAAAAAAAATTGAAAACTACAATTTTATTCTTGAAGATTTAAAGCTTGATCAGAAGTCTAATTATAAATCTGTTATTGGAGAACTTTATATTAAAAATCTTGTTACTGACGAAAAGAAAATTTTGAAACCAGAGATAAGAATTTATAATAATCCGTCAACTTTAACTTACGAAGCCTCTATAAAAACAAGTTTTTTTAGAGATTATTATATTACAATGAGCAACATAGATCGCTCAGAGTATTATAATATTAAGTATCAAGAAAAACCATTTATGATTTGGATTTGGATATCTGTTGTGACACTGTCTTTAGGGGGATGTCTAAGCTTATTTAGAAATGCAAAAAATAACTAAAATAACAATATCGATATTTTTTATTTTTATATTAACAATATTTTTTATCTCATTAGATAAAAGTTCTAACTATGATACGGAATATTTGGTTGGTAATAAATTACAAAATTTTAAGCTAGAAAATTTCCAAAATGATGATTATTTAACTATTAGTAACCTGAAAAAAAATAATTATACTCTAATAAACTTTTGGGCTTCATGGTGCGCTCCATGTCGTTTGGAGCATTCTATTTTAATGAAATTGTCAAAAGAAAAGAATTTAAAAATTTTAGGTATAAATTTTAAAGATAAAGATAATAATGCTTTAAAATTTTTAAACGATCTTGGAAATCCTTATCATTATATCGCAAAAGATGAGCTAGGGAAACAATCAGTGAATTTTGGTATTTATGGTATTCCAGAAAGTATTTTGATAAATAAGCAATCTATCATTATTAAAAAATTCGTCGGACCTTTAAACAAGGATGACCTGAAAAAAATTAAGGAGATTACTAATACTTTATGATGATAAAAAAAAAATTAATACTTGTTTTATTTTTCTTAAATTTTTATCATTTTGCTTTTTCTAATGAAAAAATAGATGAGAGCAAAATTCACAAAAATTTAAGGTGTTTAGTTTGTCAAGGTCAATCAGTAGCAGACTCTAATTCAGATTTTGCATTAACTTTAAAAATAGTAGTGAAAGATCTCATTAATAAAGGAAAGTCGGAGGACGAAATTTACGAATTCCTGTCGGATAAATATGGGGACTGGATTTTATATAAACCAAAATTAAATTTAGGAAACTCTTTGCTTTGGATTCTGCCCTATCTAGTTTTGCTTATTGGAGGGCTAATAATCCTTTATTTAATTAGAAAAAACGATAAAAAAATTTAAATTGCCAACTGTACATGTTAACCATTTAGTTGTATTTTTTGAAAATGAAATTTAATTTTTTTATTGTCATATTGAGTCTACTAACTTTTTCTTCGCCAAATTTTGCTGACGAAGTTGAAGTCAATGCCGACATATCATTTTATACTGGAACTTTTGATGTGATAGACGAGGAAGGCGATGATCAAACCACATTGTTTGGAATTGAGCACAAAAATCCAGATTTATTTCGAGATACATTTTTAGGAACTTTTAAACCTATAACAGGAGCATTTATTACAGGCAATAGTTCAATATATTTCTACACAGGGGTGGAAGGTCAGTATGGCTTAGGACCTTTAAAAATTATGCCAAGTTTTTCTCCGGGATACTATGAGAAAGGTGACGGCAAAGATCTTGGAAGCGCCTTAGAATTTAAAAGTGAAATTAAATTTGGCTTAGATATTTTTGAAAATTCTAAATTTAGTTATAGTTATAGTCATATATCTAATAATGATTGGGGCGATACAAATCCTGGTACAGATAACCAACAGATTACCTTTTCAAAAAATTTTTAATAACAATGAATTTAAATAATTGTTATAATTTTGAAGATTTTAGAAAATTAGCTAAAAAAAATTTACCTGCACCAATTTTTCATTATATAGATGGAGGAGCAGACGATGAAACCACACTAAAAAGAAATACAGAGTCTTTTTTAAAGTGCGATTTAGTGCCAAATATTTTGGCTAGCGTCGGAGAACCAGATCTTTCCACAGAAGTTTTCGGCCAAAAAATTGATCTTCCAATTTTTTTATCTCCGACTGCAATGCAAAGACTTTATCATCACGACGGGGATAAAGCATCAGCAAGAGCAGCAGAGAAGTTCGGAACTTTTTATAGCATGTCAACTATGGCTACTTCTTCTATTGAAGAAATAGCAAATGTATCAGGTGGTCCAAAACTCTTTCAATTGTACATTCACAAAGATCAAGGATTAACAGATAATCTTATTGATAGATGTAAAAGCTCCGGGTTTAAAGCGATGTGTCTTACAGTTGATACTGTAGTTGCAGGTAATAGAGAAAGGGATCATAAATGGGGTTTTACAACTCCACCAAAACTTACATTAAAAAGTTTAATGAGTTTTGCAATGCATCCTAGATGGGCATTTAATTATTTGACGCATGAGAAATTTCAGCTAGCGAATGTTTCTCATTGGACAAAAAAAGGATCTAGTATTGCTAAAGGTGTTATGGAATATATTAATGAGCAATATGATCCAGCCATGAGCTGGGAAGATGCAGAGTATGTAGTAAAAAAATGGGGCGGACCATTTGCTTTAAAAGGTGTAATGTCTGTGGAAGATGCGAAAAGAGCTGTAGAAATTGGAGCTTCTGCTATAATGCTTTCAAATCATGGTGGTAGGCAATTGGATGGATCAAGATCGCCATTCGATCAACTACCAGCAATCGCAGATGCAGTAGGAGGTAAAATAGAAATAATTTTGGATGGAGGCGTTAGAAGAGGTACACACGTTCTTAAAGCTCTTTCTCTTGGCGCAACTGCTTGCAGTTTTGGAAAAGGTTTTTTATTTGCTCTTGGCGCAGGGGGACAAAGGGGTGTTGAACAAATTCTTTTAAGAATGAGAGATGAAATTAGAAGAGACATGATTTTATTAGGATGTAAGAGCATAAAAGAGCTAAATAAAACGAAAATTGCATATAGGTGATGCAAAAAAACTAATATGCAAAAGTAACAATTAATATTAGTCTTAATATATGAAATTAGCAAAAAATTTAGAAAGACTCGGTACAGAAACTGCATTTAGTGTTTTGGCAGAGGCAAAAAAACTTGAGGCTCAGGGAAAAGAAATGATCCATCTTGGTTTAGGCCAACCTGATTTTAAAACACCTAAACATATCATGGATGCTGCGAAAAAAGCTATTGATGACGGTCATCATGGATATGTTTTAGCTAACGGAATAACGGAATGTAGACAAGCTGTCTCTAGAAAAATAAAAAGTCTTTACAAAAAAGATGTAGACCCTGAAAGAATTATGATCATGCCTGGTGGAAAACCTACAATGTATTTTGCAATTCAAATGATTGGTGAACCAGGTTCAGAGATCGTACATCCTACCCCTGGATTTCCAATTTATGAGTCAATGATTAATTATACAGGTGCAAAAGCAGTTTCTTACGATTTAACCAAAGAAAAAGATTTAAAGTTTGACCCAGAAAAAATTTTATCTTTGATTACAGATAAAACTCGATTAGTGATTTTAATTAATCCTAACAATCCAACAGGGAGTTTTGTAGAAAAACCTGCAATAGATTTTCTTGCTGAAGGTTTAAAGAAACATCCTCATGTTACAATACTAAGTGATGAAATTTATAGTCGACAAATTTTTGACGGGAAAGAGATGCCAACCTTTTTTAATTACCCTGATTTACAGGATAGGCTAATAGTTTTAGATGGTTGGAGTAAAGCTTATTCTATGACTGGTTGGAGAATGGGCTGGAGTGTTTGGCCTGAAAAATTAATTCCACATGTTACCAAATTAGCAATTAATAGTTTCTCTTGTGTAAATGCACCGTCTCAATTTGCAGGAATTGCTGCATTAGATGGGCCAGATGATTCTATTCATCACATGATGGAAAAATTCGATCAAAGAAGAAAGTTAATACATAAAGGACTAAACGAATTGCCTGGTGTAACATGTAGCATGCCTGGCGGTGCTTTTTATGCCTTTCCGAATGTGAAAGATACTGGAATGAGTGGGAGCGAATTTTCAAAGAAATGTATGCATGAGGCTGGTGTGGCAATTGTACCTGGAACAGCTTTCGGCAAAACATCGACGGATTATGTCCGTTTTAGTTTTGCAGCTTCTAGGGATAACATTCAAAAAGCACTAGAAAAAATTTCAAAAATGCTTAAGTAGGTTTAAATTATGAGTAGTTTACAAATGCCAAAAGTAGATAGTTCAATTTTATCCAAAAAGGAAAAAATTGTCTCAGATTTTAAAAAGATTATAAACACTAAAAATGTACTTCATCATCCTGACGAATTGAGACCCTTCGAAACAGATGCTTTGACAGCGTATAGGCAAATGCCCCTTGTTGTGGTTATGCCTGAAACAGTTGAAGAAGTTAGCAAGATATTGAAATACTGTAATGAAAATAAGGTAAAAGTAGTTCCTAGAGGAGCTGGAACAGGATTGTCAGGTGGCTCCTTACCTTTAAAAGATTGCGTTCTAATGGCAATGGGCAAATTTAACAAAATTATTGAAATTGATTATGAAAATAGATGTGTAGTTACTCAACCTTGTGTAACAAACTTAGCAATCACTCATGCTGTCCAAGATAAGGGTTTTTACTACGCTCCAGATCCATCTAGTCAGATCGCTTGTTCTATTGGAGGAAATGTTGCCGAAAATTCTGGGGGCGTACATTCTTTAAAATATGGAGCAACTACGAATAATCTTTTAGGTATCGAAGTTGTTTTGATGGACGGTACTATTACTAAATTCGGGGGCAAAGCTATGGATGCCGAAGGTTATGACTTTTTGGGCTTGATGACAGGTTCAGAGGGCTTATTAGGGGTAATCACAGAAGTTACTGTAAAAATTTTAAAGTCTCCTGAGGTTGTAAAAGCAGCTTTAATAGGCTTTCCAACTATTGAAGATGCAGGTAATTGCGTTGCAGAAATAATTGCTAAAGGTTGCATACCTGCTGGCTGTGAAATAATGGATAAGGCTTTAACGAAAGCTACCAACGACTATTCTAAAGCTGGTTATCCAACAGATGCTGAAGCAATAATGATTATAGAATTTGATGGAACAGAACATGAAGTCGAAGCTTATATTCAAAAGGTAAAAGAGATTGCAGAAAAAAATAATTCTTCTAGCCTTAAAGTAAATAAAACAAAAGAAGAAAGATTAAAATTCTGGGCAGGAAGAAAAGCAGCTTTTCCAGCTTGCGGTGTTTTGGCACCTGATTACATGTGTATGGACGGATCAATACCTAGAGGAAAACTAGCAGAGGTTTTAAATGAAATCACAAGATTATCTAAAAAATATAATTTACCAGTCGCTAACGCTTTTCACGCAGGTGATGGAAACCTTCATCCCTTAATAATGTTCGATGCAAACGACAATGAGTCTTTAAGGAAATGTGAGGAGTTTGGAGCAGATATACTAAAATACTGTGTTAAAGTTGGAGGAGCACTTACAGGAGAACATGGTGTTGGCATAGAGAAAAGAGAATTAATGTGTGAAGCTTTCAATGATAAAGATATCCAGCAACAATTGACAATTAAGATAGCTTTAGATCCAAATTCATTGTTAAATCCGGGCAAAGTTTATCCAATACTTAGAAAATGTGCTGAGGAAGGAAGAGTTCATGTCCATGGAGGAAAAACAAAATTCCCAGACATTCCTAGATTTTAACCAAAACATTTTTAAACCATCATCTAGAGATGAGATAATTGAAATAGTGAAGAACTGTTTCAAAAAAAATATTCCCCTGGAGATTAATGGTTTAAAGTCTAAAAACAAAATTGGTAGAAATTTTCAATCTGAAAAAACATTAGACCTTTCAAATTACAGTGGCATAATCGAATATAAACCTGAAGAATTGTATATAAAAGTTAAAGCAGGAACTCCAATAAAAGAAATTGTAGAGCAATTGGATAAACATAATCAACAATTAGCATTTGAGCCTAATGATTTTGGTTTTTTATTCACTGGAGAAAGCAATAGTGGCTCTATTGGTGGTGTTGTTTCTTGTAACTTTGCTGGACCAAGAAGATTTAAAGTCGGAAGTGTCAGAGATCACGTATTAGGTTTTCAAGGATTAAACGGAAAAGGTGAAACTATAAAATCTGGAGGAACTGTAGTAAAAAATGTTACTGGATATGATCTATGTAAGCTTTTATCAGGATCATTCGGAACACTATCTATACTAACAGAGCTTTCAATAAAAGTTTTACCAAAACCAGAAACAAGTAAAACTTTAGTAATAAAAAATCCTCACCTTAAAAAAGCTCTAAGCTACCTCGGCCAATCTCTTTCTTCTTCAACTGATCCATCTGGTGGTATATTTTATCCAGATTATTTTGGAAAAAATTTTATTTTGAATGATCTTACTCATGAAGGTGGCTTAACAGCTATAAGGATTGAGGGGCCAACAAACTCGGTTGATCAAAGAATTGATAGGCTATCCAAAGAACTTGGCCTTTTAAGTCAGGAAATTTCAATTTTAGACACCGAACAAAGCAATATTTTTTGGAATAGAACTAAAAATTTAGAAGTATTTAAGAATTTAAAAAGTAATTTGCTCAGATTAGTCGTTCCAATAAGTGAGACTTTACAGGTAATTCAAAAGCTTAAGAGTAAAGATATAACTTATTTTATTGATTGGGGAGGAAGCTTAGTTTGGGTTTCTTTTAATGAGATAAATAATAAAATACTCAATGAAATCAAACAATTAATGAAACATCATCATGGTTATTACACAGTCATTAAAATTGAAGAAGACTTGAAAGCTTCCGCAGATGTTTTTACAATAGATCCAATTAAGTATAAAATAAGTGAAAAAATAAAAAAGAGTTTCGATCCTAAAAGAATTTTTAACCCGGGGAAAATGTATACAGGAATTTAAATGCAGACATCATTTACTGATAATCAACTTCTAAATAAAGATAATAAAACGAGTGAAACAATTATAAGAAAATGTGTTCATTGTGGAATGTGTAACGCAACATGCCCAACTTATGGCGTCAATGGGGAGGAGCTTGAAGGTCCAAGAGGCAGAATTTATCTAATAAAAGACATGTTGGAAAACAAAAAACCTGCTACTAAAGAAATTGCAAAACATATAGATAGTTGTCTGTCTTGTTACTCTTGCATGACCACTTGCCCATCAGGTGTTAATTATATGCATTTAATAGATCATGGAAGAAATTATGTAGAGGAAACATATAAAAGACCTTTCTTAGATAGATTATTTAGAAATGTCCTTTCTTTTGTATTACCTAGGCCAAATATATTCTTATTGATGGCTCTTTCATCAAAGATTATTAAACCATTTAGCTTTTTGTTTCCGAAATTTTTAAGAAATGCATTAAATTTAATGCCAGATAAAATTCCAAGAAAAAAATTGAAGGAAAAAAAAGTTTATGAAGTTATGGAGGGTAAAAAAGTTTCGAGAGTAGCTTTATTAACTGGATGCGTCCAAAGAGTAATTTCACCAGAAATTAATGAGGCTACCATTAGGCTTTTAAATAGACACAAAGTTGAGGTTGTTGTAATGCCGGATATAAATTGTTGTGGATCTTTAAATCATCATTTAGGTAAAAAAAAATTAGCTCATGATTCTTTTAAAAAAAATATTGAAAGTTGGCATGAAGAATATCTTAAGAATGGTTTAGATGCGATAATAAGCAATACATCTGGATGTGGTACTACTTTGAAAGACTACGGTCACATTTTTAAAGATGATAAAGACTTAAAGAAGAAAGCAAAAAAAATTTCTGAGTTAACAAAAGACATAACTGAGTATTTAGACGAAAATCTTATATTGAATATCAACGTCCATACTGATAAAAAGTATAAAATAGCCTACCATTCAGCTTGTTCGATGCAACATGGACAAAGAGTTCATCAACAACCAAAAGATTTGATTTCAAAAACTGGTAATGAAGTTCTAGATATACCAGAAGGACATTTATGTTGTGGTTCTGCAGGAACATACAATATCTTACATCAAAAAATGGCAAAAACGCTTTTGAAAAATAAAGTAAAAAATATCGAAAAAATCTCACCCGACTTCATATCAACTGGAAATATTGGTTGTATGACACAAATTTCTGCTGGCACCAGAATACCTATCATACATACCGTAGAATTACTTGATTGGTTTACTGGAGGTCCTAAGCCTTATAAATTAAATAATTTTTAAAATGAAAAAAAAGATATTTGTAACTAGAAGACTTCTTAAAGAAAATGAGGAGAAGCTTAAAGAAATGTTTGAAGTTACTTTAAATAAAGATGACAAAATTTATAAAGCCCAGGAAATTATTGAAAATACTAAAGACTTTGATGGAATATTAAGTTCTGTTTCAGATCCTATTAATGCTGACACAATATCTAAACTTTCCAGTTCTATTAAAATCATTGCTAATGGTGCGGTTGGTTTTGGGAACATAGATATTAAAGCTGCGAAAGAAAAAGGCATAACTGTAACAAATACACCAGATGTATTAACGGATGCGACTGCTGATATTCAGATTTTACTTTTATTAGGAGCATCGAGAAAAGCTTATGAGGGAAGGCTAGCCGCAGAAACTCAAAGTTGGAAGTGGTCTTGGGATTTTTTATTAGGTAAACAAATGTCTAATAAAAGACTTGGCATACTTGGAATGGGAAGAATAGGCAGAGCAGTTGCTAAAAGAGCGAAAGCTTTTAACATGGAGATCCACTATCACAATAGATCTAAACTTTCATCTGATTTAGAAGATGGTGCAATTTATCATAAGGATTTAAAAGGCTTATTTGAAAAAAGTGAATTTTTATCTATTAATTGTCCAGCCACTCCAGAAACAACAAAGTTAGTAAACAAAGAAACCTTAGGTTATTTAGAAGAAAATACTGTCATAGGAAATGCAGCTAGAGGAGATATAGTTGATGACGATGCAATGATAGAAGCTTTAAAAAATGGAAAAGTTTTTGCCTATGGTTTAGACGTATATAACGGCGAGCCAAAAATTCATCCAGAATATTTAAAGTTAAAAAATATTTTTTTGTTACCGCATTTAGGTAGCGCTACAAAAAGAACTAGATGGGATATGGCGTATAGGGCTACAAAAAATTTGGAGGATTTTTTTTCTGGCAAGAAACCACAAGATCAGGTGAATTAGTACACTCACAGATTGAATCTGCAAATTAAAATAATTCCAAAAAAGACGAGACTCTGATTTAAGATTATGTTTAAATCTTTGAGTTAATTAACAATAGGGAGGACATATGTCTAAAGAGAAAAAGAACATAAAGAAAAAATCTCCTTCAAGACGAAAATTTTTCAAAGTTGCTGGAGCAGTAGCAGCTGGTGGAATATTGGCGGCTTGTAAACCTCAAGGAGGCGCTGGTGGCGGCGGCGGAGGAAAATCAGTAACACTTAAAATGCAAGCAGCATGGCCAAGTGGTGCAAATATTTTCTTCGAAATGGCTGGAGACTACGCGCGTATGGTTGAGGAGATGTCTGGCGGTTCACTTAAGATTGATTTACAACCGGTCGGTTCAGTTGTTAAAACTTCTGAAATTGGTCAAGCTGTAAGTTCAGGATCACTTGATATGGGCCACTGGGTAACAGCTTACTGGTATGGAAAAAATCCAGCTGCATCACTTTTTGGAACTGGACCGTCTTACGGTTTATCTTCACAAGAAGTAATGGGATGGATTGAGTACGGTGGAGGAAGAAAACTGTATGAGGAAACTTTGAAGAAAGTTGGCTTCGATTACGTAGGTTTTTTCCATATGCCGATGCCAGCACAACCTTTTGGTTGGTTTAAGAAGAACGTTACACAAGTTTCAGATGTTACAGGTATGAAATACAGAACAGTTGGACTTGCAACAAACGTTTTAACTGCAATGGGAATGGTCGTAAGACAATTACCAGGCGGTGAAATTCAACCAGCAATGAAAACTGGACTAATCGAAGCAGCAGAGTTCAACAACCCTACATCGGACTCTCAATTTGGAATGCAAGATGTTTCTAAGCATTACCATCTAGGTAGCTTCCATCAGTCACAAGAAATGTTCGAGATACCTATAAATAAAAAAAGGTATCAAAGTTTATCACCAGAGCACCAAGCTATATTAAAGTATGCAGCTTATAGTGCAAACAGTGATAACTATTTTAAAGCATTAGTAAGATACTCAGCTGATTTGAGCAAACTAATGAACGAGCATAAGGTTAATGTATATCAAACTTCAGATGCAATTTTAGCTCAACAACTTAAAGGTTGGGACCAAGTTATCGGAGAATTTTCTGGTAAGGATCCTTTCTTCAAGAAAATTGTAGATTCGCAAAAAACTTATGCGAAAAGAGTTATGAAATACTTACTGATGAATCAACCAAATTACAGGCTCGCTTATGAGAATGAATTTGGAAAACTTTCTGACGTTAAAATTTAATTATTCATAAAAAAAAGGGGGATATTTACAATCCCCCTTTTTCAATTTAAAAATAGTACATGGATAAATATATAAAATTTGCAGACAGTTTAAGTGTGGCAGTTGGTAAAGCTTTCTCATGGTGTATTGTTATTCTATGCTTAGGTACGTGCTACGAGGTAGTAATGGCTTATTTGTTTAACAAGCCAACTTTATGGAATTTTGATTTCAGTTTACAAATGTATGGAGCTATATTCATGATGGCTGGAGCTTATACCCTTTCGACTCAGGCTCACGTACGAGGAGACGTTTTATACAGATTAATGAAAACTAAAACACAAGCAAAACTTGATTTGATACTTTATTTAATATTTTTTTTCCCTGGCGTTTTAGCTTTAACGTTTTACGGTTTCGATTATGCTGCTTTAGCATGGAAGATTAAAGAAACTAGCTGGAATAGCCCGGCACAGATACAAATCTACATGGCAAAATCTTTAATACCTCTCTCTGGTTTGCTCTTAACTTTACAAGGAGTTGCAGAAGTTTTTAGATGTTTAAATTGTTTGAAAACAGGAGAGTGGGAAATGCGAGAAGATGAAGATCAAGAGACAGAAAAGATATTAATTAAAGCTTCACAAAACGAAGCAAAGGAAAATTAAAATGTATTTTTATATTCCAGATCCAGTAGTAGCAATGATCATGATGTTTGTCTTCCTTGGAGCTGTGCTCCTAGGTTTCCCAATTGCTTTTACTCTAATGGCTATGGGTATTGGATTCGGGTATTACGCATATTTTGACTGGCGTTTGATGGATCATATATTCGATAACAGGATATTTGGTCTTTTTGTTCAGAATACCTATACTGTAATGGATAACACCGTGCTTACTGCGGTTCCATTATTTTTATTCATGGGTTATTTAGTAGAAAGGGCTGGAATAGTTTCAAGATTATTTTTTGCAATAAGGCTTGCTTCGCACAAATTACCGGCCTCGATGGCGGTAGCAGCTTTGATTACTTGCGCTTTGTTTTCAACAGCCACAGGAATTATTGGCGCGGTAGTAACACTGATGGGTTTATTAGCTTGGCCAGCCATGATCAAAGCAGGCTATGATAAGAAGTTTTCTTCTGGCGTTATATGTGCTGGTGGTTGTTTGGGAATTTTAATTCCACCAAGTATAATGTTAATAGTTTATTCTGTAATTGCGCAACTATCACCTTTAAGATTATTTGCTGCTGCGATTTTTCCTGGATTATTATTAGCTGGACTTTATATAACATACTCAATCGTACTGGCTTATCTTAATCCAAAGATAGCCCCTAAACCACCTAAGGAAGAAATTCCAGCACCCTCAATAATTGTAAAAGAAATACTTGTTTCTTTTGTACCTTTGTTTTCATTAATACTGCTCGTATTAGGATCAATACTTGGAGGCCTAGCAACACCAGCAGAAGCTGCAGCTGTTGGCGCTTTCGGGGCATTAATTTTATCGTACGTTTATAAATCGCTAAAATGGAAAAATTTTAAAGAATCGGTTTTTTTAACAGCAAAAACTTCAGCAATGATTATGTGGTTATTTGTTGGTTCCTGGACATTTTCGTCAGTATTTTCATATTTAGGAGGACATGAGGTTTTTGAACATTTTTTTAAATCAATGAATCTAGCTCCTTGGCAATTTCTCGTTATAACCCAAATAATTATTTTTATCCTTGGATGGCCCCTTGAGTGGACTGAGATCTTAATTATATTTGTACCTATATTCTTGCCACTATTAGATTTATTTGGCGTCAATCCGTATTTATTTGCAATGCTAATAGCTTTAAATTTGCAGACTTCATTCTTAACACCTCCAATGGCCATGTCGGCTTATTATCTTAAAGGAGTTCAATCAAAAAATGTTGAGTTATTAGAAATTTTTAAAGGTATAATTCCATTTTTAGGAATTGTCATATTTGCAATGTTCTTAATGTATATTTTTCCTGGAATTGCTTTATGGTTACCTGAAACTTTATTTGCGAATTAAATTTAAATGATAGATGTTTCATCTTTAAGTGCTTACGAATTATCATTAAGACTTAAATCAGGAGAAATTTCATCTGTAGATCTTTGTAAATCGTATATTAATAGAATAAAAAAATTTGAAAAAGATGTACATGCGTGGCAATTTTTCGATGAGAAAATATTGTTAGAAAAAGCTGAAGCAGCGGACGACTATAGAAAATCAGGAAAACCTTTAGGCCCTTTACACGGTATCCCGGTTGCAATCAAAGATATTATTGGAACTTACGATATGCCTACAGAGTGTGGAACTATATTTAGAAAAAAACAGTCTAGCTCTCAAGACTCAGAAATCGTAAACTTACTCAAAAATGCTGGAGCGATTGTTATGGGTAAAACCGTTACGTGTGAGCTGGCCTATATTCACCCATCTAAAACAACAAACCCTCATGACTACACTAGAACACCAGGCGGTTCCTCAAGTGGCTCTGCAGCAGTGGTAGCCTCATACATGGCTCATTTGTCAATAGGGTCTCAAACGGGAGGATCGGTCATCCGGCCAGCTTCTTACTGCGGAGTTGTTGGGTATAAACCTTCTTATGGTTTAATTTCAAGGAACGGTGTTTTGAAAGTATCAGATAAATTGGACACCATTGGTGTTTTTGGAAGAACAGTCAAAGATGTAGCTTTGTTAGCAAAATCTCTAATTAGGAAAGATTTATATGATGCAAGCACCATATATTTTTCCTCAGACAAAATGTTAGAAGTCTGCGAAGAAAAGTTAGAATTTGAACCAAAATTCATTTTCTACAAGACTAAAAATTGGAAAAATATTAATAAAAAATCTCAAGAGGCCTTCGAGTTTCTCATAAAGTCATTTAAAAAAAATATAGAGACACATGATGAACCATCGTATTTCAATGATATTCCAAAATATCATAAAATAATTCACGAAGTTGATATGTCTAATAATTTTCAAGTTTATTATAAAAAAGATAAAACCAAACTATCAAAAGAGATGAGAGAGGCAATATCAAGAGGTCTTAAATACACTGCAAAGGAATATACAGATGCTATAGATTTTATGAAACAAAGTTATGAATCATATAAAGAAGTATTTGATGATTATTATGGTATTTTAACTCCTTCAACAAGCGGAGTGGCTGATAAAGGACTACAGTCGACAGGAAGCGCAGACTTCCAAAAAATTTGGACTTATTTAGGTTTACCCGCAATTTCTCTGCCTTTACTTACAGGAGAAAATGACTTACCTTTGGGGTTGCAATTAGTTGGTAACAAATTCGACGATTTAAGATTATTAGGAACAGCTAAATGGCTGGAGGATAATTGTAAAGATGAATAAAAATACTTCAAAGATAATAGGCTGTTCTTTAGCAGTAACTTTTTTAGTTGGTTTAGCAACTACTTTAACAAGATCTTCAATGATTGGTTTTTTTGATGTACTGCCGGTATTTATTGTAATGACACTTGCAATAGGTATGATGCTATATGAAGCATTCTTTACCAACAAAAAATAATTTAGCTCCTTATATTCTTTTATTTGTCCAGCCGATCTTCATGGCTACTAATACTATAGTTGCAAGAGGCGGTGTAGAGTCAGTTCCGCCTATATCTTTGGCGTTCTGGAGATGGTTTACAGTATTTATCATATTATTCCCCTTTTTTTATAATGAAATTATAAAAAATAAAAAGGAGTTTACTAAAGAATTTTTCAAGCTATTTTTTTTAGGTTCTATGGGTTGTGGCATCTGTGGAGCCTTCCCAAATCTCGCAGGTATGACAACCACTATGGCAAATATTGGAATTATTTATACATCTTCACCAGTAATAATAATTTTTTTTTCAATTTTGTTCTTCAACGAAAAAATTAATCTTTTTAGAATATTAGGTCTATTAATTTGTATAGCAGGAGTTTTTACAATTATATCTAAGGGAAATTTGGATTTTTTAATCAACTTTAATTTCACAATAGGAGATTTATGGGTTTTGGGAGCAGCTTTAGGTTGGGCTCTTTATTCAATTTACCTGTTGAACTGGAAATCTAAATTTGGCTTAATGGCTCGATTTACTTTAATCGCAATGTTCGGATTTGTATCACTTTTCCCTTTTTTCATTTTAGAAAATATTTATTTTGCTAAGACAAATTATAATCAGACATTTTTGTTGTGGATTTTATTTGCTGCAATTTCGCCAAGTATCATAGCCTTTTCTTTGTACACTAGATTACAAAAATATGTGGGGGCATCGTTAGCTGGATTTTCTTTATACTTATTTGCAGTTTACGGATCTATATTTGGAATTATAATTTTCGAAGAACCATTATTAAACTTTCATTATTTAGGCGGGCTGCTAGTTTTTGCTGGAGTTTATCTCGCTAGAAAAAAAATATGAAATATCTTTATATAGTTTTGTCATCAATTTTATTAGCCTATCTTATAATAGTACTTTTCACCTATCTATATCAAAGAAAATTACTCTATCATCCTAGTGAAAATAATTACACCGGAGATGAAATTAAATTTGAATATAAAGAAGTTTTCATCGAAGTTGACAAAGATATAAAACTTAAATCGTGGTTTTTAGAAAAAGACTTAAAAAAATATAAAACAATTTTATATTTTCATGGTAATGCAGGTGATTTAACAAATAGAGTTCATAAGTTGAATGAACTAAAAAAATTAAATGTAAATATTCTTATAATCTCATGGAGAGGATTCAGCGGTAATCCCGGCAAACCAACTGAAAAAAATTTGTATAGTGATGCTAGAAAATCAGTCGAGTGGCTTAATTATTCTGGAATTGAAAACAAAAATATAGTTTTGTATGGAGAGTCATTAGGTACTGGTGTTGCTACAGAATTGGGCCAGGATAATTCTTTTTCAAGTATCGTTTTAGAGTCACCTTTTACCTCAATTGCTGCTGCAGCAAAAATTTATTATCCATACTTACCAATCGATTTACTCATAAAAGATAGATATGACTCTCTTAAAAAAATTAAAAATATAAATACACCTATCTTAATTATGCACGGCAAGAAAGATGACGTTGTTCCTTTCAAAATGGGGCTAGAATTATTTGAAAAAGCAAACGATCCTAAATTTAGTTACTTTTCTGAGGACGATGATCACATGATGAAATTCAACGATCAACTAATGAATTCCTTAAAAGAGTTTTTAGATTTCAATACCTAATAAAGCTTTTGAAAAATATTCAGCATTGAAAGGTTGTAAGTCATCTTCTTTTTCTCCCATTCCAATAGCAACAATAGGTAAATTATATTTTTTACAAATAGCAAGGACTACTCCACCTTTGGCCGTGCTATCAAGTTTTGTGATTATAAGACCTGTGAGATTATGAATTTTACTAAATTCTTCAACTTGATTTAATGCATTTTGACCAGTAGTTGCATCAAGAACAAGAATTACCTCGTTTGGAAAAGAATTATCAATTTTTTTTAATACATTAATTATTTTTTTGTATTCTTCCATTAAATTTTTTTTATTTTGCAGTCTTCCTGCTGTATCTATTAAAGCAACATCAATTTCATTTTTTTTTGCAAATTCAGCAGTTTTAAAAGCAACAGAGGCTGGATCACTATTAATTTCAGATTTGATGATATCTACTTTTACTTTTGCAGCCCAAACCTGCAATTGATCTATAGCAGCCGCCCTAAAAGTATCTGCAGCTCCAAAAACAACAGATCTATTATTATCTTTAAAATACTTTCCGAGTTTTCCTATACTAGTTGTTTTTCCAACACCGTTTACACCAGATACAACAATTACAGCAGATTTAGCATTTCCCATCAGACTTAAATCTTTTTCATACTTTTGAAGATTTATTGCTAACTTGTCAGCTAACAATTTTAAAATTTCTTTGTGATCATCCAACTTTTTATCAATCTTTAAGCTTTCAAAATCTTTTCTAAGTTCTTTAGCCACATCAACACCAGCATCAGACGAAATGATTAATTCCTCAAATTCTTCTAGAATATTTGAATCAATTTTTTTTTTCGAAAAAATATTTTTAAATCCCAAAGATAATTCATTAGAACTTTTACCTAACCCTATCTTAAATTTATCAAATAAACCCATTTAGATTTCAAGTTTAGTATGTTTTATTCCTGAAACTGGACCACTCATAAATATGTTAAGACTTGAATCTATTTTAATATTTAAACTTCCTTCTTCAAATTTAATATTGATATCATTTTTAGTTAATTTCTTTATTAATGCTGCCACAGCAGTTGCGCAAGCAGCTGTTCCACATGCTTTTGTTAATCCAGCACCACGTTCCCAAACATTTACTATAATTTTATTTTCATTATCTACTTGAGCAAAAGTAACATTAGTTCTTTCTGGAAATAATTCATGATTTTCTATTTTAGGTCCTAATATTTTTAGATCATATTCAAAACAATTTTTGACAAAAAAAATTATATGTGGATTTCCTACATTAAGACTAAATCCATCAGTAAATTCTTTACCATCAACATTTATAGTTATATTTTTGTGATCTAATTTTTCTTTTAATGGAATTTTATGCCATTCAAATTCAGGCTTTCCCATTTCTAGCTGAACATCATAGTCCCCAACAATTTTTGCATTTAGTAATCTGTTATTAGTTCTTAATTTAATTTCTTTATTATTTAAATCTTTACTTAATAAATAAGCTACACACCTGCTTCCATTTCCACACGCACTTACTTCACCACCATCTGAATTAAAAATAGTTATTGGAAATGTATTATTAATTTCTTTTTCAATAAATATCATTTGGTCAAATTCGATATTACGGTGAAAAGACTTGAGTTTTCCTAAATGAATTATTTTTTCTTTGGGTATATTTATTGAGTTTTTTCTTCTATCTATAATAATAAACCTATTACCTAGACCGTCCATTCTAAAAGCATTAATCAAAGGCATAATAATAGATTAGTATAATTATTCATTGACTTTTAAAACCCCAAATTGTAGTTTTCACTAACTTTCCGCAAATACACATGTTTTTGCGGTGCTCTTGAAACAAGAGTGTCGACACTAGTCAGCGAAGGTTCGCCCACTAGTGCAATAGGTGTTAGTTGATATAAAAATGTTTGAAAATTTAACAAATAAATTAGAAAGTATTTTTTCTAAGCTTAAAAATGCTCCTTCATTGACTGAAGAACAGGTAGACTCTGGTTTAAAAGAGATACGACTAGCTTTATTAGAGGCTGATGTAGCTCTTCCTGTTACCAAAGAATTTTTAGCCAATGTAAAACCGAAAGCCATTGGTAAAGAAATTATCAAATCAACTTCTGCCGGCCAGATGATTGTTAAAATTGTCTACGATGAACTAGTAAACATTTTAGGCTCTAAAAACGAGGAACTTAACTTTAAAGCTGTTCCACCGGTTACGCTTTTATTAGTTGGTTTACAAGGTTCAGGTAAAACAACTTCTGCGGCAAAGCTAGCAAAAAATATTGAGGTAAATTATAAAAAAAAAGTAATGGTAGTCAGTTTAGACGTTTATAGACCAGCCGCACAAGAACAACTTAAATTACTTGCAGAAGCCAATGGTATTCAATGTTTGCCCATAGTAGAAAAGCAACAACCAATTGACATTACTAAAAGAGCATTAAATGCAGCTAACTTAAATGGCTCAGATGTTATTATATTTGATACTGCTGGAAGAACTCAAATAGATTTACCAATGATGTCTGAGATCAAACAAATAAAAGATATTACAAAACCAGCTGAAACAATTTTAGTAGCTGACTCATTAACAGGACAAATAGCTGTAAATGTTGCAAAAGAATTTGACACTGCTGTAAATCTTTCTGGAATTATCCTTACAAGAGTTGATGGTGATGCACGAGGTGGTGCAGCATTAAGTATGAAACATGTGACCGGAAAACCAATTAAATATATCGGAGTTGGAGAAAAAATTACTGATCTTGAGCTTTTCCATCCTGATCGATTAGCTAATAGAATTTTAGGAATGGGCGATGTAGTAACTTTAGTAGAAAAAGCTCAACAAGATTTAAGCGAAGAAAAAATTAAAGAGACAGAAGATGAATTAAAAAAGGGAATATTCACTATGGACTCGTATCTTGCTCAAATAAGACAAATGAAAAAGATGGGCGGCATGGAAGGGGTAATGTCTATGTTACCAGGTGTGAATAAAATGAAAGCAAAAATGGATCAAGCAAATATAGATGAACAAATGCTAGTGGAAAATGAGGCAATTATTTTATCAATGACCAAAAATGAAAGAGAAAATCCAAAAATTATCAGCGGATCAAGACGTAAAAGAATTTCAAAAGGTGCAGGCGTAGATGTTTCAAAAATTAATAAACTATTAAAACAATTTAAAATGATGTCAGACATGATGAAAAAAATGTCTCAGGGAAAAAAAATTCCATCTGGAATGATACCAGATGAAATGCTCAATCAACTAAAATGAAAGGTATAAAATGTTAAAAATAAGACTATCAATGGGTGGAGTAAGAAAAAGACCTGTTTATAAAATTGTAATTGCTGATAGCAGATATCCAAGAGACGGAAAATTTATTGAAAAGATTGGTTCTTACAATCCATTACTTCCAAAAGAAAAAAAGGAAAGAATTAAAATAGAAGCAGAAAGAGTAAAGTATTGGATGAGCAAAGGAGCTCAACCTACAATGAGAGTTTCTAGATTATTAGGCGAGGTACAGATAATGCCGATGCCAAAACCTGGAAACAACCCTCAAAAGGCTGTACCAAAAAAAGATAGAAAAAAAACTGAGGGAGAAAAAAAAGAAGATCCTAAGAAGGATACTCCAGCAGCTGATGGTAAAAAGCCAGACCAAAAAGCAGAAACTAAAAAGGAAGAAGCTAAAAAGGAGCAACCTAAAGCAGAAACTAAAAAGGAAGAACCTAAAAAGGAGCAACCTAAAGCAGAAACTAAAAAGGAAGAACCTAAAAAGGAGCAACCTAAAGCAGAAACTAAAAAGGAAGAGAAAAAGGTTTAACTACAAGGTAACTAGAGATGTTAGAAGTAAAAATTTTTACTTTATATCCAGAAATGTTTCCAGGCCCTTTAGATATTGGAATATTTAAAAAAGCGAGGGAAAATAATATTTGGAATTTAAAAGTTATAAATATTAGGGACTATTCTAAAGATAAATATGGTTCTGTAGATGATACTCCTTTTGGCGGTGGAAGTGGAATGCTTTTACGGCCTGATATATTAGCATCTGCTCTTGATGAGAATATAAAGAAAGGTGAGAAAATTATCTACTTATCTCCAAGAGGTAAAAAATTTGATCAAAACACAGCCAGATCTTTGAGTAAAAAAAAAAATTTAAATCTTATCTGTGGTCATTTTGAGGGTGTCGACCAAAGACTTCTGGAAACAAGAAATATAGAAGAATATAGTTTAGGTGATTTTGTTCTATCTGGTGGGGAGCCAGCATCTTTTGTACTCGTTGATGCTCTGATAAGATTATTGCCCGGAGTGCTAGGTAATAAGAATTCTACCAAAGAAGAAAGTTTTGAAAATTACCTTTTAGAATATCCGCAATATACTAAACCAAGAGAATGGGAAGGTAAAAGCCCACCAGAAGTCCTATTTTCAGGTGATCATGCAAAAATAAAAGGGTGGCGTTTATCTCAATCTGAGGCTATAACTCGACGCCAGAGACCTGATCTTTGGAAAAAATATTTAGAGAAAAAAAATGAAAAATATTGAAGACATAAATAAAGCCGCAATAAAAAAAATAGTTGCAAACAAAAAAATTACCAATTTTGCCCCTGGGGATACAGTAAAAATCGGTGTCAAAATTATTGAGGGCAAAAGAGAGAGAATTCAATATTTTGAAGGAGTATGTATTGCAAAAAAAAATAGAGATATTAACTCATCTTTTACTGTAAGAAAAATTTCTTTTGGTGAGGGTGTTGAAAGAACTTTTGCTTTGTACAGTCCAAATGTCGAGTCTATTAAAGTTATAAGATCAGGAAAAGTAAGAAGAGCAAAACTTTATTATTTAAGAGATAGAAAAGGAAAATCAGCAAGAATAGCTGAAAAAATTAAGAAAAAAATCGGAGTTGATGTATCAGTTAAACAAAATGAGTCAGCAGCTAAAAATGTCGGATCTAAAGAAATGGCTCCAGATAAAAATGAAATTAACAAAAAAGATATAAAGTCCGAAGTGAAGTCTGAAAAGCAAAGTACCGAAATAAAATAAAATTTAATGTCGAAAACTTTATATGAGAAGCTTTGGGAAAAAAATCTTGTTCATAAACAGGAAGACGGCACCTCTTTAATCTATGTAGACAGACACTTAGTGCATGAGGTGACAAGTCCACAAGCTTTTGAAGGTCTAAGACTTCAGGGTAGAAAAGTTAGAAGACCAGATTTAACTCTTGCAGTTCCAGATCACAATATTCCTACAACTGATAGATCAAAAGGTATTGATGATAGAGAAGCAAAGATTCAAATTGAAACTTTAAGAAAAAATTGTAAAGACTTTGGTGTACAACTATTTGATATTAATGATAAGAGACAAGGTATAGTGCACATTATTGGACCCGAACAGGGTTTTACACAGCCTGGCTCAGTAATAGTTTGTGGAGATAGTCACACAGCAACTCACGGGGCGTTCGGCGCTTTAGCTTTTGGAATCGGAACTTCTGAGGTTGAACATGTATTAGCCACACAAACATTGATGCAAAAAAAATCAAAAAATATGAGAATTAATGTCAATGGTAAATTACCCAAAGGAGTAACAGCCAAAGACGTTATTCTAAAAATTATAGGCACTATCAGTACAGCTGGTGGAACTGGTTTTGTAATAGAATATGCGGGAGATGTGATTAAAAATTTTAGTATGGAAGAAAGAATGACGGTTTGCAATATGACAATTGAAGCTGGAGCTAGAGCAGGTTTAATTGCTCCAGATCAAAAAACTTTTGATTATCTGAAAGGAAAAAAAATGTCACCAAAAGGTGAAAACTGGAATAAAGCTTTAAAATACTGGGAGAGCCTTTATTCAGATAAGGATAGTAAGTTTGATAAAGAAATAAATATTAGTGGTGAAGAAATTGAGCCATTAGTCACCTGGGGAACTTCTCCTCATGATGTTTCTCCAGTCAATGGACTTGTACCAGATCCGGAAAAAGAGAAAAACGAGGATAGAAAAATGGCTATACAAAGATCTTTAGATTATATGGGGTTAAAACCAAACACAAAAATAGAAGATATCAAAATTGATAAAATATTTATAGGTAGCTGCACTAACGGAAGAATAGAAGATTTAAGAACTGCCGCTAGTTTACTGAAAGGAAAAAAAATTGCAGAACATGTAAGTGCAATGGTAGTTCCAGGCTCAGGATTAGTTAAAGAACAAGCCGAAAAGGAAGGCTTAGATAAAATTTTTATTAATGCGGGTTTTGAGTGGAGAGAACCTGGATGTTCTATGTGCTTAGGCATGAATCCTGACCAGCTTAAACCACAAGAAAGATGTGCTTCTACATCAAATCGAAATTTCGAAGGCAGGCAAGGTAGAGGGGGTAGAACTCATTTGGTAAGTCCTGGAATGGCGATAGCCGCAGCAATTAAAGGCCGTCTTGCCGATGTAAGAGAAATACAATAATGAAAAAATTTTTAAAGTTAAAATCGATTCCGGCATACATTTCACTTCAAAATATAGATACTGATATGATTGTGCCAAAACAATTTTTAAAAACTATTAAAAGAACTGGCCTTGGAAAAGGTTTATTTTATGAGATGAGATTTAATGAAAATGGAGAAGAGATTAAAGATTTCGTTTTAAATACAGATCCATATAAAAAATCAAAAATTTTACTGGCAGGCAAAAATTTTGGGTGTGGATCGTCGAGAGAACATGCACCATGGGCTCTATTAGATTTTGGAATAAGCTGCGTAATTAGTTCAAGTTTTGCCGATATATTTTATAATAATTGTTTCAAAAATGGGATTTTACCGATTAAAATAAGTGAGGAAATATTACTTGAGCTAGTAGAATATTCAAAAAGAAAAGAGTCAATCGAGGTAAATTTACAAAACCAAGAAATAAAATTTGGTAACAAGTCTCAAAAATTTGAAGTAGATGCATTTAAAAAAAAATGTTTAATGGAAGGCCTTGATGATATTGCCTTATCAATGGAAAAAGTAAACTTAATAGATAGCTTTGAAAAAAATGTAAAAGAAAGTAGGCCTTGGCTTTTAAAAAATGATTAAAGTAAAGGATAGAAAACTTTTACTTTTGGCGGGTGACGGAATTGGCCCAGAGGTAGTAAGAGAAGTAAAAAAAATTATTGAGTGGCTCAATAAAAATAAGTCTTTAGATTTCAAAATAGACGAAGGTTTAGTTGGAGGCGCATCTTATGAAAAACATAAGACACCAATCACTGATGAAGTTTTTTATAAAGCCTTAGAAAGTGAAGCTGTAATCTTAGGTGCTGTTGGTGGGCCAAAATACGATACTCTAGAATTTTCAAAACGGCCAGAAAGAGCTCTATTAAAATTAAGGAAAGAGCTTAAACTGTTTGCAAATTTACGTCCCGCTATTTGTTTTAAGCAATTGGTAGAGGCTTCCTCATTGAAGCCTGAGATTATATCTGGATTAGATATAATGATTGTTCGTGAATTAACTGGAGGTATTTATTTTGGAGAGCCAAGAGGAATTGAACCTATCGAAAACAATGAAAGAAAAGGAATAAACACACATACATATACCACAAGCGAAATCCAAAGAGTAGCAAGAGTAGCTTTCGATCTTGCTAAAAAAAGGAGAAATAAGGTCACCTCTTGTGAAAAATCAAATGTGATGGAAGCTGGTATTTTATGGAGAGAAGAAGTTCAATTATTAAAAGATAAAGATTACAAAAAAGTAGAACTAGAACATATGCTTGCTGACAATTGTGCTATGCAATTACTTAGAAATCCAAAACAGTTTGACGTAATCGTTACGGATAATTTATTTGGAGATATCCTATCAGACGAGGCTGCAATGCTTACCGGTTCTCTTGGATTGCTTCCTTCAGCATCTCTGGGTGCAAAAGATAAAAATGGTAAACTTCGCTCAATGTATGAGCCAGTCCACGGATCAGCACCTGATATTGCTGGAAAAAATATTGCCAATCCAATAGCCACAATTTTAAGCCTTTCAATGGCTCTAAGATATTCTTTAGATCTTGATAAAGAAGCTAATCAACTTGATAAAGCTGTACAGAGTGTTCTAGATGACGGATTAAGAACAAAAGATATTATGTCAAAAAACATGAAAGAAATTTCAACTTCCGATATGGGTGATGCAATTATTTCAAAATTGAAATAATATAGAATATTATGAATTTCGCAATAATAGGTGCATCTGGAAATGTCGGTAGAAAAACTATAGAAATATTAGAGAAATCAAGTTTACCATTTAATAAATTATTTTTAGTTGCGTCATCAAAAAGTGCAGGTAAAAAAATAAAATTTAGAAATGAAAATCTTGTAATCGAAAATTTAGAAAACTATGATTTTTCTAAAGCAGGTATTACTTTTTTTGCTGCAGGTAGTAAAATTGCAAAAGAGTGGGCAATTCGGGCAGCTAAAAAGACAATAGTCATAGATAACTCAAGCTACTTTAGAATGCAAAAAGATGTTCCTTTAGTAGTCCCTGAAGTTAATTCTGAAGATTTAAAAAAACATAATAATCTAATTTCAAATCCTAATTGTTCTACAATTCAAATGGTTTTAACTTTAAAACCTTTACACGATAAGTATAAAATTAAGAGAGTAATTGTCTCTACATATCAAGCAGTATCTGGGGCTGGAAAAGCATCAATGGATGAACTTTTTGATCAAACAAAAAATATTCTTGAGGGGAAAAAAATTAAACCGATAAATTTTACAAAAAGAATAGCTTTTAATTTAATCCCTCATATTGATGACTTTGGTGAAGATGGATACACAAAAGAAGAATTAAAAATGAAAAATGAAACAAAAAAAATTCTTGATCCTAAAATCAATGTTTCTGCAACTTGTGTGAGGGTTCCAGTCAAAACTGGGCATTCCGAGTCTATAAATATAGAATTCGAGAGGGATTATGATTTAGAAAACGTTATTAATATTCTAAAAAAATCCTCAGGTTGCAAAGTTGTTGATGAACACAACGATGGAGGATATATAACTCCGTTTGAGGCCGAAGGTGAACATACGACATATATTTCAAGAATTAGAAAAGATAATTCTAATCTTAAAGCTATAAATCTATGGGTTGTTTCAGATAATCTTTTAAAGGGAGCGGCATTAAATACTGTTCAAATAGCTGAGTGTTTGATAAAAAAACTTAAAGCAAATTTATAATTTATAATGCAAAATAATAATCCTCTAAGCCCACATTTACAAATTTATAAATGGCATATATCTTCACTTCTTTCTATTACTCATAGAATAGTTGGAGTCGTCAACTTTTTTGCTTTTATAACAATTTGCTTTTGGACAATAACGTTACTTTTTGGAGAAAATAGCTATCAACCAATTGAGATTTTTCTTCACAGCGCTTTTGGAAAGTTTTTTGCTATTACATTATGTTGGACATTTAGTTTTCATATAGTAAATGAAGTGAGACATTTATTTTGGGATGCAGGATTTGGTTTTGAGCTCAAAGCTGCAAATATCTCAGGTATACTAGCATTGACAGGATCCTTTATATTAACAATTTTATTATACATAATAGGAAAAAATTTTTTTTAAAATGCACACTTCTACAAAAAAATGGATTTTTACTAAAATCAGTTCTCTTATTTTAATTCCTTTCATGATCTGGTTTATACTCAGTTTTGTATCTGTCTATGATATGGACTATAATCAAGTAACTGCTTTTTTTTCTAATCAGCCCTCTAAGATTATTTTTTCAATATTCATTGTAATTGCTTTCTTTTTTTCAGCTTTAACAATAAGTGAGATTTTTGAGGACTATTTGCACAACAATAAAATCAAAAATGTCGCAAATAAAGCGCTCTTTTTATCTGCTATATTAGTTCCATTATTTACAATTATCGGTATATATAATCTTAATTAATGAGTACATACAAAATTATAGATCATGAATATGATGTAGTCGTTCTCGGAGCTGGAGGATCAGGTTTAAGGGCGGCAGTTGGATTATCCGAATCTGGATTAAAAACTGCCTGCATATCAAAAGTATTTCCTACTAGAAGCCACACATCGGCAGCGCAGGGAGGAATTTCTGCAGCCTTAGGAAATATGGGTGAAGATGATTGGCGTTGGCATATGTACGACACTGTAAAAGGCTCTGATTGGTTAGGTGACCAAGATGCAATTGAGTATCTTTGCAAAGAAGCACCCAGAGCTGTAGTTGAACTGGAACGTTACGGTGTCCCTTTTAGTAGAACTGAGGATGGAAAAATATATCAACGACCTTTCGGAGGTATGACGAAAAATTATGGCAATGGAACGGCTCAGAGAACCTGTGCTGCTGCCGATAGAACAGGTCACGCAATTCTGCATACACTTTATGGTCAAGCCTTAAAACAAAATACAGAATTTTTCATAGAGTATTTTGCTTTGGATTTAATTATGAAAAATGGGGAGTGCAAGGGTGTTATAGCTTGGAATTTAACAGACGGTACGATACACAGATTTAGGTCCCATATCACTATTATAGCAACGGGCGGTTACGGAAAAGTTTATTACTCTGCAACATCTGCACACACTTGTACTGGAGATGGTAATGCAATGGTTTTAAGAGCCGGGCTTCCACTACAGGATATGGAATTTGTTCAATTCCACCCTACAGGAATATATGGCGTAGGTTGTTTGATTACAGAGGGTGTAAGAGGTGAAGGTGGATTTCTTGTGAATGGAAAAGGTGAACGGTTTATGGAAAGATATGCTCCAAATGCAAAAGACTTAGCTTCAAGAGATGTTGTGAGTAGATCTATGGAGATGGAAATTAATGAGGGCAGAGGAGCAGGTAAGGATAAAGATCATATTAATCTTCATTTAGATCATTTAGATAAAAAAGTGATTGATGAAAGACTTCCAGGAATTTCAGAGGCTGCAAAAACTTTTGCTAATGTTGACGTAAATAAAGAGCCAATACCAGTGGTACCAACTGTACATTATAATATGGGGGGTATTCCTACAAATTATAAAGCTGAAGTTTTAACATTAAACGGTTCAGAAAAAACTGTTCCAGGCTTAATGGCCATAGGTGAAGCAGCATGTGTTTCGGTACACGGTGCAAACAGATTAGGATCTAATTCATTAATTGATCTTGTTGTTTTTGGAAGAGCCGCAGCAAAAAGAGCCGCTGAATTAGTCAAACCAGGTTCAGCTCATGAGGAAGTTTCGAGCACTGAGACAGATAAATGCTTGGATAGATTTGATAAAATAAGAAATTCTAATGGTTCAACAAAAACTTCAGAACTAAGGCTCAAAATGCAAAAGACAATGCAATCAAAGTGTGCAGTTTTTAGAACAGAAAAGACCCTCAAAGAGGGAGTAGATCAAATTCGAAAGCCATACGAAGGAATGAGTGATGTTTCTGTAAAAGATAAGTCTTTATTATTTAACACTGATTTAGTTGAAACTTTAGAATTTGATAATTTAATAAGTCAAGCACTTACCACTATGGACTCAGCTTACAACAGAAGAGAAAGTAGAGGCGCACATGCTAGAGAAGATTTTACTAAGAGAGACGACAAAAATTTTATGAAACATACTTTAGCTTGGCAAGAAGGAAAAAAAGTGGAGATTAAGTACAGGGACGTACACTCTAGAACTCTAACTAATGATGTACAATATTTTCCACCTAAGGAGAGAGTTTATTAAAATGGCTCAATTCAGCCTACCACAGAATTCTAAAATAGAGGTAGGAAATTATTACAAAGATAAGACAAACTCAAAAAATTTAAAAAAAGTAAACGTTTATAGATGGGATCCATCAAATGGAAAAAATCCTAGAATAGATACCTTCGAGGTAGACATGGATAATTGTGGACCAAAGGTTTTGGATGTTTTATTCAAGATTAAGAATGAAATTGATCCATCTATTACTTTTAGAAGATCATGTGCACATGGTGTTTGCGGATCGTGCGCGATGAATATTGATGGTGTTAACGGTTTAGCATGTATTAAATCTCATGAGGATATCAAAGGTGATTTAAATGTATATCCTTTACCACATTTAAAAGTTGTTAAAGATTTAATTGGAGATCTCACAACTCTATATAAACAGTACGAGTCAATTCAACCTTGGTTAAAAGTAGATCAAACTGGTCAAGAAAAAATAGAGCTGAAACAATCTCAAAAAGATAGAGAAAAACTTGATGGGTATTATGAATGTATTTTATGTGCTTGTTGTTCGACATCTTGCCCTAGTTATTGGTGGAATGGTGATAAATATTTAGGACCAGCTGTTCTATTACAAGCTTACCGATGGATAAATGACAGTAGAGACGGAGATAAAAAAGAGAGGTTAAAGAAAGTAGCGGATGAGTTAAAATTATATAGGTGCCATACTATTATGAATTGCACTAATTCTTGCCCGAAGGGCCTTAATCCTGCTAAAGCAATTGGTTCAATCAAAAAAATGCTTGCAACAAGTTAAAAGCTTATTTATTCAATTACATCATGAAAACAATTCAACATTTTGTTGATGGAAAAACCTTTTCAGGCAACTCAAATAGAACTGGAAAAGTTTATAATCCTGCGACAGGAGATCAAAGTGCAGAAGTAAAACTAGCATCTACAAAAGATGTAAATGATGCAGTCGCTAATGCAAAGAAATCATTTGAAGAATGGTCAAATAAACCTCCACTTCAAAGAGCTAGAATAATGTTTAAATTTAAAGAATTAATTGAAAAATACTCTGATGAACTTACTAAAATAATTGTTGCTGAACATGGAAAAGTCTATGAAGATGCAAAAGGTTCATTAAAGAGAGGCTTAGAAGTTGTTGAGTATGCATGTGGAATACCTCAATTATTGAAAGGTGAATTTACAGAAAATGTTGGTGCAAATGTAGATAGTTGGTCTATGAGGCAACCGTTAGGTGTTTGTGCTGGAATAACTCCTTTTAACTTTCCTGCTATGGTACCAATGTGGATGTTCCCGATGGCAATTGCTTGCGGTAATAGTTTTATTTTAAAACCCTCTGAAAAAGACCCCTCATGCTCAATAAGATTAGCTGAACTTCTTAAAGATGCCGGTCTACCGGACGGTGTATTTAATGTAGTAAATGGAGATAAGGAGTCTGTAGATGCAATAATAAATAATAAAGATATTCAAGCAGTAAGCTTTGTTGGATCAACCCCTATAGCAAAATATATCTATGAAAACTGTGCAAAAAATGAAAAAAGAGTTCAAGCATTAGGCGGCGCAAAAAATCATTGTGTTGTTATGCCAGACTGTGATTTGGATCAAGCAGTTAACGGACTAATGGGAGCAGCTTATGGCTCAGCTGGCGAAAGATGTATGGCGCAATCAGTAGCAGTTGCTGTTGGTGGTGTAGGCGATAAACTTGTCGAGTTATTATCAAAAAAAGTTGAGGCATTAAAAGTTGGTCCTGGCATGGATAAAGAATCAGAAATGGGTCCTCTTGTAACAAAAGAGCATTTAGAAAAAGTAAAAGGTTATGTTGATATAGGCGTGAAAGAGGGAGCCAAGTTAATTGTTGATGGACGAAATTTTAAAATCCAAGGATATGAAAAAGGATTTTATATTGGTGGCTGTTTATTTGATTATGTAACAAAAGATATGAGAATTTATAAAGAAGAAATATTTGGTCCAGTTTTATCAGTTGTTAGAGCAAAAAACTTCGATGAAGCTCTAGAACTTGTAAATAATCATGAGTTTGGAAACGGGGTAAGTATTTTCACAAGAGACGGAGATACTGGAAGAACATTTTACAATAAAGCTAAAATTGGAATGGTTGGGATAAATATTCCTATACCTGTGCCAATGGCATTCCATAGTTTTGGTGGATGGAAAAGATCTTTATTTGGCGACCAACACATGCATGGACCGGAGGGTGTAAGATTTTATACAAAACTAAAAACAATAACTTCAAGATGGCCTTCCGGACTTAGATCAGATCCTGAATTTGTAATGCCAACAATGAAATAAAAATGAGAAAAAAGATTACTTTAATAGGTGCGGGTCAAATCGGAGGCACACTTGCACACCTAATTGCACTAAAGGAACTCGGAGATGTAGTTTTATTTGATGTCGCTGCTGGTATAGCAAAAGGTAAAGCATTAGATATTGCGCAATCGTCTCCTGTTAATGGATTTAATGTAAATTTAATTGGTACAGATAATTATGATGATACGAAAAGTTCAGACGTGATCATTATTACTGCAGGTGTTCCAAGAAAACCAGGAATGACTAGAGATGACTTACTGGAAATTAATTTAAAGATAATAAAACAAGTAGCAGAGAATATTAAAAGTAGATCCCCGTCAGCTTTTGTCATTTGTATTACGAACCCTTTGGATGTAATAGTGATGGCATTACAAAAATATTCTGGATTACCAAAAAATAAAGTAGTAGGAATGGCTGGAATTTTAGATTCATCAAGGTTTATCTATTTTCTATCTAAAGAATTAAAAGTTCCTACACAAAATATAAAATCATTCGTTTTAGGTGGTCATGGAGATAGCATGGTAGCAATGCTTGGATCTACAGAAGTTAATGGAAAAAAAATCTCAGATTTAGTCAAGGAAGGAAAAATTAAACAGGAAACATTAGAAGAAATAGTTGAACGAACTAAAAAAGGTGGAGCAGAAATAGTAAAACTTTTAGAAAAAGGTTCTGCATATTATGCTCCTGCAGCATCAGGAATAGAAATGGCTGAAAGTTATTTGAAAGATTTAAAAAAACAAGTCCCATGTGCTGCATATTTGAATGGAGAATATGGTTTCAAAAATATTTATGCAGGAGTTCCAATTATTATTGGAAAAAATGGAGTTGAAAAAATTATTGAACTAAATTTAAATCAAGAAGAGAAAAAAGCTTTCACCTATTCAGTAAATTCGGTAATGGAACTTTACAAAAATGCTCAAAAAATTGATCCTGATTTATAATTTGCCATGAGCTTAAAAAAATCAAAGGTTTTAGATGTAGTAGTAGTAGGTACTGGTATGGCTGGTCTAAATTTTATTGATAAATATTTGGAAAAAAAATCAAAGGTTCATGTCATTTCTCCAACATTTGTTAAAAATTTAAATTTACACACTAATCAAACTAAAATTCTACCCTCACAAATGAGAGGAGAACATAATAAAATATATAATTATTTTAATGCGAATAATCTTAAAATAATTTCAAATTGCAAAGCTATCGGATCACTAAATTTTGGTGGACTAACAAATTATTGGGGTTTGCAAATGGATAACTATTTTGAAAATAATCAACCAGATTTGAGCAAGAAAACATTTAAAGATATTAAAAGTAACTTATTTTCATTCTTAAAAAGATACAATCTTCTTGGAACATTTAAAAATACAAATAGACAGATTTATCAAAATGATTTTAATATCCCGAGTCAATTTACAAATTTAGAAAAAAAACCCCAAGAATTTATATGTAATAAGCCTATTTTAGGATTTATGACCTCTAAAAAATTTTCAGGTAATTTAAATGCAATCAAAGAAGAGAGCCAAAAACTAAATGCTAAAAATTTATTTAAAAAGTTAGACAAAAAAAGAAAAATAGCTTTTCATGATTTTTTTTTAAAAGATATAAAAAAGAAAAATAATTTAATTGAATTGACATGTAAAAAAGATGACCAAGAAAAGAAGTTTTTAGTAAAAAAACTTGTTCTTGCAACTGGAACTATAGCTACGACTAAAATCATAATGGATTTTCTTAAAATTAAAAAAGAGGTAAAAATTAAACACCATCCCAGATTATTAAGTGTTTTTTTATCAAGAAAAAAATTAGATTATAATTTAAATTTTACCCCATCACTTTTTCAATTCCGGAGTAAGTTAAATAAAGATAAGTTTACTGCTGATATAAGACCCGGGAATAAGTTAATTACAGAGTCAATTATTGATGCTTTTCCATTTATGAGACCTTTTAAAATGGTGATAAATTTTTTTAGAAAAAGACTTATATTTTCAAATTTTTTATATGACTCTAGTCTGAGTAATCTCTATTTGAAGAAAACAAATGATAAATTTCATTTATATAGTAAGGATAAAAAAATTGATCGAACTTTAAGAAAAAAAAATAAAGCAGTATTTAATTTTTTAAAAAAAAAGGGGATAATTTTTCCGATTTACAAGACTTTTTTCCCTGGTAATGGAGCTGATTATCACTATTTTGGCTCAATTCCCTTCCAAAAAAGAGGAAAGTTAGGTTTAAATAATAAATGTCAGCTTTTGGCCGAAAAAAAAATATATATTATTGATGGTTCAGCATTTAATTTCAGAACCAACAAGTATCCACTCGGAATAGTAGCTGCAAATGCTAGACGTGTGGCAAGATATTTATCTAGATGAGTTTTTTTAGAATTAATATTTATTTAACCTTAAAACAATTCTTTTTATCTTTTTTTATTTCAGAAAAAAAAATTGATAACAAGATAAATAAATTTTTAAAATCAATTGCTCGAAAAAACCAAATAATATTAACAAGTCAGTTAAGGGTGGCTTTCATGCTTACTTTGAAATATTTAAAAAAAAAAAATCCCAAAAAGAATGAAATAATTTTAAATTCTTACAATCTTGCTGAGATGGGCAACGTTTGTAAAAACTTAGGTTTAAAAATTGTTTTTACTAGGTTGAATAACAATCTTTTTATAGAGTCAAAAGACCTAAAAAAAAAAATAAATAAAAATACTTTAGCAGTGGTGACTACAAATATTTTTAATACATATCATGAACTAAAAGATGTAAAAAATATATGTAAGACGTATAAAGTACCAATGATAGAAGATAACGCAATTTACTTTGGCAACTATAAACTAATAGGTAATAAGAAAATATATTCGGGAAGCATGGGGGATTATGTATTAAATAGTTTTAATATAATGAAAAATGTTAGTGCAATGTATGGCGGTTCGGTTGCTAGTAATGATACTAATTTTGCATCTTTCGCAAAAAAAGAGTTATTATATTATAAAAATTTCCCCTTCTTTAAATATCTAAGCCAAAGTTTGATTTTTTTAATGCTAAAAATTTTAAAAATTACTTTAATTTATAGATTATTTTTCATCGGGTTGATTAGCAATGCAACCAAAAAAAACAACCGTTTTATATTAAGTTTTGTATACCCAAGCATTAAATTTAAACTTCAAAAATTTCCAAATTCCTACTTTACAAAAATAAGTGCTCTATCAAAAAAGATGATATACTTACAATTAATTGATAAAGATAATTTTAAAAATAATCATTTTCAAAAAAGAATTAATAACTCATATTACTACAAAATTTTGAGGAAAAAGAATATCAAAGGTATTAAATTGATAAATTTTAAAGAACCTTCATTTCAAAACTTTAATGATTTTCCAATTCTCGTGAAAAAAAAAAAAGAACTTGTGAATTATCTTTTTTCTAAAGGTATTGAGACAAAAATTATTCAATATGTAGATTGTCAAAATATCTTTTTAAAAAAGAAAACTCAAAATCTTGATTATTACGAAAATCGTGTTCTGTGTCTACCTAATCATATAGGGATTAAAAAAGAGTATATTGATTATATTATAAAACATTTAACTAAATTCTATGACACTAAATTCAAAAATTAAATCTCAAAAAATAAATCCCTTTTTAATCTATATAATATTTGGAACAATCGCTTTTAGTTTTAATTTTTGGGTTAGCACCAGAGGTGTTTTCCCAATAGATACTTTTTTACATTACGACTCTGCATTTAAAATTTTAAATGGTGAAAAACCTGTTAGAGATTTTTGGATTATTCACGGAATTTCATTAGATTATATACAAAGTATTTTCTTTCGATTATTCGGTGTGAATTGGGTAAGCTATATTTCACATAGTTCAATATTTAATTCAATAATTGTTGTGGTTTTATTTAAACTATTAAAAAATTTAGATTTAAGTTTATTAAATTCATCAATCATTTGCTTGTGCTTTCTAACACTGGCCTATCCAGTAAGTGGAGTACCTTTTATCGACCATCATTCAACTTTTTTATCTTTTTTTTGTTTTATAATTTTTTTTTATTCTATTAATAATAAAAAATACAATTCTATATTATTTATTCCTCTTTTATTTGGACTAGCGTTTTTTTCTAAGCCAGTACCTTCTTCGTATTTGATAATAATTTTTAGTATAATTTTTACAATTTACTTTTGGACAGAAAATAAAATTAAACCCTTTTTAATTTTAGTGTTAGGAACTGTGCTATTTTTTTTTCTTCTAATACTATTTTTAAAATTTGAAAAAATACCGTTAACTAGTTTTATTGATCAATTAATTTTATATCCACTATCAATAGGAGGACAAAGAACAGAATTTATATCAGATGCAATATCAAATAGATTTTTTAATTATAAATTCATTTATTTACTAATAATATATTTAGTTTTTTTTCTTATAAAAAATCAAAATTATTTGAAATTTTCAAAAGAAAATCTTTACCTATTTTTTATGATAATATCATTTACTATCATAATGATAATCCATCAAATTTTTACTAAAAACCAAAATTTTATCTTTTTCCTTATACCGTTGAATGTAGGTTTAGTTTTATATTTTAATAATCAAATTAAATTTAAAAATTTTAAGATTTTTAACTTATTTTTTATTGTTTTTTGTATTCTACTAACTTTTAAATATAATGAGAGGTTTAATGATAAAAGAAAATTTCATGATCTTCAAAACGTAAAATTAGAAAATGCAATTGATGCATCTATTATTGATGAGACCCTTTCACCACTAAAGTGGATAACTTCATCTTATGAAAACCCATATGATGAGGTTAGACTTATAAAAAAGATACTGAAATTTATTGAAAGTTCAGATCAAAATATTTTACTAATTACAAATCATAATTTTATTGACTCTATAAGTAATAAAAAAGTTTTTTCTTTTGTAAAAAATTTTGACCCTGTAACAGTTCCAATTATTACTAACGATTATGACGAAAAATTCAAAGAATTTTTTAATGCTCAATTTATAAAAAAAGAAATAAATGAAATATTAATTTTCCTTCCTTCAAGAGAAAGCCTTAATAAAATTGAAGAGTCTTTAATAAGATATGCTGACCCTATTTGCTTTAAACGAAAGGCAATGGATAAATCTATAAGTTTAATAAAAATTAAGTCTTGTTAATTTTGAGTTTTCTAAAATAATAAGAGAAAGTCTTTAAAATCAACTTATAAAAACTAGGGACAAGGTTTAATTTTGTAAAATTTTTATATTCTTTCAATTTATGATTAGTAATTTTTCTTAAACTATCTATTAAAAAATCTTGATTATCTAGGTAAACGAAAAAAATATCAGTTGCAGAACAATCATCTCTTAATTCTATCACTCTTTCATTTATGATTTGTCCGACATCAAATCTGTTACTAATTTGGTGAAAAGTTAATGAAATTTTGTCCCAATTTTTGATAAATTTATAAAAAAAAATGAAAGAACCTCTTTGATTATAGAGACTTCCTAAATGAAAATTGTAAATTTTAAACTTTTCTACTTTTATTTTACTCGAACAATAAACGCTTAAACCAAATTCGTAATTTTTGTCATTAAGATTTTCAATCAATCTGCAATTTTTATTTACTTTTATAATGTCATTTATTGAAATTTTATTTCTCATTCTTAGAAAAAAATCTTTTAGTGAACCAAAAAATATCACTACAAATAAAATTTTTAATTTTCTAATAAAACTAGGATTAGTAAGAATTATGTCAATCTTATAATTTTTAAGATAATCATGACTTACTATTTTGTTAACTAATTGAAGAGATATAATTTCATCTTTTGTTGAATAAATGATTATACTTTTCATTTTAATCGTCAATTATCGTATCTATTAAATTATTGTAATTAAAAAATTTATTTTGATAGTTCTTCATAAATATAACTATCACTAAAAAATTAAATACTATAACTAAAATCAAAAAATAAATAGCAATAAAGCTATTCAAATTGATTATTAACACCGTATAAAAAATAGATAAGACAATTACTCTTTTTAAAAAAACTGCGTTTACTCTCAGAGAGTGAGAAGCAAGACCTATTATGGAAAGTTTTGAAATACCAATAAGTCTTTTTTTTCTTTCAGCGTTAATTTTGATTATTTCACAATTTTTGGCGATGCAGGAAGAAATTGCTAACCAGGAGGAATCATTTTTTAATATATTTTTTAATTGTTTGGAGCTAAATGATGAAAAATTTCCGTATGAGATCCATTTTAATGTAAAAAGCAAAGTTAGTATTTTGTGACTAAAATACGCAAGTTTAAAAAGGAAATTTTCTTGTCTTTTGGTTCTAGATGATACGACAACTTTACCTTCATTTTTTTTTGCACATTCTATCATATTTGGAATTTTACTTACATCGTCCTCACCATCAGAGTCTAGAATTGTAATAATTGAATTTTCATCTTTATTTTGGTTCAAATAATTTAATCCAATAGATATAGCTTTTTGACTTCCTAAGTTTTCTTTTAAATTTAAAATTTTAATTTTGTTAATGTTATCATATTTTTTAAATTGAGGTGTTTTTACAGTAGATAAATCATTTACTACAAGAATCTCAGCATTTTTTTTTAAATAAGACATTTCCATTGAAATTTTTTCAATTAGCAATAAAAATGATTCCCAATCGTTATAAAGCGGTAACAAAAAAATATATTTATACACTGTTTCGATAAATTTAATTCTTTTTATTTAGATCTTTTTTAATTTTATTAATAAAAGCATTTATTAACTCCGAGTCTTCCTTATTTATAAATCTATCTTTTTCATTAGCTGTTTTAATTTGTTTTCTGAGATCATCTTTTAATCGCTCTATATTTTCTTTGGAAATAATATTATGAAATTTATTCTCTAACTCATTAACCAAAGAACCAACAGTTAACTTAAAAGTGATAAAAAAAACAAAAGCTACAAATATTGTTTTATAAAAAAAAATCTTCATTTATTTAACCTTTTTGTAAACTTCATAAATTATAGTATTGTCTATTTTGAAGTCTTCGAGTTTTTTGAATTCTTTTGGAATATCATACTTTTTGTAAAATCTTTTATCAACATCATATATTCTATTGGAGTAAATAAAGTCTGCGCTTTCTTTGTTATCATTACCTAACACCTTAATTTTTATTTTTTTATTTTCATCCAATAGTTCAACCATTCTCCAAAGTGGATACCATGAGCCGACAGCAATATTAATTGGATATTCATTTTTATTCATCTCAGATATATTATTTAGGAAATGGTATCCGGACAAACCAGTGTAATCCACATCTAAATTATTTTTAACTGAACTAGGAATTAAAAAATTAAAATAAAGCGATTGATAAGGATGATAAAGAATGTTTCTATAAATTAAAAAAACTGTTGATATCAAAAAAATTGAAATAAAAATTTTTACCTTTTTTTTAAATTTTAAAAAAAATAAGTAAATAAAGTACGTCGAAAAATAAATAATAAAAATATTTAAAAAGTAAGCTAATCTCCAACTATTGTATAAGTTTATATTCATTAGTGACAATAAACAAACAAAGAAAATTAAATTTATCCATATTAAAAAATCCTTTTTTTCACTTTTAGATCTCCATAAATCGTTATAAATTACATTATTACTTACATTGAAATAACGAAAAATTAATCTTTTGAAATAATAAAAAAATCCAATACCAAACAACACTAAATGCGCGATAGGTGTAGATACGACTATCCAAAATAATAAATAATAGTAAGGTAATTTATCACTAGGATAATAATTACCCAAAAAAAGAACTTTACCAGACCATGTCATTTCTAAATTTAAAGAAGATAAAAAACCAGAGATAAAGTTGCTCCATAAAAAAGGTGAACAAATAAACAAAATCAAAAAATATAAAAATAAGTGAAAAATTAAAGAGTTTACTTTTATGTCATTTCTTTTTGATAGTTTATCGACTAAAAAAAAGAAAATGTATGTGACTGGTAAAAAAATACCAGCAATCCTTATAGATGTAGTTAAAGCAGCAAACATACTAAAGAATAAAATGTTAAGAAACGAACTTTTATCAATTAATTTAAAATAAAAAAAAATAGAAAATACATAAAAACTTAAAAAAATAATATCTTTGTTATTCCAAAAACTATCACCGAATAATCTTGGAGTTAATATGAATAATATTAGCCCAAAAATACAGACAATATAATTTTTAAATCTATTAATTAGTATTTTATAAAAACAAATTGAGCCAATAAAAAAAATTAAAAATACAAGAAAATGTCTCATTTCATAAAATTCTCTCGGCGTCTTTAGATCTAGAGCAAGTTCAAAATAGGCAGCTGGCAAATCAAATATTATGCTATATAAATTCCACTCTTGGATACTAGGAAGGGTAAAACCTTGAATTTCATCAAACTTTAATTTTGATATTTCAATTAATTTTTCATGTCCGAAAAAAGTGGAGATATAATTGAGCCAATAAAATCCATTAGCTCTGTGAAATTTCTCGTCGATATAAAAACCATAATCAGTATAAATTTGACTACCAATGAAAAAAAAGATCGAAAAAAATGAAATTGTAAATAAATTTTTAGTTATTTTAGAATATAAAAATTTATTTTGCATTGTTTATGGTTTATATAATGCATTAATATCTAAATAAATATATATTTTACCACAAATGAATATACACGAACATCAAGCTAAAGAAATTTTAAAAGAATTTGGAGTTTCAGTTTCAAATGGTATCGTTATTTACTCCTTAGATGAAATTCAAGATAAAATCTCTAGATTGAGTAGTAATTCGTACGTTATAAAAGCTCAAATTCATGCTGGTGGAAGAGGCAAAGCCGGAGGTGTAAAGTTAGTCAACAATCTTAAAGATCTTGAGATAGAGGTAAAAAAAATGTTTGGAAAAACTCTGATTACCAATCAAACTGGTCCTCAGGGAAGAGAAGTAAAAAGAGTCTATATCGAGGAAGCATCAGAAATTTTAAAGGAGTTATATTTATCATGTTTAGTAGACAGGGAGTCCGCAAAAATTGCGTTTATAAGTAGCACAGAGGGAGGTATGGATATTGAAAAAGTCGCAAAGGAGACACCTCAAAAAATATTGACGAATCTTATAGATTTTAAAAGTGAAGGTCCAAGTGATGAAGAAATAGACAATATTATTTCAATATTTAAATTAAATTCTCAACAAAAAACTTTTGGAGCCAAACTAGTTAATTCACTATACAAAATTCTCACACAAAAAGATGCAAGTTTGATTGAAATCAACCCGTTAATAATTAATAAAGAAAATAAAATTATCTGCTTAGATGCAAAAATGAATTTTGATGATAATGCAATTTTTAGAAGACCAGAAATTTTAAAATTACGAGACTTAAACGAGGAAGAGCCTGCTGAAATCGAGGCAAGTAAACATGATCTTGCTTATATTAAACTTAACGGATCTATTGGATGTATGGTAAACGGGGCGGGCTTAGCTATGGCTACAATGGATATAATTAAATTATATGGCAAAGAACCAGCGAATTTTTTAGATGTTGGGGGAGGAGCATCAAAAGAAAAAGTGACAGCTGCATTTAAATTAATTTTAGCTGATCAAAATGTGAAAGGAATACTAATAAATATTTTTGGAGGAATCATGAGATGTGATGTATTAGCTCAAGGAGTCGTAGACGCTGCAAAACAAGTAAATTTATCGGTACCCCTTGTAGTAAGGTTAGCTGGTACAAATTTTAAAGAAGGAAAAAAAATTTTAGACGGATCAGGTCTAAAAATCCTATCAGCCTCCGATTTGAATGATGCAGCAAAAAAAATTACAGAGGCAATTAAATAAATGCCAGTTTTAGTAAATAAAAATACCAAAGTAATTTGCCAAGGTTTTACCGGAACTCACGGAACTTTCCATTCAGAACAAGCCTTAAAATATGGAACAAAATTAGTTGGTGGAGTAACTCCAAAAAAAGGTGGACAAACTCATTTAAATTTACCTGTATTTAATACTGTACAAGAGGCAAAAGATAAAACCTCAGCAAATGCAACAATGATTTATGTACCACCAAAATTTGCTGCTGCAGCTATAATAGAAGCTATTGAAGCTCAAATAGAATTAATAGTTTGCATTACTGAAGGAATACCAATTTTAGATATGCTGCAGGTAAAGAAAATTTTAGATAAAAGTAAATCAAGATTAGTAGGACCGAATTGCCCTGGAGTGATCACTCCAGAGGAGTGTAAAATTGGAATTATGCCAGGAAATATTCATAAAAAAGGATCAGTTGGTATCGTTTCAAGATCCGGTACATTGACGTACGAGGCTGTGGCTCAAACATCTGAAAATAATATGGGGCAATCAACTTGTATAGGTATTGGCGGTGATCCTATTAATGGAACAAATTTTATCGATTGCTTAGAGCTTTTTCTAAAAGATGAAGAAACAAAATCTATCGTGATGATTGGAGAAATAGGGGGCACGGCCGAGGAGGAAGCAGCAGAATTTTTAAAAAGAGAAAAGATTAAGAAACCAACAGTTGGTTTTATTGCCGGTTTGACCGCTCCACCAGGCAGGAGAATGGGTCATGCAGGAGCAATAATTTCTGGTGGCAAAGGTGGAGCTGAAGAAAAAATAGAGGTTATGAAATCCGCAGATATAATTATCTCAAAATCACCTGCAGATATTGGAAAAACACTATTTAATAAACTAAATGGTTGATTTTTATTAATTTATGTTAAAATAAATTAATGTCATCGTCAGATAACAATACAACTTTTAAAAAAACTTCTTTCTTAACAGGAATTAATTCTGAATTTATTAATCAATTTTACTCTGATTACTTGTCTGACCCTAGCTCTTTACCATCAAGTTGGAAAAATTTCTTTGAAGGCCTTAGTGAAGATGAAAAACTTATTCTTAACGATTTAAATGGCCCTAGTTGGTCGCCTGGAAAAAAAATTAAAAAAATTGACATCTCATTTAATCAGCTGGACTCTGAAAAAGAAAAAAAAGGCTCAAATGATTTAGATTTAGGTTCAATTAAACAGGCTTCACAAGACTCAGTTCGAGCTATCATGTTAATTAGAGCTTTTAGAATTAGAGGTCATCTAATTGCTAATTTAGATCCATTATCGCTTCAAAAAAAAGATGAACATCCTGAGTTAAAACCAGAGTCTTATGGCTTTACCGAAAAAGATTATCAAAGAAAAATTTTTTTAGACGGAGTTCTTGGTCTTCAATATGCAAATTTAAGACAAATAATTGAAATTCTTAAAAAGACTTACTGTTCAACAATAGGATATGAATTTATGCACATGGGAGATCCAGATGAAAAAGCTTGGATAAGAAATAGAATTGAAGGCCCAGAAAAAAATATTTTTTTTACCAATAACGGAAAAAATGCAATCTTAAATAAAATTATTCAAGCAGAAGGTTTTGAAAAGTATCTACATGTTAAATTTGTTGGTACAAAAAGATTTGGTTTAGACGGAGGAGAGTCGCTAATTCCAGCTCTTGAGCAAATTATAAAAAGAGGCGGGAATCTTGGCGCTAAAGAGATTAAAATCGGAATGCCACATAGAGGTAGGTTAAATGTTTTGGCAAACGTAATGGGAAAACCTTTTAAAGCAATATTTAGTGAATTTTTTGGAAAGTCAGTAAATGCTAGTAAAGATTTTGAGGGAGATGTAAAATATCATTTAGGCGCTTCCTCTAACAGAGAGTTTGACGGTAATCTTGTTCATATTAGCTTGACAGATAATCCCTCACATTTAGAAGCTGTAAACCCTGTTGTATTAGGGCAAGTAAGAGCAAAACAATTTTTTCACAAAGATAAGGAAAGAAAAAAAGTTATACCAGTACTCATGCATGGTGATGCTGCATTTGCTGGTCAAGGGATTGTTGCAGAATGTTTTGCAATGTCAGGTTTACCTGGTCATAATATTGGTGGCACAATACATATTATTGTTAATAATCAAATTGGATTTACGACAGCACCAAGGTTTGCTAGATCGTCTCCATATCCTTCTGATGTAGCGAAAATTGCACAAGCTCCAATATTTCATGTAAATGGCGATGACCCTGAAGCAGTAGTTCATTGCGCAAAGATAGCTACAGAATATAGACAAAAGTTTAATCGCGACGTAGTGATAGATATGGTTTGTTATAGACGTTATGGTCATAACGAAGGCGACGAGCCGTCTTTTACACAACCACTCATGTATAAAAAGATCAAATCACACCCATCAACTCTTTCTATATATGGAAAAAAATTAACAAATGATGGTCTTACTTCAAGTGAAATTTTACAAAACAAAAAAATACAATTTAAAAAATATTTAGAGAGAGAATTTGAATCTTCAAAAAATTATAAATCTGAATTGAAATGGTTTGATGGTGTTTGGTCAAGATTTAAACCAGGTTTAGGAAAAGATAAAAGAGGTGAAAGTGGAGTTGAGCTAAAAAAGTTAATTAATATAGGTAAAAAAATATCAACTATTCCTGAAAATTTTAATGTTCATCGAACATTGAAGAGAATTTTTGAGGAAAGATACAATATTTTTGATAAAACTAAAAAGATTGACTGGTCTACCGCCGAGAATTTGGCTTTTGGAACGCTTCTTACAGATGGCTTTTCTGTAAGGTTATCAGGTCAAGACTCTGGTAGGGGAACATTCAGCCAAAGGCATGCAGTCTTAAGAAATCAAGATAATCATGAAAGATTTATTCCACTCAATAATATCCAAGCTAATCAAAAAAATTTTGAAATCATTGATAGTTTGCTATCTGAACTTGCAGTTTTGGGTTTTGAATTTGGTTATTCCCTGTCAGAACCAGAAACACTTGTTCTGTGGGAAGCGCAATTTGGCGATTTTGCTAATGGCGCACAAGTGATAATTGATCAATTCATAACCTCGGGAGAGTCTAAATGGGGTAGAGCTAGTGGTTTGGTAATGTTACTGCCGCATGGTTATGAAGGTCAAGGACCAGAACACTCTTCAGCAAGACTAGAAAGATTTTTACAGCTTTGCGCTGGCGAGAATATCCAAGTAGTTAATTGCACCACTCCATCAAATTACTTTCATGTACTTAGAAGACAAATGCACAGAGAATTTAGAAAACCATTAGTAGTAATGACACCTAAATCTTTATTAAGACATAAAAGATGTATTTCTGATATTTCTGAGTTTTCAACTAAAAGTACTTTTCATAGAGTTCTAGAAGATGATGCTTACATTATAAAAAATAATTTGATTTCATTAAAAAAAGACAACAAAATAAAAAAAGTCGTTATGTGTTCGGGAAAGATATATTATGATCTTATTGAAGCTCGACAAAAAGAGAAAAATGGAAATATCGTATTTGTGCGTTTAGAACAGTTATATCCCTTTCCAGCTAAAACACTAGCAAATGTCCTTAAAAGGTACAAACACGCAAAATTTGTTTGGTGCCAGGAAGAACCAAAGAATATGGGTGCATGGAATACAGTGAGAAACTACATAGACAGAACTCTAGATATGATAAATTTAGGAGATATTCACGTAAAATATGTGGGTAGACAGGCTTCTTCGTCAACTGCGACTGGAAATGCAAACAAACACCTTGCACAACAAAAAGAAATATTAGAAAAGATAGTTAAAAGTTAAATGTCAGAAAAAATCACAGTGCCAACATTAGGCGAGTCAGTTACCGAGGCTACAGTTTCAAAATGGCTTAAGTCTCAAGGAGACAAAGTTACCGCAGACGAACCTATAGTGGAGTTAGAGACAGATAAAGTGAACGTTGAAGTTCCAGCTCCTTCAAACGGAGTTCTTGGCAGTATAGCTGTTAAGGAAGGTGAAACTGTTAATGTTGGATCATTATTAGGGACCATAAGTCAGAATATAAGTCAAGATTTTAAATCTAAAGAGTTAAAAAACTACCAACCTCCAAAAAAAATTTTGAAAAAAGAACCAAAACTTTTTGAGGAAGATAAATCAAAATTGCAACAAAAGAAAATAGGTAAAGCTAAATTAGAGGAGCCAGTCTTAAAATTGGAGGATGAAAGTTTAGATAAAGAAGAAGAGCCATTAATTTTAAAAGATGTTCATAAAGAAAAAGTCAAAGAAACTAAAATTTCACCAGCAGCACGTAAAATGGCATCAGAAGCAAATGTGAATATTGATAAAGTCCAAGGGACTGGAAAAAATGGTGTTATTTTAAAAGAGGATGTCATGAGCTTAATGGGTTCTAGGCCATCCCCATCGGAAAGGAAAATCAAACATGGTCCTGAGGAAAGAGTTAAGATGACAAGGTTAAGATTAACAATAGCTAAGAGACTAAAAGAGGCCCAAGAAAACGCTGCTATGTTAACAACTTTCAACGAGGTGGACATGAGTGAAGTAATTTCAATGAGAAATCAGTATAAAAATGAATTTCAAAACAACTATGGTGTTAAACTCGGCTTCATGTCATTTTTTGTTAAAGCTTGTGTAATTGGATTAAAAAACTATCCTGCGATTAACGCAGAAATTCAAGGAGAAGAAATAGTTTACAAAAATTATTATAATATCAGTATTGCAGTTGGAACTGACAGGGGTTTAGTTGTTCCAGTTTTAAGAGAAACTGATGAAATGTCTTTTGCTGATATTGAAAAAAATATCGGGGATTTAGGACAAAAAGCTAAAGATGGAAAGATAACAATTGAAGATTTACAGGGAGGCACTTTTACAATTACAAATGGAGGTATTTATGGATCAATGCTTTCAACACCAATACTTAACCCACCACAATCTGCGGTGTTAGGCATGCATAACATTATAGAAAGACCAATTTCAATAAATGGAAATGTGGAGATAAGACCAATAATGTACTTAGCTTTATCTTATGATCATAGAATAATTGACGGTAAGGAGGCTGTATCTTTTTTAAAAATTGTTAAAGAGTGTTTAGAACAACCTAAAAGACTCTTTTTAAATATTTAGGATGCAAAATTTTGATTTATTAGTAATTGGTGGAGGACCCGGTGGTTATGTGTGCGCGATCAGAGCTGCACAACTCGGCTTAAAAGCTGCATGTGTCGAATCTAGGGGTGCGTTAGGTGGAACTTGTTTAAATGTAGGCTGTATACCTTCAAAAAGTTTATTAAATCTTTCTGAAAATTTTATAAAAGCAAAAAAAGATTTTAATCATCAAGGAATAGAAATTGACGGTATTAAACTAAATATTGAAAAAATGATGTCAAATAAAAATAAGTCAATCCAAGTACTTACTAAGGGTGTAGAATTTTTGTTTAAAAAAAATAAAGTGACATACATAAGGGGCAAGGGTGTTTTATTTTCACCAAATGATGTTGTGGTCTATGATAATAATAAGAAAACTAGTTATAGCGCAAAATACATTGTAATAGCTACAGGATCAGCAGTAGCATCTTTACCAGGGGTTGAAATAGATGAGAAAAATATTGTTTCATCTACTGGAGCATTATCACTTAATAAAGTTCCTAAAAAGTTAGCTGTGATTGGAGGAGGTTATATTGGCTTAGAAATGGGATCAGTATGGTCTAGGTTAGGCTCTGAGGTAACAGTAATAGAATATCTTGATCATATTACACCAGGAATGGATAGAGAGATATCAAATGAGTTTAAAAAAATTTTAATAAAGCAGGGTATAAAATTCAAATTAGGCTCAAGAGTAAATACGGTGAAAAGCATTAGCTCGGGAGTTTCAATAAACTATACAGACATCAAAACTTCAAAAAATGAAATAGAAGATTTTGATAAAGTTTTAGTTTCAGTTGGTAGAAAGCCATATACCGAGGGTCTGAATTTGTCAAAAGTAGGTGTCAAAAAAGATAAAAAAGGCAGAATCGAAGTTGATAAAAAACTACAAACTTCAATCAAAAATATTTATGCTATCGGCGATGTTGTAAAAGGGCCTATGCTGGCTCATAAAGCTGAGGAAGAAGGAATTGCGGTTGCCGAAATTTTAGCTGGTCAGGCAGGTCATGTAAATTACGATGTAATACCAGGTGTAATCTACACATCTCCAGAGGTCGCTACAGTTGGAAAAACAGAGGAACAATTAAAAGATGAAAAAAAAGCCTATAAAGTTGGTAAATTCCCTTTCATGGCTAATTCCAGAGCGAAGGTAAATAATGAAACTGAGGGATTTGTAAAAATATTAGCAGACAGCGAGACTGATAAGGTATTAGGAGTACACATTATTGGCCCACATTGTGGAGACATGATTGCAGAAATGGCTTTAGCTATGGAATTTGGTGCGAGTGCTGAAGATATCGCAAGAACTTGTCACGCACACCCTACTCATACAGAGGCTATAAAGGAAGCAGCATTAGCTGTTGATAAAAGACCAATTCATTTTTAATTAAAAAAAATTCTAATACTATCGATGCATGAAAGCACAAGTATTGTTACCCAAAATCTTTAATTTCCCTTTTACATATAATTCTAGATTTAAAAATAAGATTGGGGACTTAGTAGAAGTCCCATTTGGAAAAAAAATGGAAGTCGGTGTCATTTGGAAAAACAATTACACAGAACCAAAAAAAATTAAAATTAGGAATATTAATAATATTACCGACTATGCAATTAATAAAAAATTAGTAGATTTTATTGAATGGTTCTCATCCTACAATATGGTACCGATTGGTCTTGTTTTAAAAATGGTTATTGGGGGATCAGACAAATTCATAAAAAAATATGACGATTTAATTAAAATTAAAAAGATAAAAAAAAAATTTTTTAAATTAAATTCTGAACAAAAACATGCTCTAGATATTTTAGAAAAAGAAAATAATAAATTTAATGTTGCAGTGCTACAAGGCACTACAGGCTCGGGTAAAACTTTAGTATATTTTGAAAGGATAAAAAAGATCATTAAAAAGGATAAACAGGCACTGGTTTTGTTACCAGAAATTTTTTTAACAAACGAGTTCAAATCTAGATTTGGAGAATTTTTTGGCTTTGAACCGGCAATTTGGCATTCTAAAATATCTCCAAAACAAAAAAGGTTGATTTGGAAAGGGGTAATAAATAATAAAATTAAAGTTTTATTAGGCGCAAGATCTTCATTGCTTTTGCCTTTCAAAAAACTCGGGATTATTATAGTTGATGAAGAACATGACATTTCTTACAAGCAAGATGATGGAGTAATTTATAATGCTCGTGATATGGCAATTTCTAGAGCACATTTTGAAAAAATTCCTATTCACTTGGTAACTTCAATTCCGTCAATTGAAACATATAATAATATTTGTAAAAATAAATATAAGCATGTAAAAATTTTAAAAAGATTTAACAATAATCCACTCCCGGAAACTAAAATTATAAATTTAAATATAAGTAAGCTGAAAAAAAAATTTATAGCTGAGGAAACAATCAATCTGGTAAATTTGCATTTAAGTAAAGGTGATCAAGTTTTATTTTTTATAAATAGACGTGGTTTCGCACCATATCTAATTTGTAAAAAATGTGGTTACAAACATGTTTGCCCGAATTGTTCATTATATTTGACTTATCATAAGATTAGAAACAAAGTGATTTGTCATCACTGCTCTCTTGAAAAAAATATTAAAAAAAAATGTGATAAAAATAATGATTGTGAATTTATAATGTATGGCCCGGGAGTAGAGAAAATATTTGATGAAGCTAAACAAATTTTTCCAGACAAGGTTATAAAAATATTCTCAAGTGATTATTTTAAAACTAAGGAAAAAACAAAGAAAATATTTGATGAAATAAAAGAGAATAAAATTAACATTTTAATAGGCACTCAAATGATATCAAAGGGTTTTAATTTTCCAAAGTTAAATTGCATTGTGGTAATAGATGCAGACTTTTCTGGAAGAGGGTATGATTTAAGGACAACAGAAAAAAATATTCAATTGTATCATCAGCTAAGTGGTAGAGCAGGTAGATTTAGCTCAAAATCATTAATAATTTATCAAACATCTAATCCTGAAGATTTAATACTCAATGAATTAATAAAAAACAAATCAGAAAATTTTCTCAAAAATGAACTTATTTTAAGAGAGAAAAATCAATTACCACCTTTCGTAAGATTAATTGCAATAATTATTTCCTCAAAGGAGCAGAGCGCAAGTTTGCAAGCCGCAAGAGAAATTAAAATTAAATTAAAACAAATAAACAATCTTGAAATATTAGGCCCGGTTGATTCACCACTTTTGAAAATCAAAAAATATTTTAGGTCAAGGTTGCTAATTAAGTTAAATAGTCAGATTTTAATGCAAAAAAAAATAGCAAATGTCTTAAATAGGCTAAAAATTTCACCTAAAATTAAACTTAGGGTTGATGTTGATCCTATGAATTTTGCTTAAACTCAAAATTGGCAACTTGATCAAGTTATTTTCTTGTGATACGACCTCAACATAATTTCACAAAAATTCAAACAATAAAAAATGAGCACTAATAAATCTTTCTCAATAGAAACTTCAGAAAGGTACTCACGTGCTTTATTTGACGTATGTAAAGAAGTGAACGAACTTGATAAAACTGAGAAAGATATTAAAAACTTTCTATCTTTAATGAATTCAAGTTTAGAAATTAAGAATTTTTTAAGAGACCCTTCACAAAAAGTTCACAGTCAAAATAAAGTAATAAATTTAATATCAGATAAAATGAATTTTACAAAAAATTTAAAAAATTTTTTCTTTTTGCTGGTTGAAAAAAGAAGAATTTTTTTTGTAAAAAAAATATTAGATAGTTTTTTGACTTTATGTTCTAAAAAAAGGGGTGAAATAAAAGCTTCGTTAATTTCTTCCAAAGAATTATCTCAAAGTGAGCTTATTGAATTTAGTAAAGAGCTATCAACCTCAATAGGAGCAAACTTAAAATTTGATTACAAAATTGACGAAAAACTAATTGGAGGCTTCAAATTACAACTTGGAAGTTTCATGATTGATACCTCAATTAAAAATAAACTAAAAAAATTTGAACAAGCAATGCTAGAAAGTTGAAATGACAATTAATCCATCAGAAGTAACCAAATTATTGAAAGATCAAATCAAAAACTTTGGAGAGAAAGCTGAAATTTCAGAGATCGGTAAAGTTTTATCAGTTGGTGACGGAATTGCTCGTGTTTTTGGTCTAGACAATGTTCAGGCCGGAGAAATGGTAGAATTTGAAGATGGATCCAAAGGAATGGCGCTGAATCTTGAGAATGACAATGTTGGTGTTGTGATATTTGGTGATGATAGAAACATAAAAGAGGGAGATACTATTAAAAGAACTAATGCGATCGTAGACGTACCGGTAGGCAAAGAACTTTTAGGGAGAGTAGTTGATGGGTTAGGAAATCCGATCGATGGAAAAGGATCTTTATCAGTGAAAAATAGAAAACGTGTTGAAGTTAAAGCTCCTGGAATTATCCCAAGACAATCTGTAAATGAACCAATGCAAACAGGTTTGAAATCGATTGACTCTCTAATTCCTATTGGGAGAGGTCAAAGAGAATTGATAATTGGTGACAGACAAACAGGAAAAACAGCTGTAGCGATAGACGCGATTATTAATCAAAAAAAAATAAATGAGTCAAATGATGAAAAAAAGAGGTTATATTGTGTTTATGTAGCTATAGGACAAAAACGTTCAACAGTAGCACAAATCACCAAAACCTTAGAAGAAGCTGGTGCACTTAAGTATACGACAATTGTTGCAGCTACCGCTTCAGACTCTGCCCCTCTCCAATTTTTAGCACCATATACCGGTTGTACCATCGGTGAGTATTTTAGAGATAATGGAATGCATGCTTTAATCGTATATGATGATTTATCGAAACAAGCTGTTGCTTACAGACAAATGTCTTTATTATTGAGAAGACCGCCAGGTAGAGAAGCGTACCCTGGAGATGTATTTTACTTACATAGCAGATTATTAGAGCGTGCCGCAAAATTAAACGATAAAAGCGGCGGAGGATCCTTAACAGCTTTGCCAATAATTGAGACCCAAGCAGGTGACGTCTCTGCATACATACCGACTAATGTAATTTCTATTACAGACGGACAAATATTTTTAGAGACAGAATTATTTAACCAAGGGATAAGGCCAGCAGTTAACGTTGGATTGTCAGTTTCTAGAGTAGGCTCTGCAGCTCAAACAAAAGCTATGAAAAAAGTTGCAGGCTCAATAAAATTAGAATTAGCTCAGTATAGAGAGATGGCTGCTTTTGCACAATTTGGCTCAGATTTAGACGCATCTACACAACAATTATTAAACCGTGGTGCAAAATTGACTGAACTTTTAAAACAAGACCAGTACTCACCAATGACAGTGGCTGAACAAGTAATTTCAGTCTTTACAGGAGTAAAAGGTTACCTTGATGACGTGGATCTTAATAAAATTAAAAAATTTGAAATGGATGTGATCGACAAGGTCAAGTCAGAAAAACCTGAAATAATCGATAAGATTCAATCATCTGGGAAACTTGAGGAAGACTTAGAAAAAACACTTATTCAAATAATTGAAGATTATAAAAAGGGAAGAAAATAATGCCAAGCTTAGATGATCTTAAAAAAAGAATTAAAAGTGTAAAATCAACCCAAAAAATAACTAAAGCTATGAAAATGGTTGCCGCAGCTAAACTAAGAAAAGCGCAAGAAAATGCAGAAAAGGGTCGACCTTATAGTCTAAGAATGCAAAATATTATACTTAATTTAACAAACTCAATTAACGATCCAGAACATGCACCTAAATTACTCGTTGGATCAGGTAAAGATAAAACTTATTTGTGTTTGTTGCTGACAGCAGATAGAGGTTTATGTGGCGGTTTTAATTCAAATATTTGTAAGCTTGCTAAAATTAATTTTAAAAATTACCTTAAAGAGGGAAAAAATTTAAAGATTATTACGGTAGGCTCTAAAGGACACGATCAAATAAAGAGGGAATATGGCAAACACATTATTAAAAAATTTAGTTTTAAGGAAAAAAAACAAATCACATTTAATGAAGCTGATCTAATATGCAAAGAGATTATAAGTTTATTTGATCAAAAAGAATTTGATAAATGTATACTATTTTTTAATAATTTTAAAAATGTAATTACTCAAATTCCTCAAGCTCAACAAATTATACCAATAGAAAATAAATTTACTGAGAGAAATGATCAAACAAAATTTGATTATGAATTTGAGCCTGATGAGGATGAAATATTAGAGGAATTGTTACCAAAAAATATTTCAACCCAAATTTTTAAAGCTTTTTTAGAAAATGCGGCTAGCGAACAAGGCTCAAGAATGACCGCAATGGATAATGCTACAAGAAATGCCGGAGATTTGGTGGACAAGCTAACAATAAACTATAATAGAAGCAGACAAGCCTCAATTACAAAAGAGTTAATTGAGATTATCTCAGGAGCTGAAAGTTTATAATGAGTAAAAAAGGTAAAATCACTCAAATAATTGGAGCTGTAGTTGACGTAAACTTTGAAAATGAATTGCCTGAAATATATACTGCATTAGAAGCGAATAATTCAGGAAATAAATTAATTTTAGAAGTTGCCCAGCATCTTGGAGAAAATGATGTCAGAACTATTGCAATGGACTCAACTGAGGGGCTCAAAAGAGGCGATGAGGTAATTAATACCGAATCTCCAATTAGTGTTCCTGTAGGTCCTGAAACTCTAGGCAGAATAATAAATGTGGTAGGCGATCCCATTGATGAAAAAGGAGAGGTAAAAACTAAAGAAAAATGGCCAATTCATAGATCAGCCCCAAAGTTTACAGATCAAGCAACAGAGACTGAACAGTTGGTTACAGGTATAAAAGTAATTGATTTATTGGCTCCATATGCAAAGGGAGGAAAAATTGGATTATTTGGAGGAGCGGGAGTTGGAAAAACGGTTACCATTATGGAATTGATAAATAATATAGCAAAGGCGCATGGAGGATTTTCAGTTTTTGCTGGAGTTGGAGAAAGAACAAGGGAAGGTAATGATCTTTATCATGAGATGATAGAGTCCGGAGTTATAAAAACAGACGGTAAAGGTTCAAAAGCAGCCCTAGTTTACGGACAAATGAATGAACCGCCTGGTGCCAGGGCTCGAGTTGCGCTTACAGGATTAACGGTTGCTGAGTATTTTAGAGATAAAGAGGGTCAAGACGTTCTATTTTTTGTTGATAACATTTTTAGATTTACCCAAGCAGGATCAGAGGTCTCAGCTTTACTAGGGAGGATCCCATCAGCTGTAGGTTACCAGCCAACTCTTGCAACTGACATGGGTAATCTTCAAGAAAGAATTACATCGACAGATAAAGGGTCCATTACCTCTGTTCAAGCCATTTATGTCCCTGCAGATGATTTAACAGATCCTGCCCCAGCAACATCATTTTCACACCTAGACGCTACTACGGTTTTGTCCCGACAGATTGCAGAAATTGGAATATATCCTGCAGTTGATCCTTTAGATTCTACCTCTAGAATATTAGATCCAAGAATTGTAGGTGAAGAGCATTATAGAGTTGCAAGAGATGTTCAAAGAATTCTACAAGCTTATAAGTCATTACAAGATATTATTGCAATACTTGGTATGGATGAACTTTCTGAAGAGGACAAATTAACAGTTGCACGAGCTAGAAAAATTCAAAGATTTCTTTCACAGCCATTTTTCGTAGCGGAAGTTTTCACTGGCTCTCCTGGAAAATTAGTGGACTTAGAGTCAACTATCAAGGGTTTCGACGCTATCTGCAACGGCGAATACGATCATTTACCCGAGTCAGCATTTTATATGGTAGGTGGCATTGAAGAAGTCGTGGAAAAAGCGGAAAAATTAAAAAAAGACAGTAATTAATGTCTGAAAAATTTACAATTGAAATAATAGCTCCTGATAAAACTATTCTAAAGACAGATGCACATGAGGTTACAATCCCATCATTTGAGGGTGAAATGGGTATTTTGAAAGATCATATTCCCCTAATTACATTTCTAAGACCCGGGTTAATTAAAATATTCAATGAAGTAGAAACAACTTATTTTATTGAGGAGGGAACAGTTGAATTTTCTGATAACAAACTACTGATACTAACTTCAACAGCAATCGACTTATCAAAAATAGATAAAAAATTTATGGAGGCGCTTATTAATAAATCTGAAACAAAAATTTCTAAGAGCTCTATTTCGGATAAAGAAAGATATTTGCTAAACCATAAGATTGAAACTTTAAAAAGTATTAGTTGATAAATTTTTTTATTTCTTTTACTAATTTTTTGTATAATTCTTTTTTAAAGCTCACAATGACTTCTGGCAATTTGTCGTAATCAATCCATTTCCATTCTATAAATTCTGGCTGACTAGTATTCAAATTTATTTCATCATCGTTTCCTAAAAACTTTACAATAAACCATTTTTGTTTTTGACCTCTAAATTTACCTTTCCATATTATCCCAACTAAATTTGTTGGAAGTTCGTATTCAAATAGTCCCTCTATTTCACCAAGTATTCTAATGTTTTTAATGCTTGTTTCTTCCTTTAACTCCCTTTTGGCAGCCGAAAGATAATCTTCTTTAACATCAACTCCACCTTGAGGCATTTGCCAATTATTTACAGGGTTGTCCTTTCTCTTTCCTACAAAAACTTTATTTTCGTTATTTAAAACAATTATACCAACGCCCTGACGCATAGGCAGTTTTTTTGCATTCATACCCTAAGAGTTAAATAGTTTAATGGCATAATTCAATTGATTATCTTTTTCAGAGTTAATTTGAAAATCCTCTCCCTCTTCATCAACAATTATGTCAGGTGTAACGCCTACTTCAGAAATTGATTTACCTGATGGCAGATAATATTTTGAAATAGTCAGTCTCATACCACCACCATTATTTAAAGGTATAATTGACTGGACTGACCCTTTACCATAAGAATTAGCACCCAAGATAACTGCTCTTTTGTGATCTTTTAAAGCACCAGCAAATATTTCAGACGCAGAGGCAGAGCCATTATTAATTAGAACTACGATAGGTTTTCCTTTTATTTCATCACCTTGTCTCGCAAAAAATTTTCTTGTCTCGGAAATTTTTCTACCTTTAGTCGATACTATTTCACCATCGTCTAAAAAAAAATCAGTTATATTTATTGCTTGAGTTAATAATCCTCCGGGATTATTTCTTAAGTCTAAAACATACCCTTTGATTTTTTCTATTTTCTCAAATTTTCTTATGGATTTTAAAAATTGTTCATCACTATTTTCATTAAACGATTTTAATCTTATGTAACCAAGATTTTCTTCTCCAATAATTCTTGAGCTTACCGACTGAACTTGAATAATTTCTCTAATAATTTCGAATTCTAAAGGTTTTTTTATATTTTTTCTTCTTATAGTTAAGTTAACAGGAGATCCAACTGGGCCTCTCATTAATTTGACAGCTTCTAAAAGAGATTTTCCTTGAACTTGCTCTTTACCAATTTTTACTATGTAATCTCCTGACTTAATACCAGCTTTTGCAGCAGGTGTATCATCAATTGGCGAGATAACTTTTACTACACCGGCTTCCATTCCAATTTCAATTCCCAAACCTCCAAACTCACCCCGCGTATCTGTTTGCATTTCTTTAAAAAGTTCTGGGCTCATATAAGCTGAATAGGGGTCTAGAGATTGTAGAACACCATTTATTGCAGCCTCTATCATTTCGGCTTGATCTACATCGTCGACATATTCTTTTTTAACATTCTCAAGCACATCACCAAATAAATCAATTTTTTCGTAAAGATCATTTTTTGAGTAAGCAGTTGATGAAAAAAAATTCAGTGCAAAAAAAAGTATTAACAAAAAATTCTTCATATCATAGCTTTTTCTTTAGGTATTTCCTCTGACCACATTTTTTCAAGATCATAAAACTCTCTTTTCTCGGGATGGAATATATGCACTATAATATCATGAGTATCAACTAACTTCCATTCCTTACTATCTTTTCCTTCAATTCGACAATTTTGTAATCCAATTTTTTTTAATTCACTTACAAGTATTTCAGATAAAGACTGTAAGTGTCTTGAGGACGTTCCAGAGGCTATTATCATATAGTCGGCAATGTAAGATTTATTTTTAAGATTAATTGCTATTATATTTTGAGCTTTATTATTGTCTAAAATCCTCTCGATATTTTTTTTAATTTCCAAAATTTGCATTAACTAGATTTGCCCATTTTTTTTCTTATGATTGTGGAGGAAATTTCTATAGGTTTATTTTTTATAAAAGTAAGATTATTTTTTTTTAAATATTTTAACACAATAAATTCTTTATTCTTTTTATCATATCCTTTACGAGAAAAAACAATTAATTTTGTTAATTTTACTATTTTTTTCCAACTTTTCCATCTATGAAATTCATTAAGAATATCTGAACCAATTATGAAATAAAGATTTGATGATTTTTTTCTGTAAATGTATTTAACCGCATCTATAGATCGAGATGATTTAATTATATCGTCTAAATACAAAACTTGAATTTTATTATTTTTTTTTACAATTTTTTTTGCTACCTGTAATCTTCTCTTTAATGAAAAAAAAGGTTTTTTTTTAAAAGGATTCTTTTTTGTTATTACCCAATATATCTTTCGAAGCTTTTCTTTTTTGATGGCTATTTTAGAGATTGCCAAATGACCAGCATGGGCTGGATCAAAGCTACCACCTAAAATACCAATTTTATTATTTTGATATTCTCCCATTTACTAAGGTCTAATTATCCCTTTTCCTGAAACAACATATTTATAAGATGTTAACTGATTAATCCCTACAGGGCCTCTTGGTGGAAGTTTATTTGTTGATATACCAATTTCACCACCAAATCCAAACTCACCTCCATCAGCAAATTGGGTTGAAACATTATGCATTGCAATTGAGCTGTTAACGCCATTTAGAAAAATCTTAACATTTTTTTTGCTATTAGCAACAATACTATCGGTATGCATTGTTCCATATTTCAAAATATGTTCGACCGCGCTATATACATTTTTAACTGCCTTGATGGAAATAATTGCATCCAGATATTCCGTTTTCCAATCTTTTTCTGAGGCAGATTTTAATTTTCCTTTGAAAAGTTTGTTAACTTTTTTATCAGCTCTAACTTCACAGCCTGAATTTAAAAGAGCATTTATTATTTCTTTAGCATGTGAATTTAAAGCTTTTTCTTCAATCAGGAGAGTTTCAACTGCCCCACAAATACTTGTCCTTCTCATTTTTGCATTAATAATTAAATCTTTTGCCATTTTAATATTTGCAGTTTTATCAACATAAATGTGGCACAATCCCTCAAGATGGCCAATTACGTGCACATTAGAAAATTTTTGTACTTTCTCTACAAGTCCTTTCCCTCCTCTTGGCACAATTACATCGATATAAGCACTCATTTTCGATAAAAGTTGATCTACTATTTTTCTATTTTTACTTTTAATGAATTGCACACAGTTTTGATTTAAATTGTTGTGTCTTAAATTATCTCTGAATAAATTAGCAAGTAATCTGTTTGAATTAAAAGCTTCTGACCCACCTCTTAAAATACAACAATTGCCTGATTTTAAACATAACGCTGCAACATCAGCGGTTACATTAGGTCTGCTCTCATATATTACACCAATAACACCAATTGGAGTTGATACTTTTTTAATTGCCAAATTATTTGGTCTACGCCATGTGTCTAAAACTCTTCCTATCGGATCTTTAAATTTTGCTATTTCATTTATCGAATATCTAATACCCTCAATTCTATTTTTATTTAAAATAAGTCTGTCAACTAAATGTTTTCTTTTAACATTTTTAACATCTTTTAAATTTTCCCTGATAATTTTATTAGTATTTTTTAAAAGCGATTGATTATAATTTTCTAAAACTTTTTTTATTTTTTTATGTTTCACCTCTTTTAAATCTTCAAAGGCTTTTCTTGCTTTCTTTCCTATAGATTCTAAATAATTCATTTATAATAATACCATATCATCTTTGTGAATTACCTCGGTTTTACTGAGATAACCAAGAATCGCTTCTATCTCCTTACTTTGTTTACCTTTAATTTTATCTATTTCGGAGGAGCTAAAAGAGGATAATCCTCGAGCTAATTGAATATGACTCTGATCCAAAATTATTACATTTTCTCCCTTTTTAAAATTTCCATTTATCTTAATTATTCCAGCGGCAAGCAAACTTTTTCCATTGGATAAAGCTTTAGCTGCTCCACTATCTACATATATGGTGCCATTGTAATTAAGAGAACCGACAATCCATTTTTTTCTTGCATCTAAGGTAGAAATTTTTGGCAAGAAATGAGTATATTTTTTATTTTTAATCATATTTAAAATCGGATTATTTTTTTTACCATTTGCAATAAACATATGACTACCAGAATTCATACAAATCTTGGCCGCGTCTAACTTAGTAGCAATTCCGCCTGAACCAAATTTATTTTTCTTGTTATCTATAAGTGATAAAATCTTTTCATTAATTGAAGTTACCTTTCTTATAATTTTTTTACCTTTAGACTTATCATACAGTCCATCAACATCAGAAAATAATATTAGCATGTCAGCCCCAATAATTTGAGCTACTCTTGCAGCCAATCTATCATTGTCCCCATACTTTATCTCGCTTGTTGCCGTTGAGTCATTTTCATTTACAACAGGGATAGCTTTAAGTTTAAACAAGTTTTCGAAAGTTCTTCTAACGTTAATAGCCCTCCTTCTTTGCTCTGTATCATCAGGACTAATTAAAATTTGACCGGTTTTAACCTTATATTTATCAAAAAGTTTCTGAAATTCGCCTGCCAAATGAATTTGACCAACTGCTGCAATAGCCTGACTCATTTCTAGTTTAATTCTTCCCTTTTTAATTTTGAGATATTTCTGGCCAAGTGCTATTGCTCCTGAAGAAACAATTACAAAGTTTTTTCCTTTTCCGTATTTTTTTATATCTTTAATAAGAGATGTTATCCATTTTTTTTTAAAATTGCCTTTACTATCAACAACAGTAGCAGACCCAAGTTTTAAAACTATCTTATTTGCATTTTTAAATAGCATATTTTGTCAATAATTTTTTTATTTTTTGAATATCTTTATTAGAATAAACAGACATGATTTCATATTTATTTTTAATTTTTTTTTTAAATTCGTTTATTTTTTTATTTATCTCATTATCTTCTAACAAATCTGACTTATTAAAAAAAATAATTTCTTTCTTTTTTATTAAATCTTTATCATAATTAGATAATTCTAATCTGATTTTTTTATACGTATTAAACAAACTTTCCTCTGTCAGGTCTATCAAATGAAGTAAAATTTTACATCTTTCTATATGTCTTAAGAATTTATCTCCAAGACCTATACCTTTATGTGCGCCTTCCACTAATCCAGGAATATCTGCTAAAGTAATTTCTTTACCACCGTAGTGAGATACCCCTAAGTTTGGATTTATTGTTGTAAAAGGATAATTTGCTATTTTCGGCTTTGCTCTAGTTAACGCTGCGAGCAAACTAGATTTACCGGCATTTGGCTTACCTATGATTCCAATATCAGCGATCACTTTTAATTGAAGCCAAATCCAAAATTCCTCTCCTAATTTTCCATTAGTCTTTTTTCTCGGGGCTCTATTTGTTGAGCTCTTAAATCGTACATTACCCAGACCACCTTTACCACCTGACGCCACAAGATATTTTTCTTTATTTTTAGTAAAATCATAAATTAAAGTATTATTATCCTCCTCATATACTTGAGTTCCTAATGGCACTTTTAAAATTAAATCTTCTCCATTGGCCCCAGTTTTATTTCTTTTACTTCCTGCCTTTCCATGTTGAGCTTTAAAATGCTGTGCATACCTGAAATCTATTAATGTGTTTAGATTTCTATCAGATTGAACAATTACAGATCCGCCATCTCCGCCATCACCACCATCTGGCCCACCATACTCTACAAACTTTTCTCGTCTGAAGCTTGCAGAACCTGACCCCCCGTCTCCAGCTTTAATATAAATTTTTGCTTGATCTAAAAATTTCATTGTAGGTATAATATAAATAACTTTTATTATTTATATAGATTTAATTGGGAATTACAGAAACAAAAGTTCTGTTTAGCTTTGATTTTTTGAACTTTACTTTTCCTTTGATTAAAGAAAAAATTGAGTGGTCTTTGCCCATACCAACGTTATCACCAGGGTGTATTTTGGTTCCCCTTTGTCTTACAATTATATTTCCAGGAATGACTAATTGATCACCATATCTTTTAACACCAAGACGCCTGCCTTTACTATCTCGGCCGTTTTTTGATGAGCCACCTGCTTTTTTTGTTGCCATTTAATTATCTATTTTTTTACTTCTTTTTTTACAACTTTTTTATCTTCTTTAACAGCTTTCTTTTTCTCAGTAATTTTTGCTTCGTCTATAACTTTACCACCCTTAGCTAAAATTTTTGTAATTTGTATCTTTGAGTGACGTTGTCTATGACCATTTTTTTTTCTTGAATGTTTTCTTCTTCTTTTATGAAAAACTAAAATAGTTCTATCTTTCACATTATCTAATAATTTTGCTTCTACGGTTGCACCTTCTACACTAGGGCTTCCAATCTCAGTACTTTTACTATCGTTTAAAAGCAATACATTTTTAAATTTTATAGTTTCACCTACTTTAGCGTTTAGTTTTTCAATTTCTAAAATTTTACTTGCGGACACTTTGTATTGTTTTCCGCCTGTTTCTATTATTGCAAATGACATAAATTTTTTTTTTTAAGTTTTCAGGCAATATAGCCTTAAGCGCTAGCAAGTCAAGATTATTGAGGTTAAAAAGAGTCCTTTAAATCTCGTAATTTTGAAAATATCTCTTCCTCGTGTGATACTTCAAGGTTTAGCGCTTTTTTAATACCTGGATCGTCACATCTTAGAAAAATATTTGTTTTAATTTCCTCACCTAAAGTAGTTGGTATAGTAGGTAAACCTTTTTTTAATTTTTGCTCGATATCACTGGCCTTTTTCTTAAGTGCAATGTTATTTTTGTCATAACTTAAGCAAAAATTTAAATTAGATTTTGTATATTCATGTCCACAATATATCTGTGTATTTAGAGGAAGTGATTTGATCTTATTTAAAGATTTAAACATATCTCTGTGGGTACCTTCAAAAACTCTGCCACATCCTAATGAAAACAAAGTATCGCCAGTAAAAACTATTTTTTCATTATGAAAGTAAAAAACGATGTGACCCCTTGTATGGCCAGGTACAAAAATTGTTTCAAATTCTAAATTTCCAATTTTATGCTTTTGATTATCTTTAAGAAAGACATCAATTCCTGGAATTCGGTCTTTATCTAATTCAAATCCAAAAATTTTAGAGTTATACTTTTTTTTTAATTCTAAATTTCCATCAACATGATCTGCGTGATGATGAGTATTAAGAATAAAATCTAATTTTTTAAACTTTTTTATCGCTTCATCACATGCCTTAAACTCAGCAGGATCAACTATTGAAACAGTATTAGAATTTTTTTCATAAATTAAATAGCTATAGTTATCGCTCAAACATGGAATAATTTCTACTTTCATTTTAACCTATCAAAAAAATTCCAACCTTTGAAAAAAGATTTTTGATTTCTAAATTACTTTTTTTTATTAACGAAGTTTTATTTTCATTAACTCCAACAACTTTTTTAATGATAATATTTTTTTCATCGCAAAAATTAAATAGATCTTTAATTGTGCACATGTGTAAATTAGGTGTATTATACCAAGTGTTTGGCAGTGTTTTAGTAACCGGCATCTCACCAAAAAATAAAAGTTTGGTTCTTACTTTCCAATAACCAAAATTCGGAATTGAAATAATGACTGATTTTCCAATTCTTAAAAGATCTTTTAAAACTTTCTCTGGCTCATAAAATGCTTGAAGCGTCTGACTAAGTACAACGTAATCAAAAGATTGATTGGGAAATTGGTGTAATTCAGTTTCTGCATTACCTTGTATAACGGGTAAGCCCTTGTAAATACATTCCTGAACATTATCCTGGTTGAGTTCTAGTCCACGTACTTCGATATTTTTTTCTTTTTTGAGAAGATGCATTAAAGAACCGTCTCCGCAACCTATATCAAGAACTCTTGTATCATTAGGTAATAGATCTGCTATTACTTTAAATTCTTTTTTCATTTTTAAATTTTTCATACATTGAGTCAATAAAACCTTTAAGTGTTTTTAAAAAATCAGGCTCATTAAGTAAAAAGGAGTCATGTCCTTTGTCTGTAATTATTTCAGAGTAAGATACATCTGCACCTGAAGCATTTAATGCTATTACTATGTCTTTATTATCTTTCGTTGTGTAGAGCCAATCTGAAGAAAAAGATATAACTAAAAATTTTGTTTTTTGATCTTTAAATGCTTCAACTAAACCTCCCTTAAATTGTTTTGAAAGATCAAAATAATCCATTGCTCTAGTTATATATAGCACTGAGTTAGCATCGAATCTTTCAACAAATGCATAACCCTGATGTCTCAAATAACTTTCAACTTGGAAATCAGCATTAAAACTAAACTCATAATCTGCTTTCTCTTGCAATTTCCTTCCAAATTTTTCCTGCATACCTTTTTCGGATAAATAGCTAATATGCCCTACCATTCTAGCAACCGCTAAGCCATTTTTAGGTTGCACATTTTTTAAAACATATTTTCCATTATCCCATACAGGATCAGCCATAATGGCTTGACGAGCCAATTCGTTTAGAGCAATATTTTGAGCGCTATGGCTCGAGCTGCACGCTATCGGGACTGCTGAGAAAGCTTTATTCGGAAATGTTGCACAAAACTGTAAAAGTTGCATTCCCCCCATTGAACCTCCGGTCGCACATAAAAGTTTTTTAATTCCAAGATGTTCGAGTAAGGACTCCTGAGCTCTAACCATATCTTTAATTGTTATAACTGGAAAATCCAATCCGTAAGGTTTTTTTGTCTCTGGATTAATATCTTTAGGACCTAAAGAACCCATACATCCTCCGATCACATTTGCACAAATAATAAAATATTTATTTGTATCTATCGCTTTTCCGGGTCCTACTGCAGTTACCCACCAACCTTCTTTATCAGTAATAGGATTAGTACCAGTCACGAACTGATCTCCAGTTAAAGCATGAAACACAAGTATCGCATTGTCTTTATTATCACTCAATTTCCCGTAAGTCTCGTAAGCAAGTGGAAAATCTTTTATAGTTTTACCGCACTCTAGTTTAAGCGGTTTGATAACGTTTAATTTCTTAATATTCTCAAGTTTTATATTCATCCAAAAAAAAAGCCCAGCTAAACTGGGCATCCCCTTTTTAGCTACATTTATTATGCGCTTGCAATATGGTTAAATCAGCGCGATTAATGTTTACTAAATCATCACAAACTTGTCAATTTTATATACGATAAAGAGCTATAGAAAAACTTAAACAATTTAGATAATACATTGAATAAATGAGATTTCCGAAACCAAATAACATTGTTGCTGAAAAATATGTAGCTGGGATGAGTCTATTCAAGACCAAATTAGCAAAGATTAAATTATCAGCTAATGAGTCTGCCCTGGGCCCTAGCCCTAGAGCAAAAAAACAATACTTAGAGGTTTCAAAAAACTTTGCAAGATATCCTGACTCTGATGGAACTTTTTTAAGAAAGACTTTGGCTAATAAATTTAATATTGATAAAAGAAGAATAATCTTAGGATCAGGTTCTGATCAAATATTCGAACTCATATGTAAATCGTTCTTAAAAAAAGGAGACGAAGTTATAGTTCCTAAGTTCAGTTTTATAATTTACAGAATTTACAGTAGGATGAGCGGAGCAAAGGTTATTTATTCAAAGGAAGATAATTTCACAGCTTCAGTCAAAGATATACTAAAAAAAGTTACAAGGAGAACTAAAATAGTTTTCTTAGCTAACCCAAATAACCCAACCGGCACATATATTTCAAAAAAAGAACTACTCTTTTTAAGAAAAAAATTGAGAAGCAATATTCTATTAGTATTAGATGACGCTTATTTCGAGTACGTAAAGCAAAAAGATTATTTGTCTGGTTTAAAAACTTTTATAAATTTTAAAAATGTAGTTATTACAAGAACATTTTCAAAAATATATGGTTTAGCAGGACTTAGAGTTGGTTGGGGATATGGGTCAAAAGAAATTATCCATGCATTAAATAAGGTTAAGCCACCTTTCAATGTGAGTAGACCAGCGTTATTCGCAGCTTCTGCTGCAGTAAAAGATAGCTCATGGCTTAATAAAGAAATTAAACACGTAAATAAATGGGGTGAAAAAATGTTTTCTGAATTTAAAAAATTGGGAATAGAAACAAATAAAACTTTTACTAATTTCTTGTTGGTAAAATTTGATAAAGCAAAAATAAGTTCTGATAAAGTTTTTAGATTACTAGCAAAATCTGGAATACTGGTTCGTAAAATGGATGTTTATGGAATTAAAAATTCTTTACGTATAACTATAGGGACAACATCAGAGAATATTGCATTAATAAAAAAAATGAGAAAAATTTTAAATGTTCAATAAAGTAAGCATAATAGGTTGTGGATTAATTGGCTCATCAATTCTGAGAGCAGTAGAGAAAAAAAAATTGGCTTCAAAAATAAGTGTTTACGACAAGTCAAATCAAGTTATGGAATATTTAAAAAAAAATTTTTCTGTAAATATTTGTTCTAATTTAACAGAGGTCGCAAAAGATGCAGACCTGATAATAATTTCTGCGCCATTAAGTAGTTACAAAGAAATTTTACTTTCGATAAAGTCAAATTTAAAATTAAATTCTATTCTCACTGATACTGGTTCAGCTAAAAAAGAGGTCAATAAAATTGTAAATAATTTAGGACTTAAAAATATTAGTTGGATAGCCTCTCACCCAATAGCTGGAACAGAGTACAGCGGTCCTGATGCGGGATTTTCAAGTTTATTTGAAAATAGGTGGTGTATTCTTTCGGCTGATGATCAAGTTGCTGATGATAAAATAGAAAATCTCAAAAAATTTTGGTCTAAACTAGGAAGTAAGGTTAAAATTATGTCATTTGAAGACCATGACTATGTATTATCTTTAACAAGTCATCTTCCACACGCAGTAGCTTACAGTATTGTAAGAACGGCAATAAACAATGAAGATAAATTTAAAAATGATGTGATTCAATATAGTGCTGGTGGATTAAGAGATTTTACCAGGATTGCTGCTTCAGACCCTTTGATGTGGAAAGATATTTTCTTTGATAACAGTGAGAATATTTTAAAAGTTTTAGATAACTATTCCAAAAATCTTGATGAAATTAAAAGCGCCATCGAAAATAAGGATAGTAAAAAACTTTTGGAAATATTTTCATCGACTAAAAAAGTGAGAAAAGAAATTATTGATGCAGGGCAAGATACAGAGAAACCAGACTTTGGACGAAAATAATTAATAATATTTCTTTATTTCAGTATAAATCTTATTTTCAATTTCTTTCGTAAACTCATCATGGTCTTTACCAGGCATAATGGGATCTAGAAATGAAATATGAATATCTCCACAGAATTTCATAAAACTATTTTTTGGCCAGACTTTTCCTGTATTTAATGCAACTGGAATACAAGGTAAGTTTAATGTTTTGTATATTCGACCAACTCCTTTTTTTAAAGGGAGGCTGTTCATCTAAATTTACTCGTGTCCCTTGAGGAAATATTAAAAGTGGTCTTTTATTTTTTTCTAATCTTTTCTTTACTTGACTAAAAAAATTTAAGTTTTCTTTAGTAGTAGTCTCTCTTATGATCGCTATAGAACCAATTTTCCTTAAATACCAACCAAACAAAGGAATATTTAAAAGCTCTTTCTTTAAAATAAAAATTGGACCATTTAGTGGAATTTGTAAAGCAAAAGTTTCAAACATTGATTGGTGAGCAGAAGCAATAAAAAATCGATCTACTTTTTTCAAGTTTTCCTTACCATGAAAAATTACTTTAGTATTCATTACAAGTTTTAAAATTAAAACAATGTATTTTGCTGATAACCTTCCAAAAAAAATTGTAAATTTATCAGGTAGAATTAACGTTGGTATTGCTAATATAAAAATTAAAATAAGGCCAAAATAAAGGAAAACATTAAAAATTAAAGATTTAATAAATTGCATTAAGAATTTATCAATTTTAGTAAATTTTGTTTTTTTCTTATGTATTTAAATTTATTTTTATTGATTAAAATTTCAGCGATCAAAGGTCTTGTATTATAATTTGATGACAATGAGGAGCCGTATGCACCAGCATTTGTGATTGCCACAAAGTCATTTTCAATTAATTTTTGATATTTTCTGTAAACTCCAAATTTACAAGTGCTTTCACAAATTGGACCTACAAATTCTATAACACTTTTCATTTTAGATGAATTTTTAGTTACAGGAATAATTTTATGGAATGCATTATATAAAGCCGGTCGCATAAAATCGTTCATACCTGCATCTAAAATTATAAAGTTTTTATTGAGCCCTTTTTTTATAAATTGGACCTTGCTGACAAGCAAGCCCGTATTTCCAATTATGGATCTACCCGGCTCAAAAATAATTTTACATTTAAGTTTTGTTGCAAAATTATTTACTAATTTTGCGTACTTATTAAGATTTATTGGTTTTTCACTATCACTATAATTAATTCCAAAACCTCCACCCAAATCAACATATTTTAAATTTATCTTTAATTCTTTAATCAACTTATTCATTACGTTAAGCGTCTTTTTGAAGGGCCCATCATTTAAAATCTGACTTCCAATATGAACACTTAACGCTTCAAGTTTAATATTTTTGAATTTATTTATCCCCTTGAGAAAAAATTTAAAATTTTTTATTGGTAAACCAAACTTGTTATCTGCTTTACCGGTAGAAATATTTTTATGTGTTTTTGCATCAACATTTGGATTTAACCTGAAGCCAATAGAAACTTTTCTTCTTAATTTTTTTGCTAATGTGTTAACTAACTTTGCTTCACCCTCAGACTCACAATTGATCAATAAAATTTTTTTATTAATTGCAATTTTTAACTCATCCTCAGACTTGCCAACCCCCGAAAAAACAATTTTGCTTGGTTTAATACCTGCTTTAAGGGCTTTTAATAATTCTCCACCTGACACAACGTCAGCTCCAGCACCAAGTTTACCTAAAATCCTTAAAATATTTGTATTGCTATTAGATTTTGCAGCAAAACATATTAAAGGATTAGTTTCTTTGAATATTTTAACAAAATTTGAATAGTTAGAAATTATTTGATTTTCAGAATAAATATAAAAAGGAGTTTTATTTTTCTTTAAAAAATTCTGGATAGATACCCGCTCCAGAAATAAATTTTTACCTACATATCTTAAATTTTGCATAAGATTATAAAATTATTTGTATATGATTGAATTTTCCTTGATATTGAGGCTCTGATTTCTTTCCACATCCAGATAGAGTTAAAATAATTATACAAGTTAACAACAATATTTTCATTTTACCTCCTTTTTATATTTTTTAATCATTGATTTAACATTTATAGCAGAAGTGCCTCCATGTGATCTTTTTGAGTTCATTGACTTATTTACATCAAATATTTTAAGTACATTCTCATCTAAATTTTTGTAAATTTTCATTATTTCTTGTAAAGATAACTCAAATAACAATTTATTTTTCTTTTCAGCGTAATTCACTAATTTTGCTGCAATTGTATAAGACTCTCTAAATGTGAGCTTCTTTTCCTTAACTAAATAATCTGCAAAATCAGTAGCTGTTGTAAAACCTTCGTTAGCCATTTTTATCATATTTTTTTTATTCGGTTTTATTGAATTCACTAACTCAATACTTAAAACCAATGTGTCTTTTAACGTATCAAATCCATCAAAGACAAGTTTTTTATCATCTTGTAAATCTTTAAAATAAGACATTGGAAGACCCTTCATTATAGTGAGCATCGAATTTAAATTACCATAGTTCAAACTAACTCTACCTCTGATTAATTCAGCAGGGTCAGGATTTTTCTTTTGTGGCATAATTGACGAACCCGTTAACATGCTGTTATCGAATGAAATTAAATCAAATGCATTTGAGTTATAAATAATAAAATCTTCAGCTAATCTTGATAGATGCATTGCGCATAAAGCAGAAGCATATAGAAAATCTACTGCAAAATCTCTATCAGCAACCGAGTCAATTGAATTATCTGTTGGTTTTTTAAAACCGAGTTGTCTTGAGGTATAATTTCTATCTATTTTATAAGAAGTTCCCGCAAGTGCAGCTGAACCTAATGGGCACTCATCTAAAAGTTTTATATTATTTTCAAATCTTTTTATGTCTCTTTTAAACATTTCAAAATAAGATAGAAGATAATGTGCAAATGAAATAGGTTGAGCATTTTTAAGATGCGTTAAGCCAGGCATTACAGTATCAACATTTTTCTCTGCTCTTTTGATTAAAATCTTCATTAAAGAATTAATGTTATCAATAATTTCTTTTGATGATTTTTTAACCCATAATTTGAAATCTGTAACAACTTGATCATTTCTTGATCTGGCTGTATGCAGAAAGCCCGCAGAAGAACCAATTAATTCAAATAGTTTTTTTTCTATATTCAAATGTATATCTTCAAATTTCTCCTTAAATTTGAAATTTCCTTTCTCAATCTGCGACTTAATTTTTTTAAGACCATTTATAATTTTAGATCCATCTTTGCCACTAATAATCTTTTGTTTAACCAGCATTTTAGCATGTACAATAGACGCAGCTATGTCTTGCTCATATAGTCTTTTATCCACACTAATAGATGAGCCTATTTTTTGAAAAGAGAGCGACGTCTTTCCCTTTAGTCTATTTGCCCAAACAGTTTTATTTTTCATTTTACTATGTTATTTACAATTTAAATTAATATGAAAATTAGTAAATCTTTTAAAATCTATATTCACATAATAGTTTTATCTCTTCTAAGCCAAAATCTAATCGGAGCAGAGGATTTTTCAAAAAACGTTATTATTCATGAAAAACCACTAATTATTAGTGAACTCAAATTTAAAGACTCAAATCTTCTAGACGTTGATTTAAGCAATAAAAGAGGCAAGATCATGATAATTAATTTTTGGGCTACTTGGTGTGCACCATGTAGAAAAGAAATGTTCTCTTTAGAAAAACTCAACACTAAATTACCCGAAGTTGATATTTTTGCTGTGAATGTTGAAAAACCGAATAATCTAAAAGTTGATAAATTTTTTAAAGATATTGGAGTAAAAAATCTTAAAACTTATTATGATCCAGAATTACGATTAGTTAAAAGTTTTAGATTAAGAGGTTTGCCAACAAGTATACTAATCAATAAAGAGGGAAAAGAATTCGGAAAAGTAATAGGTGAAATAGATTTTGCTAGTGATGAATTTATTATTTTATTAAAAAAATATATCTAATCTTTAAAAAAATAGGCAAGTAAAACTAAAACTATAATTGCAATGAATTGTAAAAGAACCCTTAATTGCATAAGTTTATTAGAATATTTTTTACTAGTACTTCCACCTTTAAATAAAGTATAAATACCTAATATTAAAACTATGGCAACTGCACCCAACAGAGTAAAACCTATAAAGTTAAATAAAAATTCTGTCATTAATTGTTTATCTATATGACCTTTTCGCTAAATACAATTATTTTAGAGCCGCTCTCTAAAGAAAAACCAAAGAATGCAGTAATTCTTTGCCACGGCTATGGCGGAGATGGTAAAGATATTTCAATTCTAGCCAGCTATTGGAGAGCACATTTGCCGGATACGGTAATAATTTGCCCGGACGCACCAGAACAATGCGCAGCAAGCCCGACAGGATTTCAATGGTTTGATTTAATGGATCAAACTCCAGAACAAATATTATCAAAATCTTTAGTTGCTGAGATAAAACTTAATAAATTAATAGATGAGGTTAAAAAAAAGTATAAATTGAAAGCTCGTGAAATTATCATCGGAGGTTTTAGCCAGGGTTGTATGATTACACTACAAACTGGCTTAAAAAGAAAAGATACTATTAATTCTATTATTGGATATTCTGGAAGAATAATAAGCACAGAGCATCTTTCTAAAAATATAATTTCTAGACCTAATATTATTTTAATGCATGGAGATTTAGATCAGGTTGTTCCAATAGAGTCATTATTAGAAGCTAAAGAATTTTTTGGAAAAAATAATTACGAAATTGAAACTAAAATATTTAAACATTGTGAACATCGTATACCAACAGAAGGGTCAAGTTTAGGGCTACAATTCATTAAAAAACATTTTAATTTATAACTATTTTATGTGATACATAATTATAACTTGATATAATTTTTTGTATCAGTTAGCTTTAGGTATGATTATATCTTCTGTTGAGAAAGTTCCTTTAGAAAAATGCCCAGCGTTAGTTCTTAATGCTGACTTTAGACCACTGAGCTATTATCCTCTTTCTATTTGGTGTTGGCAAGATGCAGTTAAGTCAGTTTTTTTAGATCGTGTAAGTATCGTTTCTAATTATAAAAGAAAAATTAGAAGTCCGTCATTTGAGATGAACTTACCAAGCGTGATCGCACTAAAAAATTTTATACAACCGTCTAAGAATCCAAATTTTACAAGATTTAACGTATTCCTAAGAGATAAGTTTACTTGTCAATATTGTGGAGATAAAAAAGATTTAACGTTTGATCATCTCCTACCAAAGTCAAAAGGTGGATTAACAGATTGGAATAATGTAGTCACAGCTTGCTCAAGCTGTAATGTTAAAAAAGGTGGAAAACTTTATAAGGATTGTGATTTGAGATTGAATAATAAACCTTATGCACCAACTGTTGAGGATCTCCATAGAAATGGTAGAAATTTTCCTCCGAATTTTTTACACGAGAGTTGGATGGATTATCTTTATTGGGATATTGAATTAGAACCGTAACTATATCTTTTCAGAAATTGTAATAGCTATTCTAGAAGAAGTTTTTATTACTTTATCTAATAATCCAAATAAACCTTTCTTAGTAGCTCCATTGTCATAAGCGATATCTTTGTGATCAAGCTCATCTTGTCTAAATTTCATAATTTTTTTTTTTAATTCTTCCTCATCTTTACCAAGTTTAAAAGTTTGATCTTTATAATGACCGTCAATAACTTCTTCCACTGATGCAGTGCACAACATTGCTGCTCTTTCTCCAAGCATAGCTGTTCCAAAACCTAGGGTCACTCCCATCAAATCCCAGAGTGGCAAAAGTTTAGTAGGTTGAATATTCCTTTTTTTTATTTGATTATCAAAATATTCGTAATGTTCTTTTTCATGTTCTTTCATTTCCTCAATTTTTCTTTTTAAAGAGGTATTTTGTTTAAAAGTTTTCAAAGCTAGTAATTGACCCTCGTAGATTTTAATAGCCCCGCGCTCCCCAGCATGATCTACTCTAATGATTTCTTCTAAAGTTTTTTTGTCAGTTTTTTCCATAATTTTTAATTACTCGAAACATAATAGCACTTAAAAAAATAGATATAAGTGTATTTAATGTAGCAAGAGATAGCCCTAAAAACCTAAAAGTGACGTCTTTACAGCTCACAGCAGAGTTTTTTTCTAATTGTTTGAGTAGATCTTCTTTATTAAAATTTTTATTAAATTCTCCTAAGTCGCAAACTAAAGACTCACTAAAGTAATCTTGCTCAATACCCATATGGTAAAAAGAAACTACGGCACCAAAAATAAAAAAAATTAACACAATTCCAGAAATGACTCTTTCAAACTTATTAATAATAAATATTAATGAAATAAGTATTATAGATGCTAAATATGGTATCCTTTCAATTAAGCATAGATTACAAGGTTTGTGTCCAAGTATATATTGTACGAAATAAGCTAAAGTTAAAGATAAAATACTAAAAGCTAAAATACTGTTTAAAATCAATTTATTATTATTTAACATTAAGTAAAAAATAAATATAAAACTACTGCTAAGACCACAATAAAAATTCCAGTTAAAGTAAACCAAAGAGCTCCTCTTTTCTCTATAAAATCACCAAATTTTTTTCCAAAAAGATATGTAAAATAAGAAACCAATAAAAATCGAAGCCCTCTGGTAAATAAACATATTAAAAAGAATACTGGAAGATTATATGCAATCACACCGCTAGTTATTGTAAAAACTTTAAAAGGAAGAGGGGTAAATCCGGCTAAAAACATAATTCCAAGCCAGGTTAAAAAACCGCCTTTTGTTGACATCTTATCTTGTATTTCAAAAACTTTTTCTTCATAACCATAGAATTCAATAATGACCATCGATGCATCTAAAAAGAAAACTCCTAACATATATCCAAAAAGACCACCCAATACCGAGCCCGTTGTAGCAATCAAGAATATCTTTATATAATCTTCTCTCTTTGCAACTACCATTGGCACAATCATTAAGTCAGGAGGTACAGGAAAAAAGAAGCTCTCGATAAATGCAACAAAACCCAATAAAGGCTTTGCTAATTTATGTCTAGCAAGCTCAACACAACTATCGTATAATTTTTTTAATATCATGAATTTAAAATGCACAATCCTCAGGTACCTGGCAAGTTTAATATTGTCTACAGTTGCAATTTATTCAATCGTTATAGTTGCAGGAAGATTTGGCGCAGATTATGGATTTTCGCCAGAGGGCACTTTTATTATTTGGATATTGATGGCTATTTTAATCAACCAAAGTGTAACTTGGAAAAAATAAATGTCCAAACCGTTAGATATTAAAACTGTAAAAATTTTCGAACCTTTAAAGAAAAAACCAGAAATTCATGGTCATAAAGAATTTCATACTTTAAATGCAGAACAAGTTTACGATATTTTAGCCCAACGTTCTAATGACACCGTCACATTGTGGTTCAAATTACAACAAGCATGGTGCAACAACGCATATTTTACCTTTAAGGATTATGACAGTTATTTAATTATGATTTATTTAGTCAATCAAGTTTTTCAAAAATATTCAGATCGTTTTCAATTTTTATCATATGATGAATTTTATACAAAAAATGAACTCGTGATCGATAAGATTAATTTAATCGAAATTTCCAAAGAATTAAATATTCCTAAAGAGACGATTCGAAGAAAAGTAAATTTTCTGCAAAATCAAAGTATTATATTTAGAAAAGGAAAATCAATTTATTTTAACAACCAAATCAATCGTGTACAAAGACCTGCTAATTCTAAAAAAATGATGTCGATATTCCTTGAAAAAACCGGACAAATTTTAGAAAAAGAAACTTGGTTTGGCAAATCATTTACTAAAGAAGAAATCGAGGCATTTATTGATAAATATTTCACGATTTGTTGGCAGCATTGGTTTAGATTACAAATTCCTTTTCTTGTAAGGCACAGAACTTTTTTTGGCGACTTGGAAACATGGAATGTTTGGGGTGCAATCGGTATTTCTCAATTCACAGACTACTCTAAACAAGTTAAAAATAGGGTTATTGAAGATCCTCGAACATACGCTGATTTATATTTACACCTTTTAAGGCATACTCCAAAAAATGGAATTAATGCATCATCTATTGCCGAAATTTCACACATTCCAAGAGCAACAGTAATTAGAAAGTTAAAATTTTTGTTAAAACAAAAGCTTGTAGCTAAAAATAAAAAACTTGAGTATATGCTTTTACCGTCTCCAAAAAATATCAAATCTTTTGAGCAAAACTATATGCATAATCAGAAACATAAAGCCGGTTTTGTAACAACAATTTTCGATTTAATGAAAAACTCGTCGTTTAAAGTAGAATAATCAATTAATAAAAAGAAATGGAAATCGTAACTAAAATAGCACCCGTTTGTCTTGCCATAATAATGTTCGGTTTAGGTCTTGGCTTGACGCTTGGAGATTTTACACGGGTCTTAAAAAATCCAAAAGATTTTTTCGTAGGTTTTTTATGTCAGGTTATTTTGCTTCCAATAATTGCTTTTATTTTAATTAATATTATTTCACTTCCACCAGAAATAGCTTTAGGAGTTATGATAATAGCTGCAGCTCCAGGTGGTGTAACCTCAAATATTCTTACAAAGTTCGCAGATGGAGATGTTGCTCTTTCAGTCAGTTTGACAGCGATTGTCAGTTTATTAAGTATTTTTATTGTTCCATTAATAGTCTTTAATTCGGCTGAATTTTTAGGGATTGAGACAGCAAAAAATATATCAATGCTTAACGTAGCAATGAAAATGTTCTTTGTAGTAACCGTTCCTGTTATTTTTGGAATGATTGTTAGAAGTCTAATGACTAATTTTATTATTTCAAAAACACTTATTATTCAGAGATTGTCAGTAATATTATTTTTAGTTGTATTTATCGCAATTTGGGTAGAGGAATGGGATAAAATTGTTTCTTATATAACTAGAGCAGGGTTAATAGCTTTCATTTTAAATATGACAATGATTATCCTAGGTTATTATGCTGCAAAATTCTTTACGTCAGGCGTTGCGCAAAGAAAATGTATTTCACTAGAATGCGGCCTACAAAATGGAACTTTAGCAGTGTTTGTAACAACACAATTATTTGATGATATTGTATTTATGGTACCAACAGCAGCCTACGCATTAATAATGTTTTGCACCTCTATTATTTTTGTTCTCATAGTAAGAAAAATCAATTAGATTATCTAAATAAGGGCGAATGGTGGAACTGGTAGACGCGCCGGACTCAAAATCCGGTGGTAGCAATACCTTGAGAGTTCGAGTCTCTCTTCGCCCACCAAGTTATGGATATAAGTAAATTAAATAGCTTAGTTGAACTTTATTTTAAAAAAATAGAAGAAGTTGATGGTAAAAGACCATTCTTAAAATGGCTTAAACCAGATAAACGAACTTATAATTGGGAAGATATAACTGAAAGAATTTATAAACTTACTGCAAAAATCAAATCGTTAATTAAACAGGGAGATAGATGTTTAATACTTTCTGAGAATAGACCGTATTGGTTAATAACCGATATCGCAATTATGAATGCAGGTGGAATTTCAGTTCCTATTTTTACAACCTATTCCGCAAATGATTACAAATATATTTTAAATGATTGTAAACCTTCAATAATATTTGTTTCAAATCAGGATCAATTTAATAAAATTAAAAAATTTATAAATAATGACGTTAAGAAAATAATATCTTTTGAAAAAATAAATACTAATATTTTAATGATTCAAGAAATATTAGATACAGATTTAGATAAAAAAATTATAAACAAAGAATTAAAAAGAAATATGCCTGCCTGTATAATTTACACCTCGGGTACGTCGGGAAATCCTAAAGGAGTTGTTTTAAGTCATGGTGGTATTTTGTCTAATTGTGAAGGAGCTGTTGAATTACTTAGAAGTTTAACAAATAAAAAAGATCCAGTATTTTTGACTTGGTTACCTTTATCTCATTCTTACGAACATACAGTTCAATTTATACAAATTATAGTCGGGGCTAAAGTTTTTTATGCAGAGAGTTTAGAAAAATTGATTTCTAATATGGGAGATGCTCAACCCACAATTATGACAGCTGTACCAAGATTTTACCAAAATCTTTATACAAAAATAAATATGAATTTTGAAAAACAATCTGGATTGAAAAAAAAACTTATTAATCAAACTTTAAATTTGGGAAAAAAAATACTTCAAAAAGAAAAATTAAACTTAGTCGAAAAAATTATAAATTTTTTATGTGAAAAAACTGTGAGAAAAAAAATCAGAAATCAATTTGGAGGGAATCTGCAAGCCTTTGTATCTGGGGGTGGGGCTTTAGACCAAAATATTGGAGAGTTTTTAAATGCAGTGGGTTTACCTACTCTTCAAGGATATGGGTTAACAGAAGCTTCTCCTGTAGTTAGCTGTAATTTACCAGATCTAGTAAAAGTCGAATCAGTCGGCCCACCATTTAGGACTAATAAAGTCAAAATCGCTGAGGATGGAGAAATCCTTATCAAGGGTGAAAACGTCATGTTGGGATACTGGAATCTAAAAGAGGAGACCGAAAATGTAATTAAAGATGGATGGCTTCATACTGGAGATATAGGAGAATTAGACGATAATAATTATTTAAAAATTACTGATAGAAAAAAAGATA
>CACNWV010000002.1 GCA_902624195.1 uncultured Pelagibacteraceae bacterium
TAAACCAGTATAAATTCTTTTTCTAAGATCAAGTTTAAGCATAATTAAATTGCCCCAAAATTTCTTTTTCTTTTATAATACTGTTTGATCACTTTTTTTAAATCTTCAGTATTGAAATCTGGCCATAATTTTTTTAAAAAAAAGAGTTCTGAATAAGCAATTTGCCATAGCATAAAATTACTTAATCTTTTTTGACCTCCCGTTCTAATCAATATATCAGGATCTGGCATATTGTTAGTATAAAGATTTTTTTCAAAACTTTTTATAGTAATTTTTTTTTTTGATTTATTAAAAGCACCTATAATTTCGTTTTTAGAACCGTAGTTTATTGCTAAGTTTACTGTAATTTTCCTATTGTTTTTTGTTAAAAAAGTAGTTTTTTTTAATGTTTTTTTTATATCAGACGAAAGTTTTTTTATATCACCAATGATGTTTATTTTAATACCTTGAGAGACAACACTTTCAATTTCGTCTGTAAAATATCTTTTGATAAGATGAAATAAAAAAGAAACTTCTTTTTTAGGTCGCCTCCAATTTTCAGATGAAAAAACATAAAAAGTTACTATCGGAATCTGAAGTTTAATTGAACTAGTGACAATTTTTTTAACAGTATCAACGCCTTTTAAATGACCAAAATTTCTACTTTTGTTTTTTTTGATGCCCCAACGTCCATTGCCATCCATAATAAAGGCAATATGACTGAGTTTGTTCATATCTGACTGATCTCTTTTTCTTTATTAGTTAGAACTTTATCAATAATTTCAATATTACTATCTGTTAGCTTTTGAATATTTTTTTCAAAATTTTTATTTTGGTCTTCGGAGATAATCTTTTCTTTCAATTTTTTTTTTAATTCCTCGTTTGCCTCTCTTCTAATATTTCGTACAGCTATTTTTCCTTTTTCTCCCATGCTTTTAAGAACTTTGATTAGCTCTTTTCTTCTATCCTCTGTTAGGTCTGGAATTCTCAATCTAATTATTTGACCATCTATCTGGGGGTTAATTCCCAGTTCTGATTTCTGTATCGAAGACTCTATAATATTAATATTCGCTTTATCCCAAACTTGAATAGAAATTAATCTAGCTTCAGGAGTACTAATTGTAGCTAATTGATCTATTGGCATCAGTTGACCGTATACATCAACTTTAATTGTATCTAGCATACTTGTGTTGGCTCTACCTGTTCTTAAAGTTGAAATATCTTTTTTCAATGATTGAATACTTTTTTCCATTTTAGAAGAATAATTACTTTCATTGAATTCACCACTCATTTTATACTCCTTCACCTACTTTGTATTTTACAAAATCTAAAATATTAATTTTCTTACCTGATGAATTTTCTTTTAATACATCTGATACCTTTTTTTTAGGATCCATTATCCAAATCTGATTTAGAAGAGAATTATCATCTAAAAATTTAGATATTTTTCCTTTTGAAATTTTCTCGGCAATTTCTTTTGGTTTTCCCGAATTTATGATTTCTTCATTTATAATTTCTAGTTCTTTGTCCACAATTTTTTTATCAATCCCATTCTTATCTATTGCTAGTGGGTTTGAAGCTGCAATATGCATGGCAATTTTTGATCCTAGATCATTATCTTTATTTTTTGAAACACCGTCAATTTTTACTATTGAAATAATTTTACCTATATTTTTTTCTATTGCCGAATGAACATAAAAAAAATTTGTACCTTGATTGTTATCAAAAAATTGAGCTCGCCTAATAATTATTTTTTCTCCGATTTTTGCAATTAGATTAACTAGATTATCCTTTACAAGAATACCATTTTTCATCTTAGAATTATTTAAATTTTCTAAATTACCTTTTGATAAAAAATTTATTTCTGAAAGTTCTTTACAAAAATTTATAAAATCATTATTTTTTGCAACAAAATCTGTTTCGCTATTAATTTCAATTATAGAAATATTACCGTCCAGCTCTTTTACCAAAGCTAATCCTTCCGAAGCTGTTCTACTCATTTTTTTTGATGCTTTAGCAATTCCTTTTTTTCTCAAATATTCAATTGATTTTTCGATATCTCCGTTACTTTCATCTAAGGCTGACTTGCAATCTTTAAAACCGACTCCCGTCATTTCTCTAAGTTTTTTAATATTTTGTAATAAATCTTTGCCTGACATATTAGGAGTGGTCTTTATTTTTTTTTCTTTTTTATTTCTGACTTATCGCTTGCAACTGCTTCTTTTTCCGAACCTTTAATAAATTTTTCAGCATCTTTGATCGTACTTCTTATTAGTTCGCAATAAAGATTTATTGACCTCCGCGCATCATCGTTTCCTGGAACAGGAAAATCAATACCAGTAGGATCCGAGTTTGTGTCTAATACAGCAATTATTGGAATACCCAATTTTTTAGCCTCTGCTACGGCCAAAGACTCAACGTTAGTATCAATAATAAAGATAAGATCAGGTGTCTTTTTCATTTCAGATATACCACCTAAAGATCTTTTAAGTTTTTCTTTTTCTTTCCCAAATTTAATTAATTCTTTTTTCGTAAAACCTAGATTCTCTTTTGAAAGCTGATCTTCAAGTTTTTTAAGTCTTTTAATTGAATTTTGTATTGTATTCCAATTTGTGAGCATACCTCCTAACCATCTATAGTTAACAAAGTACTGATTAGTATCTTTCGCTAATTCACTCACTTGTTCTGAAGCTTGTTTTTTTGTGGAGACAATTAATAACTTTCCTCCACTTGAGATAACTTTGTGCACCTGAACTAATGCATTCTTTAAAAAATCAACAGTCTGAGTTAAGTCAATTATATGAATTGAGTTTTTTTCACCAAAAATGTATTTTTTCATTTTTGGGTTCCACCTTAGGGTTTTGTGGCCTAGGTGTACTCCGGCCTCTAAAAGTTGTTTTATATCTATTTTTGGTACGTTCATAATTTTCCGGTTAATCCACCACAGCTATTCCATTAATGGACCGGTAGGGCAATACCCTTAAAACTGTGTGCGAAATTATTATCTGATATATACAAACAAGCTAAAAAATCAACCGCCTAAACAATTATTTTTGCTACATATTCCTTAGCTTTTAGAGCTTTAAAATGCTTTAAATCAAATTTACGATTATTTTGTAGTGAATAACTTGCTTTTTGATTTTTTTCTTTCACAACTAAATCAATTATGGTGTTACCTTCTTTGGATAAAATTTCTTTAATTTCATCAATTTTGAAATTTTCTTTTAATTCGATCGTCACTTTTTTATAAGGCTCATTTATTGCTTCATCTAAACTTAAAATTTTTTTTACAGTTACCCTTTTTTTTGTTGCGTCAGTAGCTGCTCTGTCTTTTTGCAAATTTAATATAAAAGACTCTGACTCTTTTAATTTATCTCTATTATTGATTAATATATCTGAGAATAAAAATAACTCAAATTCTCTTTTTTTATCACTAAACTTGATAATAGCATAAGGAGTTCCTTTAGAGCTCTTTTTCTCTTGGATTGACATTATTGTGCCTGCTACTAAACCCTCGTTTTTTTCTTCCTGAAAGAACTGATCATAAGAAATTATTCTTAATTGGTTAAATACTTCCTCGTATTCGTTTAATGGATGATTTGAAATGTAAAATCCTAATGATTTAAATTCCTCAGTCAAAAGCTCTTTTTGTCTCCAAGCAACTGAAGGAAGGAATTCAAAGTCGTTTGACAAATTTTCATTATTTTCAAATAAACTTGTTTGATTATTATTTTTTTCCTCATTTACATTCTTAATTTTTTGAATAATCTTAGTTATAGAGTTAAAAATTTTATTTCTATTTGTTTCAAATTCATCAAAAACACCAGCTTTAGTTAATCCCTCTAATTGTAATTTATTAACATCTTTAGGGTCTACTCTATTAATGAAATCTATTAAAGATTTAAATTTTCCATTACTTTCTCTTTCTTTAATTATATTTGAAATAGCTTCGAAGCCAACATTTTTAATTGCACCAAGACCGTAAAATATTTTTCCATCAATTGCTTTAAATTCTGCGAAACATTTATTTATTGAGGGTTTAATAATTTCAATTTTTAATCTCTTTAATTCTTCTACAAATTCTCTAAGTTTTGAAGTATTGGTCAACTCGGTAGACATAGTTGCAGCTATAAAATCTTCTTTATAATAAGTCTTAAGATATGCTGTTTGATAAGCAATTAGCGCGTAAGCTGCTGCGTGACTTTTGTTAAAACCATATTGAGCAAAAGGTTCAATTTTTGTAAAAACGTAATTTGCAACGTCTTTAGTAATTCCATTTTTTATAGCCCCGTTAATAAATCTTTCCTTTTGTTTATCTAACTCAGCTTTTTTCTTTTTTCCCATTGCTCGTCTCAGAATATCAGCTTCACCTGCAGTAAATCCTGCCAAAGTTTGTGCAATTTGCATTACTTGCTCTTGATATATTATTATTCCATAAGTTGGTGTTAGAATTTCTTTGAGTACAGGGTGTATATAATCAGGTTCTTTTAAACCATTTTTACAATCATTATAGATTGGAATATTGCTCATAGGGCCGGGTCTATAAAGGGCCACTAGTGCAATTATGTCATCAAATTTGTTTGGTTTCATTTGTTTAATTGACTCTCTCATCCCTGCACTCTCAAGTTGGAACAAACCTGTTGTTTCGCCTGTAGATAAAAGAGAAAATACTTTTTCATCGCTTTGGTTAATTTTGCTTATATCTAAATTTATTTTTTTTACCTTCAGTCTTTTAAGAGTTTTGTCTATAACCGTGAGCGTTTTAAGTCCTAGTAGATCAAATTTTACTAAACCTGCATTTTCAGACGAATACATATCGTATTGAGTTGAGGGTAAAATTAGATTAGAACTATGATCAACATAAAGTGGGAATTGTTCTGCAAGTTTATCTCCTGCGATTACCACTCCAGCAGCATGTGTTGCCATATTTCTATTTAACCCTTCAAGTTTTAGAGATAATTCTAACAGCTTTTGGATTTTTGGATTATTTTTAATTTCTTCTTTAAATCTTGGTTCTCTGTCAATGGACTCTTGTAAAGTCAAAGGTCGTGAGGGATCAAAAGGGACCATTTTACAAATTTTATCTACATATCCATATGGGAGACCTAAAACTCTGCCCACATCTCTTAAAGCCATTCTAGCTTTTAATTTTCCAAATGTGATTATATGTGCGACTCCATCAGTATATTTCCTCTTTAGGTACTCAAAAACTTGATCTCTTTTCTCTTCACAAAAATCTATATCAAAGTCAGGCATTGAAATTCTGTCAGGATTTAAAAACCTTTCAAAAATTAAATCATACTCAATTGGATCAAGATCTGTGATATCTAAACTGTAAGCTACAAGAGATCCAGCGCCAGACCCCCTTCCAGGTCCAACTGGGATAGCATTTCGCTTAGCCCATTTAATATAATCTGAGACAATTAAAAAATAGCTTGCGTAATCCATTGAATTAATAATATTTAATTCGTGTTCTAGCCTATCTTCATAAATTTCATTTATTTGGTCTTTAGTTTTTAATGTATTTTTTTTTGAGATAAAATTATCAATTCTATTTCTTAATCCACTTTTAGCTTGCTTCAAAAGTTCTTTCTCCGGTGAAAAGTTTTGATTTTTAGCGACTGAGGGCAAAATAGGTTTTGATTTTTTTGGTTTAAAATTAAATCTTAGATAAAAGTTATAGTTATTCTCTAAAGCCTCAGGAATATCAGAATAAAGATTTTTTATATCTTCATTTTTTTTTAAAAAATGTTGATCACTATATCGAAACCTATTGGCATCACTAACAAAATTTTTTTCTCCAATACATATTAAAGCATCATGTGCCTCGTACATGTCTGGATTTAAATAATAGATTTCTTGTGAGGCAATTAATGGAATATTTAATGAATGAGAAGCATTTAATATGTAATGTTCAAAGTTTTTCTCATTTTGCTCATTATGTCTTTGAATTTCGAAATATATCCTATCATTAAAACTGTTTTTCAAGGTTTTTATTGTTTCCTCAAAAATTTTTAATTTATTTGATTGGAATAATTTTCCAAAAAAGTCTCTATGATTACCTGTCAATAAGATAAGATCTTTATTATTATTTAATAAATCTTTCAAATCACAAGCCGGATCTTCTATTGCATCACTTTTCAAATAGCTCATTGAAGAAAGCTTAGTTAAATTTTTATAACCTTCTTCAGACTTTGCGTAGAGAGTGATTTTGCCAACAATATTTTGCTCTCTTAAATTAATTTGGGTACCTATAATTGGATGTGTTCCAACTTTTGATAATTTTTCTGAAAATTCAAGGGCCCCACATAAATTATGGCTATCAGCAAGACCAAGGCATTTAATTTTATTTTTTTTACAATATTCAGCAAGATCATCTATTTTTATTGCTCCTTCGCAAATAGAATATTGTGTATGAATTTTTATATTATTAAAAATTTTTTCACTTATTTGCATTAACACGTTTTATATGACCATCAGAAATAAACAACTTGTAATCAGCCCTGTTAGCAAGTTCTCTATTATGAGTTGCAAAAATTATTGTTTTTTTCAATTTTTTTAATTTCATAAAAAGAGAGAATATTTCTTTAGAAGTTTTGAAATCCAAGTTGCCAGTTGGTTCATCTGCTAAAATTAAGCTCGTTTCAGAAATTAATGCTCTTGCTATTGCTACTCTTTGTTGCTCTCCTCCTGATAATTCACTTGGAAAATAATTTGCTCTATTATGAATCTTAACATCTTTAAGAATTTTTTTTGCTTTTTCTAAAACACTTTTATCCTTTTCACCCCTAATGATTAAAGGCATTTTAATATTTTCAATCGCAGAAAAATCATTAAGTAAATTGTTGTCTTGAAATATTATAGAAACACTTTTTCTTCTTAATTCATCTTTCTCTTTACTAGAAATATTTTTAATTTCTTTGCCATTTATTTTTATCTTTCCTTTAGTGGGTTCATCTAAAAGTGCAAGGAGATGTAATAAAGATGATTTACCCGAACCTGAGGGGCCAACTAGAGCTACGAGTTCTCCCTTCTTAATTTTTAAGTTAAAATCCTCAAATAATGTTACTGATCCGTTTGCATGATCAAAGCTTTTTTTTAAATTTGTAGTTTCTAATAAAATTTTATTCATACCGCAATGACCTAAACGTATCCATTTTTGAAATTCTTATCACTGGTAAATATGAAGCTAAAGCAGAGATTATCAATGAAATGATAAAAATTATCATTATAGAGTTAAAATTTACTTCACTTGGTAGTTTCTCTAAGAAATAAATATCTGACGGAAAAATTTCAAAATTGAAAAGAGTTGACAATAAGATTCTTAATTTTTCAATGTTAATAGAGAATAATATCCCAATGATTATACCGCTGATTGTAGCAAAAAAACCGATAGTTAAACCTGTTAAAAAAAAAATTTTTTTTATAGATTTATTGCTCAACCCTAAGGTTTTTAGAATCGCTATTTCCTTGGTTTTATTTTTAATTAATATTGTTAAACCAGAAATTATATTAAATGCAGCTACAATAACTATCAGAGAAAGTATTACAAACATCACGTTTCTCTCTACTTTTAAAGCGCTAAATAATGACTTATTTAAATCTGACCAAGAGTAAATAAAATAGTTTTGATTAATTTTTTGTAGTTTATTTTTGTAAGAATTAGCTTTTAAAGGATCTTCTAAATATAATTCAATATTCTGATCCGAATAATCTTTATCAAATATTGATAATGCATTTTCAATATCTAAAAAAATTACATTTTGATCGAATTCTAAAAAACCTGTATTGAATATCCCTGCAACTTTAAAAATTTCCTGTTTAGGTAAATTTCCTAAAGGAGTTGTAACGAAAGCTGATGACATCAAGCTCAAAGAGTCTCCTTTTTTTAAATTTAAATTAAATGCTAGCTCAGAGCCTATAAAAATATTGTTAGAATTTAATTCATCTAGATCTCCATTAGAAACAAATTTACTAAAAAAATTTATTGTATTTTTCTCTTCTTTACTTACCCCTCTCAATATCACGCCTTTTGCATTGTCATTGCTAATTATAATCCCCTCGCCAGAGTAAGACTTACTTAAGCTTACATTGCTAAAATCCATTTTAATTTGGGCGATGAAACTATCATCAATTTTAAATCCATTTGGCTGAATTACTATATGTGGATTTAAACCTAAAATTTTTTTAGTTAAGTCGGTTTTGAAACCATTCATAACAGACATAACAATTATCAAAATTGCTACACCTAACATAATACCAAGAAAAGAAAAAATTGAAATAATTTTTAAAAAACCCTCTTTTTTTTTAGGTCGAAGATTTCTTAAGGAAATAAGTCTCTCAGCTTTAGTAAACAATGTTTTAAGTTTTTATTTTTGATTTAATATTATCAAGACTTAATAATTCACTTTTTAAATTTAGTTCCTTAAATTCTAAATTGCTACCTTCAGATTTTGATCCAACTATTATTTGATAAGGAACTCCAATTAAGTCGTGCTTTTTAAATTTATTAGACATATTTTCATCAACATCATCTAACAATACGTCAATATTTTGTTTTTTTAAATCCTTATAAATTTTCTCTGCTTTTTGTAAGTTTTCTTTGTTATTTTTACTAATACTAGGAATTATCACTACATCAAAAGGCGATATTGATTTTGGCCATTTCATGACATCGTTATTGTAGTTAGCCTCGATGGTAGCAGCAACAAGTCTAGATACTCCAATTCCGTAAGAACCCATTTTGACAGAAATTTTTTTTCCCTCCTTATCATCAATCATACAATTCATTGGAATGGAATATTTGTCACTAAAATAAAAAATATGGCCAACTTCAATTCCTTTAGCTATTACTTGATTTTTTTTTTCTACTTTCTTATCAAAATCATCTTTATCAAATTTTTCATCTGTTGCTGTATATATTTGGGTAAAATCTTCCCTCATTTTCTTTAGTGATAGGTCATTAAATTTATAATTTTTCAAGTTTATTTCAAAAATTTTTTTGTCGGTATATATTTTGCTTTCTCCAGTATCTGCTAGAATAATAAATTCATGAGAAAGATCTCCTCCAATTGGTCCAGTTTCTGCTGACATTGGTATTGCTTTTAAACCTAATCTGTTAAAAGTTTTTAAATAAGAAAAAAACATTTTGTTATAAGATTTTTTAGCTTCTTCATCAGATAAATCAAAAGAGTATGCATCTTTCATATAAAACTCTTTACATCTCATAACTCCGAATCTTGGTCTTATTTCATCTCTAAATTTCCATTGAATATGATAAAGAATTTGTGGAAGAGATTTGTATGACTTAATGCTTGATCTGAAAACGTCTGTTATTAATTCCTCATTAGTTGGACCATAAAGCATTTCACGACCTTGGCGATCTGTTATTCTTAACATCTCTTCTCCATAATCATCGTACCTTCCGCTCTCTTTCCATATTTCTGAAGATTGAATTGTTGGCATTAACATTTCCTGGGCTCCTACTGAATTCTGTTCCTCTCGAACAATTTTTTCTATTTTTTTCATTACTTTGAATCCAAGAGGTAACCATGAATATATTCCTGCTGAAGATTGTTTTATCATGCCTGTTCTTAGCATTAGTTGATGAGATTTTATCTTGGCCTCTGCAGGGAGATCTTTAGTTATAGGAATAAATAATTTTGAAAGATACATTATTCTAATAATTTTCTTAAATTTAATAAATCAAATTTTACCAGATAATATATTAGAATAAAAATAATAGTAGTAATTATAGTGGTGATAAAAAATTTTTTAGCTATTTTTGGATTTTTAGGAGCGCCTGGGTCTATACCGCCTATTTTCTCCTCAAAAATATCTTTTTTTGATTGAATGCCGATTGGTAAAACTGAGAAAAATATTATCCACCAAATCATCACATAAACAATTATAGACCCTGTTATCCCCATTAAATCCTTGTAATATTGATATTAGTAAAAGGTTTCTTTCCAGTTTTTTCTCTAACAATTCTTCTGCAATTTTGTTTTAAGGTTTCAATTAAATTTTGTTGCTGATTTTTGTTATCAATTGAAAAAGTTCTACAAATATTTAATATTTCATCCTCTATATCAAAAATAAATGTATCATTTTCATTACTTTCAGGTATTCCTTTATAAGAAATTACAGGTTTTTTAACATTCCCACCACTTGAAATTATCAAAGTAATTTCAAGGTACCCATTCATAGATAAATTTTTTCTATCTTTGATAGATTTTGAGTCTGTTTCAACATTTATATTACCATCGAGATAAATTTTTCCTGAAGGTGCTTTGTCAATAATTTCTGGTTTTTTTCCAGGTAAAATTTGAATTATATCTCCATTTTCAATCAGTAAAGAGTTTGGAATTTGCATTTCTTTTGCAAAAGTGACATGCTCCGCCATATGTCGGTATTCACCATGAACTGGGATTATGCATTGCGGTTTGACCCAATTATACATATCCTTTAAATCATCTCTATTTGGGTGTCCAGATACGTGAACAAATGCGTTTTCTTCACTAATCATCTCCATATTGTTTCTTACAATCATATTTTGAAGATGGTATAATTTTTTCTCATTTCCAGGAATTATTTTAGAAGAAAAAATTACACAATCTCCATCATCTAAATTAACTTCGGGATGAGCTCCATTAATAATTCTATTCATGGCCCCCATGGGTTCACCTTGGCTACCAGTTGCTAAATATAAAATCTTATTTTTCGGAACTCTTTTTGCATCTTTTGGCTCCAAAGGTTCTATAAGTCCGTTCAAATATCCGCATTTTCTAGCAGCCTTATAAATTCTTTGCATAGATCTTCCGACAAGGCAAATATCTCTTCTTAATTTTTTTGCGCAATAAAATATAGTCTCCATTCTTGCTACATTAGATGCAAATGAAGTAACTAAAATTCTTTTGGTTTTTATTTCCATTATTCTAAGTAAACTATCTCTTACATCTGACTCAGACCCTGCTCTTCCAGGGCTAAAAATATTTGTTGAGTCACAAATCATCGCAGAAACACCTTTTTCTCCAATGGATTTTAACTTTTTTTCATCTATTTGACTTCCTATTAATGGATTTGAATCTATTTTCCAATCTCCTGTATGTAAAACAGTTCCTAATGGTGTTTTAATGCTTAGACCGTTTGGTTCCAAAATTGAATGTGTAAGTGTTACAAAATCTATTTCAAAATCGCCAAGATTAATTTTGCCATTAAGTGGCACAACTTCTAAGTATGAAGATATATCGATTTTTTTTTCCTTAAATTTTTCTAAAATTAATGCGGCTGTAAACGGTGTAGCGTACATTTTACATCTTAGGTTGGGCCATATATGAGCTACTGCTCCTATATGATCTTCGTGCGCGTGGGTTAAAACAATTCCTAACAAATCATCCTTTTTGTCGATTATAAATCCTGCATCAGGCATTATTAAATCCACTCCAGGAACAGAGTCATCAGCAAAAGATACACCTAGGTCTACTATTATCCATTTTTGATTATCCTCTTTCCCATATGCATATAGATTCATATTGCCTCCTATTTCACCTGAACCACCTAGTGGGCAAAAAATTAATTGTTCTTTACTCATAATAATTCCTTATAAACTCTCGAGATACCTCTAATAGTTATGTCTTGGTCAACAATCACTTTTTTTTTAATTTTACTTTTAAAAAAATTTGCATAACCACCAGTTAATATTATCTTATATCGTATTTTCCTGTTTTGAATTATTTTGTTAATTATATTGTTTATCAAACCTTCGTAACCCCAAACAAATCCAGCATTTAATGCATCTTTCGTATTTTTACCATAGCTATTTTGTTTAATCTTTAATTTAATCATTGGAAGCAAGGCTGTTGATTGACTTAAGTTTTTGATAGATAAATTTATTCCTGGAGCTATAACTCCTCCCTCGTATATTTTATTTTTTACAATATCGAAAGTTGTTGCTGTTCCAAAATCAACTATTAAACAATTATTAAATCTTCTTCCCTCAATAGAATTAACTATTCTATCTGAACCTAGTTGTTTAGTGCTTTTAATATTTATTTTAATCATTTTTTTTAAGTTAAGATTCTTTATTTCTAAAATATTGAATCTCTTTTTAAATGTATTTTTTATCTTTTTAAGAGCCTGAGGAACTACACATGAAAATAGTATTTTTTTTTCTAAGTTTTTTTTAGAAAATTTTTTAAATACTTTTTTAATATATCCTTTTAAAAAAATATTTTTAGTATCGAAAATAATAGACTTCAATATTTTTGATTTGTTATTTAATAAACAAATTCTAGTTGAGGTATTCCCAATATCACCGATAATATAATTCATTTTTATTTATATTTCCTTTTTAAATCTAAAAAAGATAATTCATTTTTTTCTTTTAAAAATTTCTCATATATTTTAACAATACTATCTAAAATTATTTTATTGCTTACTTTTTTATTTAATATATTTTTTAGGCAAGTTGAATCAAAGCCTTTGTTTTGTGGAGCTGTATTAGTATTTAATCCAATACCCACTATCAAATATTCGTAATTATTAAATTTAATAATTTCTTGTAAAATTCCACAAAACTTTTGTTGATTAAATAATAAATCGTTGGGCCATTTAATCTTAATTTTTTTTGAAATTCTTTTTGAAATTACTTTTTTGATGACGAGTGCATTTAAAATTGCAAACTGTTTGAAATTTATTTTAGTTGGATCAAATCTGAAGAATAATGAAATAAAAAGATTACCTTTTTTTGAAATCCATTTTTTACCAATTCTACCTCTGCCATTAGTTTGACTTTCTGACGTTATTAATGTTGGTGCAGAAATATTCTTTTTAATTAGTTTTATAGCTATATCGTTTGTGCTTTTTACTTTTTGAAACTTTTTAATCTTTATCTTCATCAACTAATGAATAAAGTATTTACTAAATTATTAAGAAACGACGGATATAAAAAAAATGTTATCAAAATTGCACAACTAGCGAAAATTGATATTTGGGCTGTTTTATTTTTTGTAGCTTCAAAAGTAATAAGACTGTCATCAAAATAAATAATTTTTATAATTTTTAAGTAATAAAATGCAGACATTACTGTTGTCAATAAACCTACTATTGCCAATCCGTACATTTCATTCTTTAGAACAGCAACGAAAACATAAAATTTCGCAAAAAATCCTCCTAATGGTGGAACTCCTGCTAAAGAGAATAAAATTATTAGTAACGAAAGAGCCAGAAGTGGATGTTTTTTTGAAATCCCTGATAAGTCAGAAATATTCTCCTTATATTGTCCATCTTTTTTTAGCAAGTATAAACATGAAAATGCTCCGATATTCATAATTACATAAATAGAAATATAAACTATCGAACTTTCATAACCTGAAATAGCGCCTGTAGCTACTCCAGCAAGAGCATAACCTATATGCCCTATCGAGCTATAGGCTAAAAGTCTTTTAAAGTTTTTTTGAATCATTGCTGCAACAGCTCCTAAAATCATAGAGGCTATTGAAATAAAAATTATAATAGTTTGCCATTCTAATAAAATATTTGAAAAAGGAATAAACATAAATTTTATTAATAAGGCAAGCCCAGCTACTTTTGGAACTACAGCAAAGTAACTAGTTATCGATGTAGGGGCCCCTTCATAAACATCAGGAGTCCACATGTGGAAAGGTACTGCAGAAACTTTGAATGCAAGTCCAACTAATATAAATACCATCGCAAATACAGCGCCAGTATTTTCTTGATTAATTTGACTAGCTATCAACTCAAAATTTGTAGAGCCGGTAAAACCGTATAATAATGAACATCCATAAAGTAATAAACCCGAAGACAGCGCACTTAGCACAAAATATTTTATACCAGACTCGGTTGATCTCAGATTATCCCTGTCGATTGACGCAAGAATATAAAGAGCTAATGATTGAAGTTCTAAACCTAAATAAAAAAGTATTAAATCGTTTGAACTCACCATAAAAAACATTCCTAAAATTGATAGCAGGATAATAATAGGATATTCGAACTTATCTAATTTATTATCTATTATGAAATTTTTGGAGGAATTTAAAACGCAAAAAGATGAAAAAAGTATCAAAATTTTAAAATAGTTTGAAAAAGCATCTCTTGTAAAACTATCTAAAAATATCTTCTCTGTTTCATTAGGACTAGTTAAAATAATTGTAATTGTAATGATTATTATCAAAGATGTTAAATTGAAAATAATATTAAAACTTTTTTTTATAAAAACACCAAGCATAAGAATTGAAAATATTGATAACGATAAGAAGACCTCAGGAAACATTATATTTAAATTATTTATCATGTTTAATTCGAGATTATTGCTGTTTCATAATTATTAATTAAACTATTAACTGATACACTAAAAGTTTCCATTAATGGAAGTGGGTAAAAACCGAAAAAAAGAACTAGAAAGGCTAATGATACAAGCATGATTGCTTCAGATTTATTAATGTCTCTTAATTTTTTAATTTCTGAATTGTTTGTAACGCCAAAAATTACTCTTTTTGTTAGCCATAACATATAAGCAGCTCCTAGAACTACTCCAAACGTTGCAAGCATAGCTGCTAAATAACTTTTTTGAAATGTTCCAGTTAAGACTAAAAACTCACCTAAAAATCCTGAAGTACCAGGTAATCCAAGAGCTGCCAAAGAAAAAATTAAAAATAAAAAGGAGTATTTCGGAATGTAGTTTACCAGCCCCCCATAAGTACTGATCATTCGTGAGTGGAGTCTGTCATAGACTACTCCAACACATAAAAATAGTGCAGCAGAGATTAATCCATGACTGATCATTTGATATATACTTCCTTCGATACCTTGTTTGGTTAATGTAAAAATTCCTAAAGTTACATAACCCATGTGCGCTACCGAGGAATAAGCTATTAGTTTCTTCATATCATCTTGCATTAAAGCTACTAGAGATGTGTATATAATTGCGATAATACTTAGAGTGAAAATTAATGGAGTAAAATAATCTGAGGCGATTGGAAACATAGGTATTGAAAATCTTAAAAACCCATACCCAGCCATTTTTAATAATATTGCAGCAAGAATTACTGAACCAGCTGTAGGTGCTTCAACATGAGCATCGGGTAACCAAGTATGGACTGGCCACATAGGCATTTTTACTGCAAATGAGCTTAAGAAAGCTAACCATAATATATTTTGATATTCTCTTGGTATTTTGATCTCATAAATTTGAGTAATATCCGTGGTGCCAGTCAGCCAGTAAATAACTATAATTGCGACCAACATTAAAACCGAGCCAAGCAAGGTAAATAAAAAAAATTTGAATGCTGAGTAAACTCTTTTAGGTCCACCCCAAACACCAATTATCAAAAACATTGGAATTAATCCTGCTTCAAAAAATAAATAAAATATAACAAGATCGAGTGAGCAAAATACACCGATCATGAATGTTTCTAAAATTAGTATAGCTATAAGAAATTCTTTAACCCTTACTTTAACACTATTTACACAAGAGATTATACATATAGGAGTTATAAAAGTTGTTAAAACAATAAAAAGTATTGAAATTCCATCAACACCTAATTTAAATTTTATAAAGTTATTTATCCAGGATTTTTCTTCAACAAATTGAAATTCTGATGTGTTTACATCTAAAGAGTACCATAGAAATAATGAAAGAAAAAAAGTAGCGATACTACTAAATAGGGAAATATAAATTGAACTGTAATTATTTGTTTTATCTTTAGATAGAAAAATAAATAAAGAACTTAGTAAAGGTAAAAATATCAAAGATGATAATATGGGAAAATTCATTTTAATTTAAAATTAAATAAGTTAACAGAATTGATAAACCTAATAGCATCACAAAAGCATAATCATAAATAAATCCTGTTTGAAGACGTCCTGCTTTATTAGAAATAACCTTAATTAGTTTTGAAATTCCATCCGGACCAAACTTATCTATTATGCCTATATCACCTTTTTTCCAAAAAAATGAACCTATTTTTTTCGCTGGGTTTACAAAAGCATTTTCGTAAAATTCATCAATATACCACTTGTTTAATAAGAAATTATATAAAGGAGCATTAGTATTTTTGAAATCTTCTAAAATCTTAGGATTTGAAATATATAAATAAAACGAAATAGGAATTGATAATAAAACTAAGACTGGAGTAATTAATAAAAACCAAAATGGTATTGCGTCATGTTTTATTTCGTTTAAAAATAAGATTGAACTTTGCCAAAACTCATTATTAAGATGACCTATAAAAGTATCTTTAAAGACGTATCCAGAAAAGATTGCCCCAACGCTTAGAAATACTAGAGGTAACAACATAACCAAAGGTGATTCATGGGTATCAGTTATTAAAATTTTTTTGTTATTATAAGTTCCATGGAAAGTTTTGAAGAATAATCTCCAAGAATATATTGAAGTTAAAAATGCCGTAAGAATACCTATTGTTGCTGCGTAATTGCCTAAAGTTGAGTTTCTCAAGTATGCAAATTCAATAATTGCATCTTTTGAATAAAAGCCCGACAAAAAAGGGAACCCAGTTAATGCTAAGGTGCCTAATAACATAAAAATGTAAGTGTAAGGTAGTTTTTTTCTTACACCACCCATGTATCTAATATCTTGCTCATCTTTAAATGCATGTATTACTGAACCAGCGCCTAAGAATAATAGTGCTTTAAAGAAAGCATGAGTGAACAAATGAAACATCGCAACATGATAAGCTCCAACTCCAGCTGCAAAAAACATATATCCAAGTTGACTACAAGTTGAATAAGCGACTATTTTTTTTATATCATTTTGTACTATTGCAACTGAGGCTGCAAATATTGCGGTTATCATGCCTACCACAGTAACTAAATTTAAAGCAACCTGAGAGTACTCAAAAATTGGTGAGCATCTTACAACAAGAAAAACACCTGCTGTTACCATTGTCGCTGCATGAATTAAAGCTGAAACTGGTGTAGGGCCTTCCATTGCATCAGGTAGCCATGTGTGAAGTAAAAATTGTGCAGATTTTCCCATTGCACCAATAAATAAAAATACACAAATTAAAGTTACTAAATTTATTTCAAAGCCCAAAAAGTTTATTTTTTTTTCAGCAAATTGGCTTGTGGCTTGAAAAGCTTCCTCAAAATTAATTGTACCAAAAAAGAAAAAGATTAAGAATATTCCAATGGCTAAACCAAAATCACCTATTCTATTGACTATAAAAGCTTTAATAGCAGCATTATTTGCTGTTTCTTTTTTATACCAAAAACCTATTAATAAATAAGAGCATAAACCTACTCCCTCCCATCCAAAGAAAAGTTGTAAGAAATTATCTGAAACAACTAAAGCTAACATTGAGAAAGTAAATAATGATAAATAGGACATGAACCTTGGTTTATGAGGATCATGACTCATATAACCGATAGAGTAAATGTGAACTAATGCAGATACAAAAGTTACAACCACCAACATAACTGAACTTAATGGATCAATATTAATTGACCAGTTTGCCTTAAAATTTCCAGAACTTATCCATTCAAAAATTATATAATTTCCGTAAATATCGTTTTGAATTCCATTCCAAAAAACAAGTACCGAAAGTACTGCTGAGGCACTAACAAATAGACTCGTAGAAATTTCAGCAAAATATTTTGTAAAAGATCTACCAAAATACCCAAGTAATGCACCCATTAACGGTAAAAACAATATAGCGTATTCCATTTAACCTTTCATTCCGTGGATATCTTCAACTCTTATAGAACCTCTGTTTCTGTAATAGACAACAATAATTGCGAGACCTATTGCAGCCTCTGCTGCTGCAACAGTTAAAATAAGCATGGTAAAAATTTGACCAACAATGTCACCAGAGAAAATTGAGAATGATATCAAATTAATATTAACTGCTAGTAAAATTAGCTCAATAGACATCAGAATAACTATTACATTTTTTCTATTTAAAAAAATTCCGATTACACCTAAGAAAAAAATTATAGCCCCTAATGATAAGTAATGACCTAAACCGATCTCAATCATCAATCTTAACTCCTTGATTAGATTTGACGTCTATTAGTTCTACTGCACTTGAAGGATTTCTAGAAATTTGATTAATATAACTTTGTTTTTTCACACCTATTCTCTCTCTAAAAGTTAGAAGTATTGCTCCAATCATCGCTAAAAGAAGTACTATCCCTGCTAACTGAAAATATAAAATATAGTCAGTATACATTACTAAACCTAATTGATGAGTATTTGAGATGTCTGATAAAATTAATGTACTGCTAGACATCACATCCTCTTTATATTTCCAACCTCCCACTACGACTAGTAACTCTAATAAAATTAATACGCTAACAATTAAACCTGTGGGTATATGTGTTGATTTTTTACCGATAAACCATGATTGTTTTTGCTCTGCAACATTTAACATCATCACTACAAATAAAAATAATACGGCGACTGCTCCTACATAAACAATTAATAATATCATTCCCAAAAATTCAGCTCCAACCATGATAAATAAACAACCAACTGAAATGAAATCTAATATTAGAAAGAAGACTGAATTAATTGTACTTCTAGAAGTTATTACCATTAAAGATGAAAAAATAGCAATCACTGAAAAAAAATAAAAAAAAATTGAGTGGAATATCATTTATCTATAAGGTTTATCCAGTTTGATATTTTTTGCTATAACTGACTCCCATCTATCTCCATTATCTAAAAGTTTTTCTTTGTTATAATAAAGCTCTTCTCTAGTTTCTGTAGCAAATTCAAAGTTTGGTCCTTGCACTATAGCATCAACTGGACATGACTCTTGGCATAGACCACAATATATACATTTAAGCATATCAATGTCATAACGTGTAGTTTTCCTACTGCCATCTGATCTCTCTGAAGACTCTATCGTGATAGCTTGAGCTGGACAGACTGCTTCGCATAATTTACATGCAATACATCTCTCCTCTCCATTGGGATATCTTCTTAATGCATGTTCACCCCTCATTCTTGGGCTTATTCGTCCTTTTTCAAAAGGATAATTTATTGTTTTAGATTTTCTAAATAATTCTCTCACTGCCACATACAACCCAAAGATAAACTCGACAAGAAATATAGTCTTTAATAGCCTATTAAAATTCATTAAATATTTACCTTTGGTAGTTTGTCAAAATAAAATAAAAAACTTGCAGTCATCACAAGATAAATTAAAGAAAACGGTAAAAATATTTTCCAACCTAATCTCATCAGTTGATCATATCTATATCTTGGAACAATAGCTTTGATTAGAGCAAATAATAAAAATAAAAATAAAATCTTCAAAATCATCCATAGCGGGGCAGGAATTATATTTAGTGGATAGATATTCATTATTGGTAGCCAACCACCAAGGAAAAGTATTGACCCCATAGCACACATTAAAAGTATATTTGCATACTCTCCTAACCAAAACATAGCGTACATCATACCCGAGTATTCAGTTTGATAACCAGCCACTAACTCAGCTTCTGCCTCAGGTAAGTCAAACGGAGGTCTGTTTGTCTCTGCAAGTGCAGATATAAAAAAAATTACGAACATTGGGAAAAGTGGAATCACATACCATAATTCTTTTTGTGCAAGAACAATATCATTTAAGTTTAGTGATCCTACACATAAAAGTACGTTTATAATTATAATTCCAATTGAAACCTCGTATGAAACCATTTGTGCGGCTGATCTTATTGCTCCTAGAAAAGGATACTTAGAATTTGAGGCCCATCCGCCCATTATAATTCCATAAACGCCAAGAGAAGAAACTGCGAATAGATATAAAACTCCAACATTAATATCTGCTAAAACTAAATTTTCACTCATTGGAATTACCGCCCACGCAACTAAAGCCAAAGTCATCGTAACAATTGGAGCAAGAATGAAAACCACTTTATTAGCACTAGCAGGTATAATAATTTCTTTAAAAATATACTTTAATGCATCAGCTAATGTTTGAAAAAGTCCGAAGGGTCCTACAACATTAGGTCCTCTTCTTTTTTGTACTAAACCCCACACTCTCCTATCAAGCCATACGATCATAGCTACAGAAACAAGTATCGGAATAAGTAAAAAAGCTATTTTATAAACCTCTTGCCCTAAGATTTGTAAATATTCAATCATAAATTATCTGTCCCAGTTTTTTTTGAGTTATGTCTAATTTGTCGACATTCACTCATCGTTTTTGAGGCTCTCGAGATTGCATTTGTAAAAAAATAATCTAATTCTTTTATACTGACTGTCTCACTTAGAAATTTTGGAGATGTATTTTTAATAATACTTTCTTTAAAAAAAGGTAATTCATTTAATTCCGTAAAATTTGAAATTGAATTTAATACTTCTTTTCTTAACGAACTAAAATTTAAAAAATTTTGGTTTTTTCCTAATGCTTTTAAGATTAAATTAAAAATCTTCCAGTCTTCTAAGGCCTCTCCAATAGTATAGGATGCCTTTTTACATTCTTGTACTCTTCCCTCAAGATTTTCATATAAACCATTTTGTTCAGTAAATGCAGCGCTTGGAAGAATTATATCTGCGATTTCTGCACCTCTATCACCATGACTTCCTTGGTATACAATAAACTCATTATTTTTTTTAATATCTAAGTTATCTGAACCCAAAAGATATAATAACTTAAATTGATTATTGTTTAATTTTTCAAAAAAAGTATGATTTTCCTCATCGTCTTTGGATACGATATTTAAGTCTATTAACCCAACAGTTGAGGCGTTTTGAGGTAAAAAGTTGAATGCGTTCCAATCTTTATTGATAAAATTGTTTTTTTTTAAAAAATTTTTAAAACCTTCAAATATGTATTTTCCACTATCAATTTCTAAAGCTGATTCTCCAATTATAATTATAGGTTTTTTTGAAGAGGACAATTTTTTTGAAAAATCCGTCTCATTATTTAGTATTTTCTTTATGTCGTCTGTTTTATCACCTATTATTGTGTAGTCATATGTTAAATCTCCAGGGTTTCCAATTGAGAATATCGGAGTTTTTTTCTGAGCAAATGCCTTCCTAATTCTTGCATTCAACATAGTGGCTTCATGTCTTGGGTTTGTTCCCACTAAAAGAATTAAATCAGCTTCTTCAATGCCTTTTATTGAGGAGTTAAATATATAATTGCTTTTTTCAGCTGAATTTATGTAAAATTTTCTCTCTCTAAATTCCAAATTTTTGATTTTTAATGCTGAAAAAAGTTTTTTAAATCCTAAAGCATTCTCTAAGTTAATCATATCTCCAATATGACCTCCAATTTCATTAGGATTTATTGTTTTAATTTTCTCAACTAAAATTGGAATAACTTCATCCCAAGTACTTTTTTGGAGTTTATTATTTCTTTTAACATAAGGAACATCTAACCTTTGTTTGAGTAAGCCGTCACATGAATATCTTGTTTTGTCTGAAACCCATTCCTCATTAATATCATTGTTGAGCCTTGGTAATATTCTTTTTACTTCCCAGTTATAAGTGTCGACTCTTATATTTGAGCCAACCGCATCCATAACGTCAATACTTTCAGTTTTTTTCAGTTCCCACGGCCGTGCCTCAAATGCATAGGGTTTTGATGTGAGTGCTCCAACTGGACATAAATCAATTACATTGGCTGAGAGTTCCGACTCCATTGCTTTTTCTAAATAAGTTGTTATCTCCATATTCTCCCCTCGGCCAATAGCTCCAATCTCAGGTACTCCTGCAACCTCAGTTGCAAATCTCACACACCTAGTGCAATGAATGCATCTAGTCATTTGAGTTTTTATTAACGGGCCCATATATTTTTCTTTCACTTGTCTTTTATTTTCTACAAACCTTGATTTATCTACTCCGTAATACATTGACTGATCCTGCAAATCACATTCGCCACCTTGATCACAAACGGGGCAATCTAATGGATGATTAGCTAGCAAAAATTCCATTACACCCTTTCTAGCCTTTTCAACAAAATCTGTATTAGTTTTAATATTCATTCCTTCAGTTGCTGGCATTGCACAAGATGCGATTGGTTTTGGAGATTTTTCTAGTTCCACCAGACACATTCTACAATTTCCAGCAATTGATAATTTTTCATGATAGCAAAACCTTGGTATTTCAACTTCTGCAAGTTCACATGCTTGAAGCACAGTCATGCCTTTTTTAAATTCTATTTCTTTTCCATTAATTGTGATTTTAGGCATTTTTATTTTCCAAAAGGTGCTGATCTACTAAATAAGGATTATTAGTTTTCTTTTTAATTAAAGGTTCCTCTCTGCAACGACTTTCAATCTCTTTTCTAAAGTGTCTTAATAATCCTTGGACTGGCCATGCTGAACCTTCTCCAAAAGCACAAATTGTATGACCTTCGATTTGTTTTGTTACGTCGGATAATAAATCAATATCGCTGAAAGTCGCTTTTCTCTTCTCAACTCTATCTAATATCCTCCACATCCATCCAGCTCCCTCTCTACAAGGAGTACATTGTCCGCAGCTTTCATGTTTATAAAATCTTGCAATTCTTGCCATACAAGCAATGATATCTTGATCTTTATTAATTACTACTATTCCTGCTGTACCTAATCCACTTTTGTTCTCTATTAGAGAGTCGAAATCCATAGTGATTGTATCACATATTTTTTTAGATAATAAAGGCATAGATGAACCACCTGGTATCACTGCTTGAAGATTTTCCCAGCCTCCAATGACTCCTCCTGCATGTTTTTCAATTAATTCTTTCAATGAAATTCCCATTTCTTCTTCAACATTACACGGGTTGTTAACATTACCAGAAATACAGAATATTTTTGTTCCAGTATTTTTGGGTCGTCCTAAAGAGGCAAACCATTTTCCTCCTCTTCTCAAAATAGTTGGAACAACTGCTATTGTCTCTACGTTGTTGACTATTGTTGGACAACCATACAAACCTACTAAAGCAGGAAAAGGGGGTTTGAGTCTTGGTTGACCTTTGTTTCCCTCTATACTTTCCAGTAAAGCTGTTTCTTCACCGCAAATATAAGCGCCGGCGCCGTAATGGATATAAATATCAAAATCCCATCCAGAGCCACAAGAATTTTTTCCTAAGAAATTTTTTTCATAAGCCTGGTCAATAGCCTCCTGGAGTCTTTTGCCTTCATTCAAATATTCGCCTCTTATATATATGTAACAAACGTGAGCGTTTACTGTGTAACCAGCTATCAAACATCCTTCAATTAACTTCTGTGGTTCAAATCTTAAAATATCTCTATCTTTGCATGTTCCAGGTTCGGACTCATCAGCATTTATCACTAAATAATGTGGTCGTGAACCAACTTCTTTAGGCGCAAAAGACCATTTTAAACCTGTAGAAAAACCTGCACCTCCTCTACCTCTTAATTCAGAGGTTTTTACTTCATTAATAATCCACTCTCTTCCTTTTGAAATTATATTTTTTGTATCTTTCCAATCATCTCTTTTGATTGCATTATCTATTTCCCAACCATGATCATTATATAAATTTTTAAATATCTTATTTTCAGGTTTAAGCATGATTTTCTCCATTAACTTTTTGCTGTTTTTCAGGCGCAGTATTTTTTCGTCCTCTATAAGAACCAGGTTTTAAAGGTTTGTCTTTTATTAGAGAGTCTAAAATTTCTTTCGTGCTTTTTTCGTCAAGATCTTCGTAATAATCATCATTAATTTGTATCATAGGGGCACTTACACAGGCTCCTAAACATTCTACTTCCATCCATGAACAACTTCCTTTTGTAGAAATTTCATTTTCATTTGGAGAAATTTTCTCTTTACAAAGACTGACAATTTTATCTGCTCCACGGATTAAACAAGGAGTTGTTGTGCACACCTGTATAAAATGTTTTCCAACAGGCGCCAAGTTATACATAGTATAAAATGTAGCTACTTCATAAACTGAAATGTAAGGCATAGACAAAAGTTTGGCTATATACTTCATTGCAGCTAGTGGTATCCAATTACTGTTTTGTCTTTGAGCTAAATAAAGAAAAGGCATTACCGCACTTTTTTTATTTTTTTCCGGATACATTTTTAGAATATCTGTAGCTTTTTTTAAATTTTCATCTGAAAATTTAAATTCTTTAGGTTGATCGCTATGTACTTTTTTTAAACTCATCGATCTACCTCCCCAAAAACTATATCCAAAGAGCCTAAAACTGCGGGTACATCAGCTAACATATGGCCACGAATTAAGTAATCCATTGCTTGTAAATGTGAAAAACCTGGTGCTCTAATTTTACATCTGTATGGTTTATTACTTCCATCTGAAATTAAATATACTCCGAATTCTCCTTTTGGTGCCTCGACAGCTGTATATACGTCTCCTTTTGGAACTCTATATCCCTCTGTAAATAATTTAAAATGATGAATTAAAGCCTCCATAGACTGTTTTAAATCATCTCTTTTAGGTGGTGTTATTTTTCCATCAATCGATTTTACTGGTCCTTTAGGAAGTCTCTCTATGCATTGTAATATAATTTTTATACTTTCTCTCATTTCTTCAATTCTGCAGAGATATCGATCGTAGCAGTCTCCATTTTTGCCAACAGGTATTTTAAAATCTAAATCTTTATAAATTTCATAAGGCTGTGATCTTCTTAAATCCCAAGGAACGCCAGAACCTCTTAACATTACTCCTGAAAAACTATGATCCAAAGCCTCTTGTTGAGTTACTATTCCGATTTCAACATTTCTTTGTTTAAAAATTCTATTGTCTGTGAGTAAGCCCTCTAAATCATCAATTATTTTGGGGAATGATCTACAAAATTTCTCTATATCTTCTACTAGTTTTAATGGAATATCTTGATGAACTCCACCAGTTCTAAAATAATTTGCATGCAATCTTGATCCTGAAGCTCTTTCGTAAAATGTCATTAAAGTTTCTCTTTCTTCGAAACCCCACAGAGACGGTGTTAGGGCTCCCACATCTAAAGCTTGTGTAGTAACATTTAAGATGTGGCTTAAAATTCTTCCAATTTCACAAAAAATTACTCTTATGTATTTTGCTCTTATAGGCACCTCAATTTTAAGTAATTTTTCAGCTGCTAGTGCAAAAGCGTGTTCTTGATTCATCGGGGCGACATAATCTAGTCTGTCAAAATAAGGTAAAGCTTGTGTGTAAGTTTTTTGCTCTATAAGTTTTTCAGTGCCTCTATGAAGAAGCCCAATGTGGGGATCTGCTTTTTCAACAACTTCACCATCTAGCTCTAATATTAGCCTTAACACGCCGTGTGCAGCTGGATGTTGCGGGCCAAAATTTAAATTTAACGATTTAGTTTTTTTTACCATCTTTTTCAATATTGGTTTTATTTTTTAAATAATTTGTTCCTTCCCAAGGGCTTTCAAAATCAAAATTTCTATAATTTTGTTCAAGTTTGACTGGTTCATAAACAACTTTTTTTTCTTTTTCGCTGTATCTCACTTCATTAAAACCTGTGAGAGGAAAGTCTTTCCTTAAAGGATGACCTTTAAATCCATAGTCTGTTAATATTCTTCGCAAATCAGGGTGATTTTTAAATTTAATACCATACATATCGAAAACTTCCCTCTCCATCCAATTTGCTGAAGGAAAGATTTTTGTGATTGAATTTATAGTCTGACTAGTTTCAAATTTTACTAAAAGTTTTAATCTACTATTATTTTCATGAGATAAAAAAAGATATATAAGATTGAATCTTTTTTCTTCCTCTGGGTAATCAACACCAGCGATGTCAATTAGCTGTCTAAATTTTAATTTTTCATTTGATTTAATAAATTGAACTACTTCGGTTAAATCATTTTCTCCAACTTCAATTAACAATTCGTCATTCTTAATAACTGAATTATGAATTTTACTTGAAAGCTCTGAATTTATATGTCTTTCTAATTTTTTAAGATTTTCTAACATGAGCTATCTTTGAATATTACCCTCTCGCCTAATTTTCTTTTGCAATTGTAAAATACCGTATAAAAGAGCTTCTGCTGATGGTGGACAACCAGGTATATAAATATCTACAGGAACAATTTTATCACAACCTCTTACTACTGAATATGAATAATGATAATAACCACCTCCATTAGCGCAACTTCCCATAGATACAACATATCTAGGTTCAGGCATTTGATCATAAACTTTTCTCAAAGCTGGAGCCATTTTATTAGTTAATGTTCCGGCAACTATCATAACGTCTGACTGTCTTGGTGAGGCTCGAGGAGCTGCACCAAATCTTTCTAGATCATACCTTGGCATAGAAGTTTGCATCATTTCAACTGCACAACAAGCTAAACCGAAAGTCATCCAGTGTAATGATCCTGTCCTAGCCCAATTGACTAAATTTTCTGATGAGGTAGTTATAAAACCTTTTTCTGCAAAATCTTTAGCAAGATCTTTAAACTCCTCAGGGATTTTTTTTTGTCTCTCTTGATTAATTCCAAATTTTATTCCCATTCAAGAGCTCCTTTTTTCCATTCATAAATAAATCCAATAGTTAAGATTGCTAAAAAAATCATCATTGACCAAAAGCCTAAGGCTCCAAGATTTCCTAAGGAAATTGCCCAAGGAAAAAGAAATGCAATTTCTAGATCAAAAATAATAAACAAAATTGCTACTAAATAAAACCTGACATCAAACTCCATTCTTGAGTCATCGAATGCCTCAAATCCACATTCATATGCAGATAATTTTTCAGGATCCGGGTTAGATGGTGATGCTAAATAATTAGCTACGATAAATCCAATGCTTAGAAATAAAGCTATGAAAAGAAATATTACTATTGATAAGTATTCTGTTAAAAAATCGTAAATCATGTTTTTATTAATACCTACCCCAATACCGTAGTTTAGGGATTCTTATATTAATAGTTTTATTTATAACATTTATGTCTAAAGAGTACAGGACAGAAGGAAGCATTATAGTTGATCAATTAATGTTGATTTATAACTTGCTAGATGAAAATCATTATCAACTAGTGGCGGGAGTGACGGGACTCGAACCCGCGACCTCCTGCGTGACAGGCAGGCGCTCTAACCAAGCTGAGCTACACCCCCAGGCGTCTTTGGTGCAAAGTTGGTGCAACTTTTTGAACTCTGTCACCGCTCCAGATCCAGCTCTTGAAGATCACGCAATCAATATAAAGATTTATATAAGATAGTAAAGGAGTGTTTTACATCGTTTTAGAGTGTCAACTCAGCTAGCAGACGCTCTAACTAAGCTAAGCTATACCCCCTAAGGTAAATTTGGTGGGCGGTAAAGGACTCGAACCTATGACCCTCTCGGTGTAAACGAGATGCTCTACCAACTGAGCTAACCGCCCTAAAATAAAGAATTTCTTATATCAACACTTTCCTTAAGATAAAAGAGAATAAAAGATTAAATAATTAGGTAGTTTGGCTTATTCATGAAAATAATTTTATCAAAATACATCCACTTAATATCATTACGGCTGAAATAAAGGCCAAATAGCCGCCTTTCTCTTTTAATATAAATAAACCATAAAGCGAGGCAAATAGAATACTCATTTCTCTCAAGGCAGCAACTACTGCTACTTTTCCGATGGTATACCCATAAACGGCGGGCAGGTAAGAGTAAATATTGAAAAAAGCTGCAATAGATATATTTTTAAAATTTTTTAAAAAATAGTCTAAATGAATTTCTTTTTTTTTAAATATAAATGGTGCAATTATATTAAAAATAAAACCATCAAGAGAAAAATAATATAAAAGATAAATTAATGCGTTAGAAGCTCTAGCGCCTTTAGCGTCGGTGATTGTATAAGCTATTATTATTAAAGCAACAATTAAACTATAAAATAAGCCTTTTACATTTATTTTTTTAAAATTCCCTTCTGAAAATACTAATAATAAAATTCCTAAAGAGATTATAATGACTGCAATTTGATTATTTAATTGTAAGTTTTCCCCGAATATAAAAGGTGTAATTAGTAAAAGAATAAATGAAGGTAGACCTCTCGCAATTGGATAACCAAATGATAATCCAGAATAATCATATACTTTACATAGAAATATTTTATAAAAAACATGAATTATTATAGTGGCGAAAAAAAAAAGCCAAGCTGCCTTCGGCAATGGTTCAAAAAAAAATAATAGGGGAAATAAAAATAAACTACTTAGCAAAGTAAACGCTCTCATAAATTTTATTTTATCATCTGATTTTTTTAAGAGCGCATTCCATATCACATGTCCTACTGCGCCAGACAAGATTGCTAAAAAAAGGAAATTATCCAAACTAATATCCTAACGACTCTTGTGCCTCTAAAACTTTTTTATAGCTACCAATAAAATTTTTTCCTCTTTCCCCTCCAAAAGCATCCTTAACTATTAAATCCCAATCATTAGCATTTCCAATATAATCTTTAAAATTAGTTGAGACTTCTAGTTCCTTAAAAAAATTTTTTAACTGATTTGGTGCATTTTCAAAATCAGGAAAAAGAGATTTAAAATTATTATCACATGTCTTATCCAGACCTTGCACTGATTTTAAAATTATTGGTAAAGTAAAAGAACAAGCTATTCCATGCGGAACTTTGTATTTTAAAGTTATAGGATATGAAATCGAATGAGATATTGCTGTTTTAGTATTCGAAAAAGCTAATCCTGCAGACATTGATGCTTTCATTATTTCTTCTCTAAGTTTAATATTTTTCAAATCTTTTACTAGTTGAGGAAGGTTCTTCAAAATTATATTTATTGAATTTCTTGCGTGTATATTCGAAACTGGATTAGAATTTATATTCCATATACTTTCAAAAGAGTGTGACATTGCATCTAATGAAGTTTCTATAGTAATTTTCTTAGGTAAAGATAAAGTAAGTTCACTATCAAATATTGATAGTTTAGAAAAGAGAGATTGATGTATTAAAGAATGCTTTCTTTGATTTTCTTCGTCCCAAATAGTTGCCCAGCAAGTTAGCTCACTTCCAGTTCCAGCAGTAGTAGGAATTGAAATAAGGTCAATATCTGTAGGTGGAAAAGAACTTACTTTTTTTTCAACGTATTCTATAGTTTTATCAAAATTTCCTTTTCCCAAGACTATAAATTTTGCAGTATCAATTACAGATCCACCTCCTAACGCAATTGCAAATTTAATCTTGCTACATTTTAAGCTGAATAACTCGCTAATTTCTCTCAAATTTTTATAGTCAGGATTAGGTAAAATGTTATTAATAATTAACTTTGGCTCTCCCAAAGCATTGACTATTTGATTTGAGTATTCTTGAAATACTTTATCGGAGTAAGTAAATATACAATAATCACCACCACCAATAACTTCTTTTAACTTTTTTTTGTTTTTAAGAATGCCGGTTTCAAAAATAATTTTTGAGGGATTGTGATAGTTAAACATTTAATTCCATTTCATATTCACATTCTTTAATCTTGCATAACCTTTCATTTCATCAAAACACTCTTCGACACCAATACCACTTAATTTCCACCCTCCATAAGGGGCACCAGAATATCTGCCTGCGGTATTTACCCAAACATAACCTACTTCCGCGTCTTCAGAAGTCTTCATGGCGTTTGATAATGAGTTTGTAACAATCATTGTCGTAAGTCCATATTGAGTTGAATTTGCTATTTTGACCATTTCATCATAGTCATCCCAGTCAATAACTGAGATAACTGGTCCAAAAATTTCTTCTTTAGCTATTTTCATATCTGGTTTTACATCGCAAAAAATTGTTGGGTTTATAAAAAAACCATTTTTAAGATCACCAGATTTATTTTGATCACCTCCCAATAATAATTTAGCACCTTCGTCTTTACCAGATTGAATATATTTCAAAACTCCATCAAATTGCTTTTTTGAGACTATTGGGCCAATTTCATTAGTTTCAATCCAAGGAAGTCCTATAGGTATTTTTTTTGCTTTTTCTACTAGAGATTTAAGAAACTTCTCTTTAATCTTCTTGTTAACTAAAACACGAGAAGTTGAGCTACAAGATTGTCCTTGTCTGCTTAAATTCATTCCTTTTATGGCTAGACCAGCAGCAAAATCAGGATCTGCATCATCAAAAACTATAATTGGATTTTTTCCTCCCAATTCTAACGAAATATTTTTTAAAAGTGGTGCTGCGGATTTTGCTATTGCAATACCAGTATTAACAGATCCGATTACAGCTATTCTTTTTATATCCTGGTGTTCTACCAAAAATTTTCCATTGTCTGGTCCACCAGTTACTACATTTATTAATCCTTTTGGAAAAATATCACCCAATAATTCACAAAATCTAAGCGATGAAATTGGTGCTTGTTCTGAATTTTTTATGATAAGTGAATTCCCCATTAATAATGGTGCAGCTATTTTTTCAACGCAAAATCTAAATGGATGATTAAAAGGATTTATTTTTAGCACAACTCCATAAGGTTGGTAACGCGTGAAATTCAAATGATTTTTTTCCATAGAAAAAGTTTCACCTTTAACTTCTCTTACTAAACCACAAAAATATCTAATATTATTAACAGTTTCTTTTACATCTTTTCTCATACCAGTAAGGGCATTGCCAGAGTCATAAGAATCAATTAAGGCAAATTCTTCCTCTCTCTCTAAGATTTTTTTTGATAATTCCTCCAGACATTTTACTCTTTCAATTAATGAGGTTTTGGACCAAATAGCCTGGGCTTTCTTAGCTGACTCTACTGCTAGTTCTAACTCCTTTTTATCGGATATAGGAACATCAGATAGTTTTTCTCCGTTTGAGGGGTTAAAAACTTCGTATGTTTTATTTGAATTAAACCACTGACCATTTACGTATGTGCCCTTAACCTTAAAGATGTTCTTATCCATAATTTAAGGCTAAATCAAATATGTCGTAGTTTTTAAGAACTCCTTTAGATTTATAGCTATCATCTATTTTTCTCGAGATAAATATTGGAATATCTGTTTCCCCAAGTCCACCATGTGTTCTTAGTGGTTCTTTTAATTTTGTAAGATCGTGATCGCTTTCTTTTTTTCCAATTGCAAATTTTTCATTAGATGTAACCACTATATCGCCTATTCTATCCTGTGGTTGTTTTAGTTTTTTTATACTTTCCTCTTTATTAATGACCATTTCTACGCCATTTATTGTTTTAATATAATTCATCACTTCATTAATTTTTGATTTATCTTTTACGTAAATAGTTACAAATGATCCAAAAGATCCATGATGAACAACATAAGGATCTGTAATTGTACAAACAACATTACACTCATCTTTTCCAAATTTTTTATCAACTTCGTCTTGCATATATATTAAATTTAAAGATCCATCTTTATTAGTTTTTCCTTTCATACCATGGTCTGCAGTGAAAGAGATTTCACATCCAAGGTCGTAAAGTTTTGACAAATATCCATCAACCATGTGATAAAAATCATTTGCCATTTTATCTCCTGGTGCTGCTTTATGTTGTATAAAGTCCGTTGTTGATAGATACATCAAATCTATCTTTTCCTTCTTAATAATTTCTACTGCTGCTGCAAAAATAAATTCAGATAAATCCGAACTGTAAACCTCTGGTAAAGGTTTTTTTACTAAATCTAAAACATTTTCTATTCTATTATCTTTAAGATTAGCTTTATCTGCTTTTTCAGACGAAAAACAAATCGCTTTACTTAAATTTTTTCCTAATAACTTTCTCAGCTTTTCCTTAGCAGTAATCACGGCAACTTTTGCCCCAGCTTTTTCAAAAGCCTCAAAAATTGTTGATGCTCTCAAAAAGGTGTCATCATTCATTAAAGTTTCTTTTCCCTCTTCTGGATTAAAAAAGAAATTTCCACAAATTCCATGTATATCGGGTGTTGTACCGGTAACAATTGACATATTGTTTACATTTGTAAAACTCGGCATTGCACATTTACCTACTTCATAAGTCGATTTGCTTATCATCGACTTCATAAAAGGCATCAAACCCATTCTTATTGCTGTATCAATATATCCTTTTGGCCCTGGCTCACTTCCATCCAAACAAATTACTATAGCTGGTTTTGAAGGCCATTTATAAGATTTTCCGTTTACTGAGATTTTTTTGCTCGCTGACATTCTTAAAAATTATATATACTAGTTAATAAAAAGCTGCAACAAAAAACGCTTATCGGGATTAGTACCCAAGATAAAAGTATTTTAATTGTATGTTCAGGTTTCACTTCTCTAAATTTATTGAAAGATGCAATACCAATTATACTCGCAAAAGTAATATGTGATGCGGAAAGCGGCATTGCAAAAATTTGAAATGGTAAATATGTGTTTAAAAAACCGATAGTGTGATTGGAAGAAAAACTAAATAGTATTAATATTTGTGTAAGAAGTATTGCCAAAGCGGGTACCGGTTTAATATTTGAGATTTGTGAACCAATAGTTCTAACGATTTTTTGAGAAAAATAAAAAGCTCCTAATCCAATTAATAAAGATGTTAAAAAGTATAATTTCTTATCATCTATTGTCAAATTTAAATTTATAAATTCTAACTCCAGAGATAAAAAAGGTGAGTAAATTCCAACTATTGCAGCGGTTAGATGTGCGCCGAGAGCAAAAGCTGCAAGGCATCCAAAAAAAATTAAAGATAAACGAATTTGATAGTCAATTTGAAATACGTTTAATTTTAAAACTTTAAATATAAAATTAATTAGCCAACAAAAGAAAATAGAAAGTATAAAAGCGATCAAAGGAGTGGCCAACCAAAAATAAATTAATTCTAAAAAAAGTTCATAATTAACATTCAGTTTTTCCACTATTGAGAACGCAACCAATGAGAATATAACTGATTGAGAGATTGAGCTTGGTATTTTTAGTTTTAGAGAAATGATTGTTACAATTACAACTGGGATTATGATTAAGAATATTTTTTTAAAATCAGGATAATCAAGAATTAGATTTCCATATACTTTTGAGGGGTTTTCGGCATTTATTACCGCTCCTAAAATAATAAAAATAATAAAAAATATTATAGCTATCTTGAATTTTAACATTTTTGATCCAACGGCAGAACCAAAAACATTTGAAGCATCGTTTGCACCAATGATAATAGCTATAGTTGCTATTAATAATATATCTAACATAATTAATTTTTAGATGAGGATATAATCAGTCTGTCTGCAACGTCTTCCGAAAGATTGGCTACTTCATCCATTATCTCAACAAAGTATTTCAGATGTACTTTAGTAGCAAGACCATTTTTAGAATTTGAAAAGATAGTTTTTTTTAATTCAGTACTGACTTTGTCAGCTTTACTTTCTACTTTTGCAACCTCTAAACATTTTTTAATAGTAATTTTTTTATCAACGAAAAAACTTCTTGAGCCTTCAATTAGTAATGAGATACATTCTGATGCATAATCACAAAGCTTAAGAAAGTTTTGATCAAGTTCTGAGTCTACTTTAGGTTTTTCTGTGTTAAAACTATGTGCATTTCCTTGTATTTGCCCTGGTATTTTATCTAAATTTTCAAGCATGCCAAGAACATCTCCTCTAATCTCTGGAATTAAGGTTTCGCTGTAAATTCTTCTCTCTACATCTCTTCTCAGGGCGTCACATTCACTTTCTAAGTTAGAAATTTGATCAGTAACAGTTTGAACTTCCTCAAAATTATTATCAAAATATTTTTGGAGAAGAATTTTAAAAAGGTTATTAATTTTTAAAATATTATCTAAAAATAAATTGATTGAGGTCATCAATTCTTTCTCGTGACTTTTTAACATTATTGCGTTTCCTTATAAATTTTATCCCGCATGTATGCAGACAGAGCTTCAGAGAAAATTACTAATACAATAATCGACAATATAATTGCCGAAGTTCTAGCATATTCTAATTGAAGAACATTACGCTTTAAATACCACCCCATGCCACCTGCACCAAAAAAACCAATAATAGTAGATGCTCTAAAACAAACATCCCATGTGTAAATTAATATTCCTGTGAATGCAGTTTTTACTTGAGGCCATACTCCGTATGCAAAAACCTGCATTTCATTAGCACCATTTGATCTCATTGTGTCCACTAGTTTCATATCAACATTTTCTAATTCTTCTGAAAAAAGTTTACCAAAAAAACCTATACAATACATAGTTAAAGCCATTGTCCCTGCTAACATTCCAAAGCCTACGATCGTAACAAATAATATTGTCCAAATTGTTTCATGAATAGATCTTGCGAATATTATTAAAAATTTTCCTATTGGGTATCCAATTCTTTTACTTGGTGTTAAGTTAGCAGCGGCAAGATAAGCAAGTATAGAAGCAACAATGACACCTATTATTAAACCAAGATAGCCCATCTGAATACTATCCAATATAGATGCTAGATAACCAGGCTCAAGTGCATATGGAATATCTACAGGATAATATCTGTTAGCTATTAGTTTACCAAAATTTCCTAAAGCAGAAAAAAATCTATAGAAATCAATTCCTAAATATAAAAAACAAAGATATATTATAAAAAAGAAAAGACTTAAAAATATAAAGTTTTTTGCATTATTTCTTTTATAAATTTGCTCCATTTTATATTATCCTCTTTCTTAAATAATGAGATAAAACTTCTCCTATTAAAATTAGTCCAACAATAAACATTATTACTGTTGTAACACCTGGATAGTTAGACATATGCATTTGTCTAAAAAAAGCTAAACCAAGACCGCCTGCTCCTACAAGGCCCATTACTGCTGATCTACGAATATTTATATCCCACTCAAAAATAATCGTTCCTATTACAGTTGGAAGAATTTGAGGAATAATCCCATAGTACATAACATCAAAACCAGAGCCCCCCGCTGCTCTAATCGCTTCAATCGGTTTTTTATCTGCTCCTTCTATACTTTCTGAAATAATTTTAGAAATAAATCCAACTGATCTAAATGCTAAGGCTAATATGCCTGGTAAAGCTCCTAAGCCAACAGCTCCAACAAATATTAATGCCCAAATAATTTCATGAACTGACCTACTAATTGTCATTAGCATCCTAGCAAAACTAAAGCTAGCCATACCTAAAGGAGTAACATTTTTAGCTCCAAGCCAAGCTACTGGCAATGACATTATCAGTCCTAACATGGTGCCTAAGCACGCCATTAAGAATGTCTCAAAGGCTGGTTTGATTAAATAAGGCATAATTTTAAAATCTAAACCAACAAAATAAGATAGTTGTTTTAGAATTCCCTCACCAGAACCTATTCTATGCCAGTCAGTGTCTAGTATAATTATGAAATATACGCTTAAAAATATTACTAATATTGCAATTGTATAAAAAATTATCTTTTTTAAAATTTTTGAAGAGTTTTGTTTAGTATAATCTTCAACACCTAAATTATAACCACTCATAGTTTTTATAAAACCTCAAATTTGTATAAATCTTGAAGAACTTCGTTTGTAAGTTTAATAGTTACATCATCAAATTTTTTTTTACCATCCTGTAAACCTAGGATCCTATTTGCAAATTGTTTTGCTAAATCGATATTATGTATATTGCACAATACAGGTATTTTTAACTCATCAGCTATTTTTTTTATCAATTCCATCATTTCAACAGCAATTTTAGGATCTAAACTAGATGTGGGTTCATCTACTAGCAGCATTTCAGGTTCTTGCATTAAAGCTCTAGCAATACCTACTCTTTGTCTTTGGCCACCGCTTAGTTGATCCACACGTTTATTTGCAAAGTCTTTCAATCCAACTTTTTCAATTAATTCGATAGCCCGACTTACATCTTTTCTACTGAACATTCTGAATAAACTTGAAAAAGTATTCATATAACCTAGCCTTCCAGTTAAAACATTGTCTATAACTGACATTCGATCTATTAAATTAAATTCTTGAAAAATCATCCCAATTCGTCTCCGAACATTTCTTAATTTTTGACCTTTTAAACTAAGTAATTTTTGACCTTTAAAATCAACTTCTCCACTATTTGGATTTGCTAGCTTATTGATGCATCTTATTAGAGACGACTTCCCTGCACCACTTGGGCCTATGATTGCATAAAAATCATTATTAGCAACTGCAAATGATATATCAAATAATACCTGGGGCCCACCTCTACTATACGTTAAATTTAAATTTTCTACTTTTAAAACTGTTTCACTCATAAAACTTACAAATTAAATTATTGTGCGTTTATACAAAATATAAACGCACAAAATTTATATAACTTATTACTTTTTATTTTTTTTCTTAAACTCAGCTTTAGCTTTCGCCAAAGTTCTGATTACATCATAATCTTTGTCCGACATTGGAACAAATTTAGATGATTTTAAGTTAGCTAAGAACTTTTGAGCTTTCGCGTCATTTCCAAGATTTAGAAATGTTGAAGCGACTGCTTTTTTTATTGGTTCACACAATTTACCACTATATACAAATGGATCTTGTGGTACTGACGGTGATCTCCATAAAATGTTAAAGTCTTCTAACTTGACTTGACCTTTAGCAACAACGTTATCAAATCTATGACTAGCTACAAAGCCAGCATCAATTTTACCACTATGTACTGCTAAAGTAGTTAAATCGTGACCACCAGTATAAACTATTCTTTTCCAGAATTTATCAGCATCAGTATTCATGCTTGGTGCCCAAACTACTCTTGGAATTAAATCTCCTGATGTACTTCCAGGATCAGCATGTCCAACGGTCGCGCCTTTAAGAGATTTTTGATCAGTAAACTTAGATCCTTTTTTTGTAATCAACACTGATTGATATCCAGGTCCTTCATTTTGCATGTAACCTTTCTTTTTTGCGTAAGTTGCAAACACTGTGATTGATGGATCTTCTTTCTTCGCAGTAATGTATCCATAGGGACCTAGAACAGCGACATCAACAAATCCTCCAATTAAAGCTTCTGCCACTGATGCGTAAGAAGTAGGCATGTAAAATTCTATACTTTTGCCAGTGTTCTTCTTTAATTTCTCAAGAAGTGGTCTGTATAGATCAAGTTCGAATGATGACTCTTCAGTTGGTATAATTGAAAATCTTAATTGCTTGGGATCCTTACATTTTGAGTATGCAAAGTTTGTTCCCAACAAAAAGATAGTAAAAAATACCAATATTCTTTTTAATGTAAGCATTTTTTCTCTCCCAAATTGTTTATTAATTTGGAGATTTGATCCTATTTACAAATAAGTTTCAAACAATTAATGGTTGTAAAATACTAAATAGCACTATAATTGTTTAATTATGATTTTAAGTTGTAATTCCTGTGGTAAAAAATTTGTTGTCCCAGATAACGCAATTACTGCCTCTGGCCGTATGGTTCAATGTGGCTCTTGTGGAAATAAATGGAAACAATTTCCCCTAAAAGAAATAGCTGAAAAAAAAGCTACTTCAAATCCTAAACCTAAAAAGATCCAAACGCCAAAAACAACAAATAAAATTAATAAGATTTCAAAACCTAAAAAAATTAAAAGCACCGTTGTTAAAAAACAGAGAGAGATTAGCTTATATTCACCAGAATACCTTGCAAAAAAACACGGCATTAAAATTAATCAACCCAAACAGCTTAAAATAGATAAAAAAGATAAAGAAGTTTACTTTGGTTTTTATAATTCATTAATTTTATTCATTTTTTTGATTATCTCATTATCTAGAATTTTATATTTTGCTCAAGATTTAATAATCTTTTATTTTCCGATTTCTGAATTCTATTTAAATTATTTTTTTGAAAGTATTCGCAATATTTTCGAAATTTGGAAAAATTTAATTAGTTACTAGTCTCTAAGTCTTTGATGTTAATAAAGTTTTCAGACAAATTGATGTTATCTTTTTTTATATCTTTAAAAAAATTCCAAGCTAATACCAAAATTACATTTTTCTTATTTTTGATATTTAATTTACTTTTAATAGGTATGTTAACTCCAGGTATAAATTTGTTATGCTTTAATTTGTTATCCTCAATTATATAATCAATTTCATTGGAAATTCCGTAAAAATTGAGAGCAGTTGTTGCTTTGGCAGGAGCGCCGTATCCAATAATTAGCTTATTTTTATTTTTTAATTTTACAATATTTTTTCTAACATTTTCTCTTATTTTATAAACTTTTTCTCCAAATTCTTTATAAGTTTTGAATTTTTTTATTCCAAACTTCTCTTCTTCCTTCAGCATTTGTTTAACGCTTTTTTCCACATTTGCCTTTTTATCTTTTTTTATATAAACTCTTAACGAACCGCCATGAGTATCAAATTTTTCTGATTTTATTATTTTTGCGTCAAACTGTTTAAAGAAATTCGACAAAGAAGTTAATGACCAGTAATTAAAATGTTCATGATAAATATTATCAAAGGTCAAATCTTTCAAAGTATTCATAAGATATTGAACCTCAATTATTATAGTTCCTTTGTTACTTAGTAATTTAAACATGCATTCAGCCATTTCTTTCAATTTATCTGAATGAGCAAAAACATTTGAAGCTAAGATTAAATCTGCATTTTTTTTTATTTTTTTTAAATTTTTTTTCTCTAAAAAACCGTTAAAAGTTTTTATATTATTTTTATTTGCAAGTTTTGCTAAATTTTTAGCTGGCTCTATACCTAAAATATTCTTAAATCCCAAATCTTTAAACGGTTTTAATCCTACACCATCGTTACTACCTATATCTATTATGTAAGATTTTTTTTTGTTAAGCTTTAAATCTCGAGAATATTTTTTTGCTGCTCTCGCAAAATGATCTCTAAAAGATTTAGAAGTTGATGAAGTATAAATATAATTTACAAACATTTTTTTTGGATTCACTGAAACGGATAACTGGCAATTATGACAATTATCACAATAATTCACTTCTAGAGGGTACAACTCACATTTGTCACTAACTTTATTAAGTAAATTATTTGCAAGCGGCTGGTAACCTAAAGAAACAACTCTTTTCAAATTAGAGTTTCCACATATTCTGCATTCAAATTTGTAACACTCTAAAAGTAGGTTTTTTTCTTTTTCGTCTACAAGATTATGTTTAATTGTGTGAGTGATGCCATAATTTTCATGATCTCTCTCTCCTCTAACTAAATTTAAAAAAGTTGTATCTTTAGTGAAAACCATTGAGTGAGCTACATTTGGTTTTATTATTGAGGTCTGACCTGCATTAACAACTTGAGTTATTTTTGGAGCGTCTGGATTAATGATATCCTTATAAATCTCGATAATTTGACCTTTTGTAAACAAACATTTTTGCTCTTGCTGTGGATGATAATGATTTGCTCTTATAGTTCCTTTTTTTGAATCAATTAATCCAATCAAATTTATTGGCTCTGTTAATTCATGGTTGCTAATAGTGCCTCTAACGTCGGTGAATAGATCTTCTCCGTCTCTAACATGCTCTAAATCATTAACTATTTTTTGTTTTGACCATTTTTGGATCATTTCTTTAATACTTTGGTCAATTTCATATAAAAATTTAAAACCAATTTTTAAAAGTTTTTTGTTAGATAGAGAAAAACCTAAATTAGGTATTTCATCATTAGTTTCTTTTAATTCAATTTTAGGATTATATTTTTTACATATTTCGGCAACTTTTTTTACCGTTATAGTATCTTTAGTTAGATTAAATATTTCAGAATAAATTTCATCTTTTTCTTCCATAAATTTAAAACACCTTGCAACATCGATTAATGGAACTAAACTTTTTATCTGTCTTCCACCTGCAAATAGTTTTAATGTTCCATTTTGAGATGCTATCTTGGAAAAAAGATTAGGCATTATATCAATTCGCATGGTATCCGTAGAGTATCCATAGACTGAGCCCAATCTTAAAATTACATAGTTTTTTCCCGAATTTTTGAGTTGTTTCTCATTTTCTGCTTTGGAAGATGAATAAGCTAAAATAGGTTTTGTGGTCTCCTCCTCTTTTATATCCATTTTTACATTATCTATCCCTTCGTAAACCACGTGAGTTGAGGGAAATATTATTTTACAATTATCACTTATGGCATCTAAGATATTTTGCGTTCCCTCTACTCCAACTGCTCTAATATTTTCATCTTTATCTTTTGATGACTCACTTTTTGTTCTTGGAACTGCGGTAATTCCGGCTAAGTGATGTACTACATCTGCATCTTTAAAATACTTTTGTATTAAACCTTTATCTAGAATATCGCCATGAACAAAATTTATATTCCAATTTCTCAATTGACTTACTCTTTCAGATACAAATCTATTATCAATTACAATTATATTATGATGCCAACTTACACCTGAATAAAGTTTACACAACTCTGTTCCGATATAACCCAAACCGCCGGTGATTATAATCTTTTTTTTCATTAGAAAATTAATTATCATTTACTTACAATAGATTTTATTATAACTCAAATATCATGAACATTTATGACTGTTTTATGTATTTTGATGAAGATTTGCTATTAGATTTAAGGCTAAATGTTCTGCATAAATACGTAAAAAAATTTATAATTACAGAGTCTACTTTTCTTCATAGTGGTAGAGAGAAAAAACTTAATTTTGATATAAAAAACTTTAGTAAATTTAAAGATAAAATTGAATATATAATTGTCGACAAACCTCCTGATGGAATAGAAAAAGTTAATTCAGATGATAATTTAGAATTAAGAAATAAGAAAGTATTAGATAACTCACTAAAACGAGAGAATAATCAAAGAAATCAACTTTTGAAAGGTTTAACAAAAGTTAGTGATGAGGATTTAGTTTTATCAAGTGATTTAGATGAAATACCAAACTTCAAAAATTTTAAATATAAGAGTAAAATTACCTTATTTGAACAAGATGTATTTTATTACAAATTCAATTTAATACAGCCAAACTTTAAATGGATTGGCACTAGGGCCTGTAAGAAAAAAAATCTCGTTGAATTTCAATGGTTAAGAAATATTAAAAGTAGAGTTTATCCCTTCTGGAGAATTGATACTTTATTCTCAAATAAAAGATATATGAGTGTTGATATAATAAAAAACGGTGGATGGCATTTCACATCAATAAAAAAACCCGAGGATATTTTTTATAAACTTTCAAACTTTATGCATCATCTTGAATTTGAAGAAAGTGGCTTAACAATAAAAGATATGGAAAATATGGTTAATCAAAAAAAAATATTATATGATCATACTGTCGCGCAAGAAGACGATAAATATACAGGTAACTTATCTTTAAAAAAAGTAAGAACTGAAATACTACCTGATTACATTAAAAATAATTTGACTAAATATAGAGATTGGCTTGATTAAACTCTTTTACTAATGAGTGCTTAATTCTTCTTTATTCTTATTTTTATCAGCGAGTTGATCAACTTCAACCCATTCAACTCTTTTAAATGGTTTTGTAAGAGCCACTTTGAGGACTTCATCCACATTTTTGACTGAAATAATTTCCATAGAATTTAGTATAGTCTTTGGAACTTCAATTAAATCTTTTTTGTTTTCTACTGGAATTAAGACCTTTTTTATGCCGGCTCTGTGTGCTGCTAAAAGCTTTTCTTTCAAACCTCCTATCGGCAAAACTAAACCTCTCAAGGTGATTTCTCCAGTCATCGCCACGTTTTTATCAACTGGGATTTCTGTGATTGCTGAAATTATTGATGTTACCATTCCAACTCCTGCTGAAGGACCATCTTTAGGTGTTGCTCCCTCAGGAACATGAATATGAAAATCTTTTTTATCAAATATAGGGGGGATAATTCCATAATCTAAGCTTTTAGATCTTATGTATGATTTGGCTGCTTTAACTGACTCTTGCATTACATCACCTAGCTTTCCTGTAATTTGCATTTTTCCTTTTCCTGGCATTATTGCTGATTCTATTTTGAGAATTTCCCCTCCCACCTCTGTCCAAGCTAAACCAGTTACAACACCAACTCTATTTTCTTCCTCAATTTCACCGTAATTAAATTTTTGTACACCTAATAAATCTTTTATATCTTTTTCCTCAATTGGATTATTTACTTTTTCTTTATTATCAATTTTTTTTACTAGCTTTCTCGCTATTTTTGAAATTTCTCTTTCCAGATTTCTTACGCCAGACTCTCTTGTATAATGTCTAATTATTTTCCTATTTATATCTTCACTTATTGTCCACTCTTCTTTTTTTAAACCGTTATTTTTACTCTGATTTGGAATTAAGAATTTTTGAGAAATATTTACTTTTTCATCTTCTGTATACCCAGAGAGCCTAATAACTTCCATTCTATCTAATAAAGGTGGAAGTATATTTAAAGTGTTTGCTGTTGTTACAAACATTACATCTGATAGGTCATAGTCAACTTCCAAATAATGATCATTGAATTCCTTATTTTGCTCTGGATCTAAAGCCTCAAGTAAAGCAGATGAAGGATCTCCTCTATAATCATTTCCAACTTTATCAATTTCATCTAACAAAAAAAGAGGGTTTTTTGTTCCAGCTTTTTTCATCATTTGAATTATTTTTCCTGGTAAAGATCCTATGTAAGTTCTTCTGTGTCCTCTTATTTCAGCCTCATCTCTAATACCTCCCAATGAAATTCTTATGAACTTTCTATTCGTCGCTTTAGCTATGGATTTTCCAAGAGACGTTTTTCCTACCCCGGGAGGGCCCACTAAACATAATATCGGTCCTTTCATTTTTTGAATTCTTTTTTGTACAGCTAAGAATTCTATAATTCTCTCCTTAACTTTTTCTAGTCCATAATGATCCTCATCTAAAATTTTTTGAGCATTATTCAAGTCAGTATTTATTTTTGATTTATTTGACCAAGGTAATTCCGTCATCCAATCCAGGTAATTTCTTACCACGGTAGCCTCTGCCGACATGGGGCTCATTGATTTTAATTTTTTTAGCTCAGATAAACATTTTTCTTTTGCCAATTTTGGCATTTTAGCATTTGAAATAGCTGAGGAAATTGATGAAAGCTCGTCTTTACCTTCATCGATCTCACCGAGTTCCTTTTGTATGGCTTTTAGTTGCTCGTTTAAATAATATTCTCTTTGAGTTTTCTCCATTTGATTTTTAACTCTTCCTCGTATTTTCTTTTCCACAGATAAGACACTAATTTCTTTTTCAATTAAAGAATGAATTTTTTCTAATCTTTTTTTTAAGTCGGTAATTTCTAGCATTTCTTGTTTTTCAAAAATTTGTATATTTAAATTTGAAGAAATATTATTAGCAATCTGTGAGGGATTTTTAAGATTTTTGAGATTATTTGTAGTTTCATTAAAATCTTTCTTGCTTAAAATTTGTAATTTTTCAAATTTTTTAACTAGGCCTAATGCTAGTTGATCTAAATCTTTAGAAATATTCTCGTCATCGGCTATTTCAACTTCGCAGGTTAAATATTTTTCATTATCTTCTTTATAATTTGTTATTTTAATTCTTTTTTCACCCTCTACTAATACTTTAACTGTTCCATCAGGTAGTTTTAAAAGCTGAAGAACTTTACTTAAGCAACCAAACTGATACAAATCTTTGCTAGTTGGGTCATCAACCTCTGAATTTTTTTGTGTAACTAAGACTATTGATTTGTCTGTTTTCATTACCTCTTGAAGAGCTTTTATAGATTTTTCTCTACCAACAAATAATGGAACGACCATAGATGGAAAAATTACTATGTCCCTTAGTGGCAACAGTGGTTTGAGATATGATGCTTTCATAAGATTAATATGGCCATAAATTCACTAATTTCAAGAAACAAATTATAATTAAGCTACAGATGTTGATGATTTTTTGCCGTATGTGACAATGGGTTCAGACTTAGCCTGAACAGATGATTTGTCCACTGTGACTTTTACAACATTCTCCATATCAGGTAATTCAAACATTGTTTTAAGCAAAATATTTTCTAAAATTGATCTCAGTCCTCTTGCCCCTGTCTTTTTTGAGATGGCTTTTTTCGCTATCTCTGAAATAGCATCGTCTTTAAATTCTAACTCAACATCTTCGAATTCAAATAGCCTTTTGTATTGTTTTATTAAAGAATTTTTTGGTTCTTTGAGAATTTTTATTAATGATTTTTCATCCAAGTCATCGAGTGTTGCTATAATAGGCATTCTGCCTATAAACTCAGGAATCAGTCCGTACTTGATTAAATCCTCAGGTTCTAACATCTTCATAGTTTCAGAGAGTGGTTGTTGTCTATAATCTTTAACTTTTGCACCAAAGCCAATTGAGCTTCCTTTACCTCTACTATCAATCAATTTGTCTAATCCTGCAAACGCTCCACCACAAATAAATAAGATATTTGTTGTATCAACTTGTAGAAATTCTTGTTGTGGATGCTTTCTACCACCTTGTGGAGGAACACTAGCTACCGTTCCTTCCATAATTTTTAATAATGCTTGTTGCACTCCCTCTCCTGAAACATCTCTAGTTATTGATGGATTTTCTGACTTTCTACTAATTTTATCAACTTCATCTATATAAACGATTCCTCTTTGGGCTTTATCAACATTATAATCAGCTGATTGTAAAAGTTTTAAAATAATGTTTTCGACATCTTCTCCTACGTATCCTGCTTCTGTTAATGTTGTGGCATCTGCCATTGTGAAAGGCACATCTAGAATTCTTGCTAATGTCTGAGCTAATAAAGTTTTTCCACATCCAGTAGGGCCTACAAGTAATATGTTTGATTTAGAAAGCTCTATATCTTTATTATTTTTATTTTCATGATTTAATCTTTTATAGTGATTGTGAACTGCTACCGATAAAATCTCCTTTGCAAGTTTTTGACCTATGACATATTCATCCAAAACATTACAAATTTCTTTAGGAGATGGCACCCCATCTTGGTGTTTGACAAGAGAACTTTTATTTTCCTCTTTGATGATGTCCATGCAAAGCTCAACACATTCATCGCAAATAAATACTGTCGGACCAGCGATAAGTTTTCTTACTTCGTGTTGGCTCTTTCCGCAAAAAGAACAATATAGAATATTTTTAGTATTTTTTTCTGACATAGCGAATCAATAAACTAATATAAATCTCCACTAAATAGTTAGCAAGTTGAAGTTGTAAATAAAGCTATATATAGTGTTTTATTTTCGTTTCTCCACAACAGAATCTATTAAACCAAATTTTTTAGCTTCTTCTGCTGTCATGAAATTGTCTCGTTCTAAAGCGTCAGAAATTTCTTCAACTGTTTTTCCAGTATGTTTTGAATAAATCTTATTTAGTCTTTCTTTAAGAGAAAGAATCTCTTTAGCATGAATTTGAATATCTGTAGCTTGTCCTTGAAATCCAGCAGATGGTTGATGCACCATAATTCTCGAATTAGGTAAAGAATATCTCTTTCCTTTTTCACCTGCAGCTAAAAGAAAAGATCCCATTGAAGAAGCTTGACCAATGCACAGAGTAGAAACCGGTGAGTTGATATATTGCATCGTATCATAAATACCGAGACCAGCAGTAACTAATCCGCCAGGACTATTAATGTAAAAGTTTATTTCTTTATTCGGGTTTTCTGACTCCAAAAATAGCAATTGTGCTGTTACTAATGACGCTACGGCATCGTTAACTGGACCAACCAAAAATACAATTCTTTCTTTAAGTAGCCTAGAATAAATATCGTAAGCTCTCTCACCTTTACTTGTTTGTTCAACAACCATCGGGATTAAACTATTCATTTTTTCCTCAAATTCACGACTCATATTGGTTTTATACAACTATTAGTTACTTTTTACTAATTTTTTTTGTTTTAGACTTATTTTTTACTGAACCTGAAGTCTTTGATTTCTCAGCAGTTTCTGCTTTTGATTTACTAAACTCAGTAATGATTTTTTCAGCTTCTTTAGTATTAATTTCTTTTGAGGTAAGATTTATTTTTGATTTAATTAGTTCAATAATTTTTTCTTCATACAAAGACCCCTTTAAATTTTGAGAGGCATTAGGATGTTTTTGATAATACTCTAAAACCATTTTTTCTTGTCCTGGCATGCCCCTAATTTGTTTTTGTATCTCAGCTTTTACTTCATCATCAGAGACCTTTAGATTATTTTTTTCACCATATTCGTTGAGTAACAAACCTAACTTTATTCTTTCTTTAGCTAATTTTTCATTATCAGATTTATATTTTTCTTTCTCTTCAGATTTTAAGTTTTGTGTCATTATTGAAATTTCTTGGTCAATTAAGTTTTGTGGTAAATCTACCTGATGATTTTTTTCAATTTGATCTAAAATTTCTTTTTTAGTTATCGAATTCAAAGCTTGTGAATACTGATTGGAAATTTGTTTTTCAATTGAAGATTTTAAATCCTTGATGTCTTCTGCGCCCATTAATTTTGCGAAATTATCATCTATTTTAAAATTTTTTGGTTTTTTGATTTTTTTAATTTTACATTCGAATTTTGTATTTTTATTAGCTAGTTCTTTCTTAGGATGATTCGCAGGAAGTACAGCGTTTAATATTTTTTTATCACCTTTTTTTACTCCAAGTAATTGTTCATCAAATCCTTTTAAAAAAAGATCCTTGCCTAATTCTAAATGCACATCTTTTCCTTCGCTACCCTCAAATTTATTTCCATCCAATGTAGCAGAGTAGTCAAAAATAACTTGATCCCCTCGGGTTGCTTTCTCGCTCTCATTTCTATCTTCAAATTGTTTGTTTTGATTTGCTATCTCATTTATTTTTTCGTCAATTATTTTATCTTCTATTTTTACTTTAAAGTTTGTCGCTTTAAATTTATCAAAATTCTTTAGACTAACGTTAGGTAAACAATCAATCTGTAGTTCATAATTTAAGTCTTTTCCTTCACCAAACTGTTTCAAATCTATTTTAGGTTGACCAGCAATTTTTAATTTTTTTTCATCGATCGCTTTTGATGTTGTCTCTCTTAAAATTTTATCTACTACTTCTCCGTAAATCGATTTTCCAAATTGACTTTTAATTACTGAGGGAGGAACTTTTCCTGGTCTAAAGCCTTTTAAGGAAACCTCTTTCTGAAGTTCTTTAAGTCTCTCATCCATTTTTGCTTGGATATTTTTTTTTTCTACAATTACAGATAAAACTGTTCTTAAACCTTTTTTTGATTTAACTTCTACTTTCATAATATTTTGGTGGGCAAGAAGAGACTCGAACTCTTAAGCCTTGCGGCACTGGTTTCTAAGACCAGCGCGTATACCAATTCCGCCACTTGCCCAGTATTTAATCGGTCTTATATAACAAATTAATTTTTAGTTAAATAATAAAGTCTAGAATAACCTACAGTGTAAATTAGCAAAAGTATGAAAAACCAATATCTGCTCAATGTTGGATGTTCAATAAAATACAACCCTGGAATTATAAGTATAAAGTAAACAAAATTTAGAACTAATGAATTTAAAAAATTGGCTTTATTATTTCCATAAATTTTTGAAATCCTATAAAAGCTGAGCATGTGTAAATGTCTATTATCTGGATAAATTGGCGACTTTCTTTGAATTAATTTTCTGAAAAAAGAGAAGAAAACTTCAAAAAATAAATAAAACAACAAAATACAGAAAAAAAATGAAGAAATATTTTGGTTCAGATTATTTGTCATTATTATATTTAGTGCGATCAAAGACCCCATCAAATAAGCGCCGCTATCACCAAAAAAAATTTTTGCTTGAGGAAAGTTAAATAGTAAGAAAGATAGTAAAATTATAATTTGAGCAGTTATGAAAAAAGATAATTCAAAATGTCCACCTTTAGCATTTATTGACGCTAAAATAATATTGATAATTAACAAGTTTAAAGTAAGCAAACCGTTGAACCCATCAATTAAGTTTGCTCCGTTTATTACAAATAAAAAACATATAAGAACAAAAATAGATGAAAATAAATGATTACTCATCAAAAATTTTAAAAGTGGAATATCGATATTTAAAATCTTAATTGGTAAAAAATAAATAAACGTAAAGAGTAAAAAAATCATTAAAAGAAGCCTTTTGAAGGGTTTTATATTTATTTTTAAATCATCTATGAATCCAATTAAAAACATTGAATAGCAAATAAAAAAATAATTGTATAAAAATTTTGAGTAAAGCAAATAGTATATTCCAAAAAAAATACTTAAAGAAATAATAGATGCTGTTCCGCCACTTCTTGTTACAGGAAAAGAATGAAAAGCTTGTGGCTTAGAAAAATCTTTATCTAATAGAACACCATGATAAAATTTATAGGAAATTTTACTAACAATTAAAAAAATAAAAAAACTAATCAAAGCAAACATTGACAAAAAACTAGCTTCTATTGACTCAGTTCCCATTTAGGTTGTTCCTTTATTATTTTTTTTAAATATGTATATTCCAAATAGAATTATAACTAATGAAATTAAAACTCTCCATGTAATTATTTCATCCATCAAAAAATATCCAAAAATAATACCAAAAATTGGTATTAAGTATGCTACTTGAGTTTGAAAAACTAATCCATTAACTGTTAAAATTCTGAATCGTATTAGCCAAGCTAAACCTGTAGCAACCACTCCTAAATACAGCAGCGAAAAGGTTGACGATAAAGTAGGGTTTGAGTTCCATGGTGTTTCGATAAGTAATGATAATGGAAATAAAAAAATTACAGACCAAAGTGTTGTTGAAGTAGTGACATTTTCATTTTTTTTATTTTTTAATTTTAAAGTCAATAAACCACCAATACAATAAAACGTAGAGCCAAGAATTGTAATTAAAACATAAATATAATTTTCACTATTAACGATTATTTTATCAAAAAATAGTAATACAATCCCACTAAACCCGATTAGTACTCCTAACGATTTAGGTAATGTTAATTTTTCATCTTTAATAAAAAAATGTGCAAGTATAGAACCACTTAAAGGTGTTGTGCTCATTAACATTGCAGCAAGGTAGCTATTTATTTTTGCAGTCCCTATAGCTATTAAAACAAAAGGGATGGCAATATTACATAATCCGATCAAAGCATAAGATTTCCAATTCTTTTCAAAAGCTTCTATTTTTATTTTTTTTAATTTACATAATATTATTAGTGGTATACTAGCAAATATTACTCTAACTAAAGCGAGTGTAATGGGGTCATAAGAATAAGTCGCTATTTTAATATTAAAGAAGGCTGACCCCCATATAACAGCAAGTAAAACTAATAGTGTTAAATCGAAAGAACTAGCTTCTCTCATATCAATTTAAAATTGTATGTATGTGATAAATGCATAGCTGATATAAATTTTTAATTATACTATTAAGAACTCCCTTATATATGTTCATTTCATTTTTAAAACTAATTTATTTAATATTGGAGAATTATGAGTTCAAAAAACATTTTAAAGCTTATAAAGGATAAGCAAGTAGAATTTGTAGATCTGAGATTTACAGATCCAAAAGGTAAACTACAGCATTTAACAATGGATTCTACTGTGGTTGACGAAGAGATGCTTGATAAAGGAGTGTTTTTTGACGGATCATCAATTGCTGGTTGGAAAGCTATTAATGAGTCGGATATGATTTTAAAACCTGATTTAGAGAGACCGATAATTGATCCTTTTAATTCTCACACTACACTAAACATCTTTTGTGATATTTTGGATGCGGTTAAAAAAAATCCTTATGAAAGGGATCCAAGAGGAACTGCAAAAAAAGCGGAGGAGTATTTAAAAAAAACTGGTATTGGTGACAAATCTTATTTTGGGCCTGAACCTGAATTCTTTGTTTTTGACGACGTAAGATTTAAGAACGATATGAATGAGACCAGCTTTATGATCGATAGTTCTGAGGGGCCATATAATACTGGAAAAAAATATGAGAATGGGAATATGGGACATAGACCTGGCGTAAAAGGTGGTTATTTTCCTGTGCCGCCTGTCGATAGTGCCCAAGATATGAGGGGCGAATACCTTAAAGCTTTAAAAGATATGGGAGTGAAAGTGGAAAAACATCACCACGAGGTTGCTCCAAGTCAACATGAGCTTGGTATGTATTTTGGAACATTGACTAATATGGCTGATAACGTTCAGCTTTATAAATACGCAGTTCAAATGGTTACTCACTCTTTTGGTAAAACAGCTACATTTATGCCGAAGCCCGTAAAAGGTGATAATGGTTCTGGAATGCATTGTCACCAGTCAATATGGAAAGGCAATACTCCAGTTTTTATGGGTAAAGAATATGCGGGTTTGTCAAAAAATGCGCTTTATTATATTGGCGGAATTTTAAAACATGCTCGAGCAATTAATGCTTTTGCGAATGCGACAACAAATAGTTACAAGAGATTGATACCTGGATTTGAAGCACCAGTCATATTAGCATATTCAGCTAGAAATAGATCCGCATCTTGTAGAATACCAGTAATAATGAACCCTAAAGCTGCTAGGATGGAAATAAGATTTCCTGACGCAGCGGGAAACCCATATCTAACTTTTGCCTCTATGTTGATGGCTGGTATTGATGGTATAAAAAATAAAATAGATCCAGGGAAAGCTTTCGATCAGGATTTATATTCTTTATCTGAAGATGAAGTAAAAAAACTTCCAACAGTGTGCGGATCACTTAGAGAGGCAATGCAAAATTTAGACAAAGATCGAAAATTTTTAACAGAGGGCGGTGTTTTTACCGACGATCAAATTGATGCTTATATTGAATTAAAGTTTCAAGAAATTTATAACTTCGAGCATACACCTCACCCAATAGAATTTGAAATGTATTATAGTGGCTAACTAAACTTTAAAAGACTCGCCACAACCGCAACGCTCTGTTTCATTAGGATTTTTGAATACAAATTGTGAAGAAAATTTTTCTTGCTTATAGTCCATTTCAGTTCCAAGTAAATACATTATAGCATTTGGATCAACAAAGACTTTTACGCCTTTTTCTTCAATCACTTCTTCATTAGGTCTAACCTCTTTTGCATATTCCATTATGTAAGACATCCCTGCACAACCTCCAGATTTTACACCTACTCTTACACCAATAGCTGTGCTTTCTGCTTGAGACATAATATATTTTATTCTTTCTGCTGCTGTATCACTAAGTTTTATGACTTGTCCGCTCATAAATTTAATTCTAATTTTGCTGCTTCTGACATTTTATCTTTCGTCCAAGGAGGATCCCAAACTAATTTTAAATCGACATCCTTAATTCCATCGATTTTTAATATATTCTCTTTTACTGAATTAGGCAAACTCTCGGCTACAGGGCAGTTCGGAGAGGTTAATGTCATTTCTATCAATACTTTTTTATTATCTAGAATATCAATTTTATAGATTAAGCCCAATTCAAAAATATTAACTGGTATCTCTGGATCATAAATTTTTTTTATTTCAGATATTATTTTTTCTTTAAGTTTGCTCATTTAGCCTTTTTTTCAATAGCTGATAAAAGTGTATGCCATGCCATAGTTGCGCATTTTATTCTCATCGGAAATTCTTGAACTCCAGACAATGAAGATATAGTAGTTATTTGATCTTCTGTTAAGCTATTTAATGTAATTTTTGTTTTATTTTTTAACATATTCAAAAAATCATCGGTTATTTTTTTTGAAAACTGTAAATCTCTTCCTTTTAAAGTATCCGTCAGAATTGATGCTGAAGCTAAAGATATTGCACATCCTTCTCCTTCAAAGCTTAAGCCTAAAATATTTTTGTCTTTATCTAGTTTTAGAAAAATATGCACTTTATCTCCACAAAGTGGGTTATGAGCTTTTGCATCATGGCTGTAGCCCTCACATTTACCCTTGTTACGAGGATTTTTGGCGTGATCTAAAATAATTTCTTGATAAAGTTCTTTGAGTTCCATTTAAATCTGAAATACCTTTTTACATTTATCAATAGACTCACACAATACGTCTATATCTTCTTTATCATTATAAACGCCAATTGAAGCTCTTGCTGAAGCCGGAATTCCGAGTTTGTCATGTAAGATTTGACAGCAATGATGGCCAGCTCTGATGGCTACCCCGTCATCATCCAAAATCGTAGCTATATCATGTGGGTGAATTCCTTTAATTGTAAATGACATTATAGAAGCCCTATTTTTTGGATTACCAATTAATTTTACAGAATTGTTTTTTCTTAATTTTTCTAATCCATATTCAAGAACTCGGCTTTCATGTTTCTCGATATTATTAATTCCAAGATCTTGAATAAATTTGATTGATTTTGCAAATGCTACGACTTCAGCTGTTTGCATTGTTCCTGCTTCAAATTTAGTTGGTGAGTCAGCATATGAAACTTCATTTTTTTTTACTTCGCTAATCATGCCTCCGCCCCCTTGATATGGCGGTAATTTATCCACCCATTTTTTTTTTGCGTAAAGAATTCCAAGTCCATTAGGGCCATACATTTTATGGCAAGAAATAGCGTAAAAATCACAATCTAAATCTTGTACATCTAAAGTTGAGTGTGGCGCACCTTGGGTTCCATCAATTAGAACAGGTATATTTTTTGATTTAGCTAGATCAATGATTTTTTTTACCGGCATAATAGTTCCTGTAACATTTGAAATATGTGTAAAAGCAATCATTTTAGTTTTATCAGTTATTTGTTTCTTAAATTCGTCGACTCCTACTTCTCCATTTTCATTTACAGCAGCAAATTTAATTACTGCTCCTTTTTTTTTTCTTAAATAATGCCAAGGAACAAAATTTGAATGGTGCTCTAACTCAGTTACAAGAATTTCATCACCAGTTTTTATATATTTTTCACCATAAGAATGGGCTACTAAATTTATTGCTTCAGTAGCTCCTTTCGTAAAAATTATTTCATCCCTATATTTTGCATTAATGTATGACTTTACAACATCTCTTGTTTCCTCAAATTTATTTGTAGCTTTTACTGCTAAAGTGTGAACACTTCGCCCGACATTGGAAAATTCAGTTTCGTAAAATCTTGAAATTTCGTCAATTACTGTCTTTGGTTTTTGTGAAGAGTTTGCGCTGTCAAGATATATCAAAGGTTTTCCTTTAATCTTTTGTTTAAATATTGGAAATTTCGATTTAATATTATGAAATTCCATCAACCTGTTCCTCTATACTTTTTTCGAGAAATTTTTTTAAACTATTCTCATGAATGTTTTCAAAAATTTCATTTAAAAATCCCTTTATCAAGAGTTTTTTTGCTTTATCTAATTCAATTCCTCGTGTCATAAGATAATGTATTGCGTCTTGATCAATGCTTCCTGAAGTAGATCCATGAGAGCACTTAACGTCATCAGCATATATTTCTAATTCTGGTTTAGCGTTAAATTCAGAAAGGTCATCTAAAATTAGAGCTTTGCTTAATTGATAGGCATCAGTTTTTTGAGCAACATCTTTTACAAATATTTTTCCTTGGTAAACGCCTTTACTATTACTTTCTAAAACATTTTTAATTTTTTGATAACTTTTACAGTTAGGTGCTAAATGATTTATTTGTGTCTTAATTTCCTGATGATCATCTTCCCCTAAAGTTAATCCAGACAAAATAAAGCAATCGCTGTTTTCTTTTTTCAAATCCATATCAATATCAATTTTATTAAATTTGAGACCAGAGCTTAAAATAAAATTTTGATAACTTGAATCATAATCTTGCGAGCCTAATATATTTTTATAAAAATAACCGTTGCTCTTTGTTTTTTGAATAATTATATTTTTTAAAACAGCACCTTTACCAATATTTATTTTTTCAAATGTATTTTTAATAAATTTGCTTTTTTCAATAATATTATACTCTAGAAGAGTTAAGCCCGAATTTTCATTTAAATGAATTTTATTAGAATTGTTTATGATTTTATTATCCAGGCTCGATGTAAAATAATTATAAATTACTATAGGTTTTTTTAGCTTATAATCAGCTTGAACCTCTAAATTAAAACCGCCTAATGACAAGGCTTTATTTAAATACTGAAGATTACCACTATTATTACTGTTGGAAATTTCCTTTGAGGCTAAACTTTCGATTTTTACTTTGTCTTTTTCCTCAAATTTTAATTCACTGAACTTAAATATTCCGTTTACTAGAATAATATAGTTATGTTGGAAATCTTTTATAAATTCTATTTTCTTATTAAACGTAAAATCGTAATTATTTGAAATTTTTTTAAAATTTTTTTTTATAATGCTGCTCAAATCCGTAAATTTCCAGTTTTCGTCTTTTTTATTAGGAAATCCGTTTTCTAAAAAGAATTTAAAATTTTTTTCCCTATCTTGTGCTTCTTGTTTAGAGGATGTAGAAATCTTCTCTAAGTCTATATCGAAAAGTTTTTCCATTATTTTAAGTTTTCATAACCTGTTTTTTCTAATTCCTGACCAAGTTCTGCGCGACCTGTTTTAACAATTTTACCGTTTGAAAGAACATGAATAAAATCTGGTTTTATATAATCAAGTAATCTTTGATAATGAGTAATAATTAAAAAAGCATTGTTATTACTCTTGTGAGAATTTACGCCATCAGCAACAATCCTAAGGGCGTCTATATCTAGACCTGAGTCTGTCTCATCCAAAATTGCCAATTTAGGTTCTAAGAGTTTCATTTGAAGTATCTCATTTTTTTTTTTCTCTCCACCTGAGAAACCAACGTTTAACTGTCTAGATAAGAATTTTTCATCAATGTTTAACTCAGAAGCTTTTTCTTTTATTAATTTTAAGAGTGATAGAGTATCTAATTCTTTTTCACCTTTAGCTTTTCTAATTGTGTTTAATGAAGTTTTTAAAAAGTTTGTTGTATTTACTCCTGGTATTTCTAATGGATATTGAAATGCTAGAAATATTCCTTTTTGTGCTCTTTCCTCAATCGGAATATCTTGTAAATTTAGACCATCATATTTTAAACTTCCAGTTACTTCATAACCGTTTTTTCCAGAAAGAATATTAGCTAATGTGCTTTTCCCTGATCCATTAGGGCCCATAATAGCGTGTACCTCTCCTGGTTTAATTTCCAAATTTAAACCATTTAAAATTGATTTTTCATTGATTGAGGCTTTCAAATTCTGTAATCGAAGCATTATCCCACACTTCCCTCTAGGCTGATCGAGACCAGTTTTTGAGCCTCTACTGCAAACTCCATAGGCAATTGTTGTAAAACTTCTTTACAAAAACCGTTCACTATTAAGCTGACTGCTTCTTCTTGATTTAATCCTCTCTGATTACAATAAAATAATTGATCCTCATTAATTTTAGATGTTGTGGCTTCGTGTTCAACAGTTGAAGAAGAGTTTTTATTTTTAATGTAAGGTACAGTATGGGCACCACATTTATTTCCCATTAATAACGAGTCACATTGCGTATAATTTCTAGAATTGAATGCTTTTGCGCCAATATCAACCAACCCTCTGTAAGTATTATCGGCTTTACCAGCAGAAATACCTTTAGATATAATTTTGCTTTTTGTATTTTTTCCTAAGTGAATCATCTTAGTTCCAGTATCTGCTTTTTGATGATTGTTTGTAATTGCTATTGAATAAAATTCACCAACAGAATTATCTCCCTGCAAAATACAACTAGGATATTTCCAAGTAATCGCAGAACCGGTTTCGACTTGTGTCCAGGAAATCTTTGAATTTTTTCCTCTACAAGCTCCTCTTTTAGTTACAAAATTATAAATACCACCGACCCCATCTTTGTCACCTGGGTACCAATTTTGTACAGTTGAATATTTTATCTCTGCATCGTCTAGTGCAACTAGTTCAACGTTAGCTGCATGCAATTGGTTCTCGTCTCTCATTGGGGCGGTGCACCCTTCCAAATAACTAACATAGCTACCTTTATCAGCGATAATAAGAGTTCTTTCAAATTGACCAGTTTCTGATGCATTAATCCTAAAATAAGTTGAAAGTTCCATTGGGCATCTTGTATTAGGAGGAATATAAACAAAAGAACCATCAGTAAACACTGCAGAATTTAGTGTAGCAAAGTAATGATCACTGATTGGGATTACTGAACCTAGATATTTTTTTACCAATTCAGGATGCTTTTGTATAGCTTCGGATATTGGGCAAAAAATTATTCCTTTCTTGTCTAACTCTCCTTTAAAAGTTGTAGCTACTGAAACTGAGTCAAAAACAGCATCTACAGCAACACCGCTTAATCTTTTTTGTTCGTTGAGCGGGATACCTAATTTATTGTATGTTTCAATAAGTTTTGGATCTACCTCGTCTAAACTCTTTGGTTTATCTTTCATGCTTTTTGGTGCAGAGTAATAGTATAAATTTTGATAATCAATTTTCGGATATTTAGGTTTTTGCCAATTCGGCTCTTTTAAAACTTTAAGTCTTTTAAAAGCTTTTAGTCGCCAATCCAACATCCATTTAGGCTCTTTTTTTATTTTAGATATAAATCTAATAGTTTCCTCTGAAAGTCCTTTGGGTGCTTTAAAGTTTTCAATTTCGGTAGTAAAACCGTATTTATATTCTTGATTTTTTAATTCTTCACTCTTCATAATTTTAATTATTTCTCGCCAAATCTTGCAGTTTTACCTTTTCAAAAAAACCATTAATGTGCTGGTCTAATTGGTCCCACAGATTATGGGTTATACACTTAGTAGATTTATTGTTGCATCCTCTTTTTGAATTTTTTTTACAATTAAGTGTTTTTACTTCCTCATCAACAGCGAAAATTATATTGGACAATCTAATTTCGGATGCAGGTTTATCTAAAACATAACCACCATTTGCACCTCTCGAACTTTTTACTAATTTATTATTTTTTAATTTAAGAAAAATTTGCTCTAAATATGCTAAAGAAATATTTTGTCTTAATGCTATTTCCGATAAGCTAATAGGACCCTTATTGGCATTTGAAGCTAAGTCAGCCATAGCCATTACTGCATATCTTCCTTTATTTGTAAGTTTCATAATTAATCGTTGTAATATAATAGTTTTAAAAGAATTCCTACCTATTTAGTCAGGATTAAAAAAAAATATTTGTCGCATAAAAACGTGTTATAAATCTATACTTTTTTTTTTAATAGTAATCATTATCAAGTATGAAACCAAAAAGTTTAGAAATATTTATCCCTGGCCCTGCTGGAAGACTTGAAGCAAAATATTATAAAAATCCAAAGTTTGGTGCCCCGATTGCAATAGTTTTACACCCACATCCTCAATACGGTGGAACAATGAATAATAGAATTGTTCAGTTATTATATAATATCTTTTTGAAGAATGGTTTCTCGGTAATAAAAGTTAATTTTAGAGGTGTTGGTAAAAGTGAGGGAGTTTTTGATAATGGTCAAGGAGAATTGTCTGATGCTGCAGCAGCTTTAGATTGGATCGAAAGACAAAATCTTGATTATAGTCAATGCTGGGTTTCAGGATTTTCTTTTGGTTCGTTAATTTGTATGCAATTAATAATGAGAAGACCTGAAATAAACAATTTTATAGCTGTATCACCTCAACCAAATGTTTACGATTTCTCTTTTTTAGCTCCATGCCCAACTTCTGGTCAAGTAATTTACAGTGAAAACGATGAGCTTGTGACTCGAGAAAGTATAAATGAACTTGACAAAAGAATAAAAAATCAAAAAGGTGTTGAGGTAATTTTTTCAAAAGTAAAAAATTCTAACCACTTTTTTAAAAATAAAGAAAAAGATCTTACTTTTGAAATAGATAAATATATAAAAGAAAAAACAGCCTTGATTTAATCTTCTATTATTTCTCCTCCAGAAATAGGTTTTTTACAATTTGTAGTATTTGGAAAAGTAATAGGTAGCTTTTTGTAAGATCGGATTGCAAGAAAACCAAATGCTTGGGACTCTATAAAATCACCATTTATTCCAAAATCATCAATAATTAATAATTCAATTTTTTTTGGAAGAATTTTTTTTATTGAATTAATTAAAGTTTTATTTTTTCTTCCCCCGCCACAAAGCAATATTTTTATAGGACTCTCCTCTTTTAAAATTATTGATAACTTTTCACTAATTATGCTTGCCGAGAAGCTTGTAAGTGTTGCTGCTCCATCTTCTAAGGAAAGTCCCCTAGTAAATGAAACATCAAAATCACTGGTATCGAAAGATTTTTTTTCCTTATTTTTTCTATTCAAGTAAAGTTCTTGCGCTTGCTCAAGAATTATTTCATTAATATTTCCTTTTGCGGCTAGATTCCCATCAAAATCAAATTTTAATTTTGAGTTTTTTCTCACCCAAATATCAATTAAACAATTTCCAGGTCCGATATCTTTGCTAAATAATTCAGGAGAACCGATTTGATCTTTTTTTATAAGAGTTAAATTTGATATTCCTCCAATGTTTAAAATACAAATTGGGAGTTTAATTTTTTTTTGGGTTACAATTAATTGGTGGTAAATCGGTGTTAGTGGGGCTCCCTCTCCCCCATTAATAATATCGTTTTCTCTAAATTTAAATACTATTTTTTTGTTTGTGAGTTGGTGTAAAAGGTTCCCATCTCCCAATTGTCTAGAGATTTTCTCTTCAGCATTATGGTATATAGTTTGTCCGTGAAACCCCACAAGAATATTTTCATTGTTATAATTTAGGTCCTTTACAACTTTTGCATGAAATAATGTAATTTCTCGCTCTAACAATCTTAAATCCTCTGAAAATTTGTTTAAGTCATAAGTGTTTGAAATTTTGTCTTTTAAACTATGAATACTTCTGTAAATAGTTGAGTCATATTCAAAATATTTATCTTTCACCACTTCATATTGATCAATCCCGTTAGATTTTATTATGGAAGCGTCCACTCCATCACCGGAAGTTCCGCTCATAAGGCCTAAAGATGTATAAATTTTTTGCATATTTTTATTTATTTATAACAATATTTGTATAATAGTGTTTTAAAAAATTTGTGCTATGAAAAATAAATTTTTAATAGAGATGCAATCACGTGGATATCTAAATCAATGTACAGATTTAGATAAACTAAATATAGCTTGCAATAAAAGGTCAATAGCGGGTTATATTGGATTTGACTGCACTGCAGATAGTTTACACGTGGGTAGTCTTCTGCAAATTATGATTTTTAAATTGATGCAGAAATATGGTCACCGTCCAATAATACTTTTAGGCGGGGGAACTACCTTAATAGGTGATCCCTCTGGTAAAGATTCTACAAGAAAAATTTTAAATAAAAATGAAATTGATAAAAATATTAAAAGTATTAAAAAAGTTTTTTACAAAATTTTAAATTTTTCGGATAAAAAAATTAAACCTATTTTTGTTAACAATGCTGAATGGTTAACAAAATTAAAATATATTCAATTTTTAAGAGATATAGGTAGTCATTTTACAATTAATAAGATGCTAACCTTTGACAGTGTGAAATTAAGATTAGAACGGGAGCAATCTCTAAGCTATATGGAATTTAATTATATGATTTTACAAGCATATGATTTCTATCAATTATATAAAAAAAAGAATTGTATTTTACAAATAGGAGGGTCGGACCAATGGGGTAACATTGTGAATGGAGTAGAGTTAATTAGAAGAGTATTGCAGAAAGAATCTTTTGGTTTAACTTCGCCTCTTATTACTATGGCATCTGGAGCAAAGATGGGCAAAACAGAGAAAGGTGCAATATGGTTAAATGAAAAGTTATATTCCCCATATGATTATTGGCAATTTTGGAGAAATACAGATGATCGAGACGTTAAAAAATTTTTAAATTACTTTACTGAAATAGAAACTGATAAAATTGATAATCTTTGTCAAAATGAAAAAGATATTAACAATCTTAAAATACTATTAGCTAATGAAGCTACAAAAATTCTCCACGGAACATCTGCTGCATCAAAAGCAGAGCAAACAGCTAGAGACACATTTGTAAAAAAAGGCTTCAGTTTAAATCTACCGGTTATAAGTATTAAATTAGAGGAATTAAAAGAGGGAATAAATCTTTTAGATTTTTTATCAATCAAAAAAATTATGTCTTCAAAGAGTGAGGCAAGAAGAGCTATGAATAATAATGGCTTAAAGATTAATGATAAAGTTATTAATGACGAAAAAAAGATGTTAAATTTGGAAGATTTTGAGAAAAAAATGTTAAAAATATCTCATGGAAAAAAGAGACATTACTTAGTTAAGATTATTTAACTTTTTTATTTTTATCAATTATTTTTTGAATAAATCTTGGTGTAATTGTTCTTATAGGGTTAATTGTTGTTTTAATATTATTTGGCGGACCTTTCATTTTAAAACTTATTCCGAATAATCCCTCCCCAACATCTTTAGGTATTACAATGTCTCCAATTAGAGGTATTCTTGAAATCATTTTATTCAAAGTTTTTGCTGGTACCAAAGTCCCCCTCAAGCTTGTAACTGACTTATCTTGGTACCCCTCCATTAAAATTGAAATACTGGGTCCCAAGGCAAGTATCTCGTTTATTTTAAGAGTATCTTTTGATTTTTCCATGCTTATTTCCAATATATCAAAAGATATACCTTCCCCCTCAGCAAGGTCAGCAAGCCCGCCTAGGTCAGCAAGACTTAATAACTTTACCATTCCTGGAGCATTAATTACTTTAAAATTTTTAATCTTTAATTTTGAATTTGAATTATTTTCATCAAATACTGATGAGTAAAGAAGATTTCCTCCACTTAAACCATTAAAAAAATTGAATTCTTTAAGAAGGGGCTTAGCAATATCAGAGTAAATTTCCAGATACTTCTTATTATTATCTTTATTATTTTTTAACGTAATATCTAAGTAATTTTTATCACCATAGTCTCCTTTGGAAGAAATTTTTATGAATTGACCATTAACAATTTTTCCGATTAGTCGGAAATTTTTGAGTATTTCAGATTTAGAAATATTTACATTTGCTAAGTTAATTTCGATATCCTTTGAAAAATTTGAAAGTAAGCTTTTTTCATTTTTTTGACTAAATAATTTTAGAAGATTAACCGCATCAAAATTGGTTCCGTTAACAGAGATATTATTTTTAAAAGCAATTACAAAATCATTATTTTTTTTCTTATTTTCATATGTTTTTACTGTAATTTTTTTAAGAGAAACTAAACTATTTTTATTAAATTTAATACCCTCCGCAAAAATTATACTTTTATTCTCATTAATTTTGATTTTATTTAAATTTAAAATTTTTTTCTTTTTATCTAAGTTTAAATTAATATTTGCTATGCTGCCTTTTTTTTTTCGATAATTAATAGCGCTTATTTTTATAGGATTGATAAAATCAGCATTAATTTTGAGATTTAGTAAATCGTTAATAATTAAATTTTCTAATGTAAATTTTTGTAAATCCTCTTTGTTTAAAGAATATTTACCTTCGATATTTATTTTATTTTTTTTTGTATTAATATAGCTATTAAATTTGGAATTTAATAAAGATAAACTACTAATTTTTTCTTCAGACAAAAAATAATTTATTGAGTTGATGAAATTAAAATTAGCTTTTATTATTTTACCAGTATTTTTAATTTCATAATTTTTTATTTTGTAAGTTTTATCTAATAGAATTGAAAAATTTGTCATTACCTCAACATTTATATCTGATAATCTGCCTATTTTTTTTAAATTTGGAAAAAGACTATTGTATTTATTAAAATCCTCTTTTTTTTGAAATTTAAGTTGTGTATTAAGATTTGATTCTAAAAGAATTTCATTGGATAGATTTAACTTTAAATCACCTTCATTAATTTTTATTTCATCAGAATCACTAGTAATATTTTTTATCAAAATATCAGATTTATCTGCAAAAAAAGAGAAGTTTGTTTTTTTAAGAGTAAAATTGTTTAATATTTTAACTTCAAGATCTGTGACTGCCCCCCTGGCTATAAAATTATTAAATAAATTGTTATTATCTAAATAAATCTCAATTTCAGTATCAAAGGTTCCGTCTTTTAAATTATTATTTAAAAAACTTGTAAAATTTGAGGGTTTAAAAGATACTGAAATTTCTTTTAGTTGATCAATATTAATTTTATTTAATACTAAATAAATTTTTTCTATTCTAATGTCTGACTTAATTATGGAAAAAAAATCTACATAAACTTTTATATTTTGAGCTGGAATTAAAGTATTACGATAATAAATGCTAGGATTTTTGGTGTCTAAAAATAAGCTTAATTTTTTTAAATCTAGTTTAAATTTAATTGTCTTAAAATCTAAATTTAAATAATTATTACCCTGATTTATTTTTTGAGAAATAATTTTGTTAAATTTTTTAGTTTCAACCCCGGATGTTGTAAGTGCTACAATTATGGAAATAAATGTGATTAAAATTATTATAAGTGTAGTTGGTAATATTTTTTTCATTATTTATTTTTAATACCCTCCTCAATGAATTGATCAATATTGCCATCCAAAACACTTAATGGATTTGTATTTTCTACTTTATTTCTAAGGTCTTTTACAAGTTGGTAGGGCTGTAAAACATAAGATCTGATTTGGTGACCCCATCCAATATCAGTTTTTGTATTTAATTGTTTTTGATTTTCCTCTTCTCTTTTTTGCATCTCATATTCATACAATCTCGCTCTTAACATTTTGAAACATGTTTCTTTATTTTTATGTTGAGATCTTTCATTTTGACATTGCACTACAATTTTTGTTGGTAAGTGAGTAATTCTAACAGCGCTATCAGTTGTATTAACATGCTGTCCTCCTGCTCCACTTGACCTATAAGTATCCACCCGTAAATCTTTTTCGTCTATATTAATATTTATGTCGTCTTCGACTGCCGGGTAAACCCATACACTAGCAAAACTTGTGTGTCGTCTAGCTCCACTATCGAAAGGAGAAATTCTAACCAATCTATGGACACCTGACTCTGATTTCATCAAACCATAAAGATAATCACCTTCAACTTTAATTGTGGAAGATTTTATACCTGCCTCCTCCCCTTTATGTTCGCTAATTAATTGATAATTAAATTTTTTTTTGTCAAACCATTTCAGATACATTCTTCTTAGCATATCTGCCCAGTCTTGACTTTCGGTGCCCCCTGCGCCAGCATGAATTTCTAAGTAAATGTTTAAATCATCATTTTCACCTGAAAGAAAACAATTTACCTCTCTTTGTTTAAGTTCTTGATAAAGCTCATCTATTTTAAGGTTACAATCTTTTATGATTTCCTCATTTTTTTCTTCAGTTGCCAAACTGAATAAATCTTTAACATTATTTAAATCGTTAATAGATTTTTTATAACTATTTAATATATCTTCGAAGGTTTTTTTTTGCTTTACTGTTTTTTTTACGAGAGCTTTATCTTTCCAAAAATTGTCTGATTGTAGTGTCCTATCTAATTCTTCTAACTTGATTTCAACTTTATTCCTATCAAAGATACCCCCTAATATTATTTAAGGTTTTTTCAGTCTTAGCTAATTTATTTTCAAAATTTTGCATTAATAAAATTGTCTAAATTTAATAAGGATATCACGGTCATTGACTGATATTAAGTTATTATTATTAATATTGTTAATATCTTTTTCCTTCATAGCTTCAATAATTATATTTTTGTCTCCTGCAGATGATTTAAGGCCTGTGTCATAATTTAATGAAGTTAAAAAGATATTTTGAGGAATGTGAAAATCTTTGAAATCTTCCTTGAATAGTGCATTTTCAATAAAATTTTTAAAAATAGGTAATGCAGCTTTTGAACCAGTTTCATATTTTCCTAAAGTTTTGGGATTATCAAAACCTACATATACTCCAACTACTAAATTTGCAGAATAGCCAATAAACCATGCATCATAATTATCGTTAGTTGTTCCTGTTTTTCCAGCAAGTGGAACTTTTAAACCTCTTAATTTTTTTGCAGTTCCCCTCTTAACTGCACCACTTAATATAGATGTCATTTGGTAAGCCGTTTCTTCACTAAATATTCTCTCTTCGATATTTTCAATGTCTGGTAATTCATCGGTATCGCTTACAAATTTGTCACAACCCAAGCACTTTCTACTTTTGTTCTGAAAAATAGTTTTTCCTCTTCTATCTTGTATCCTTGAAATTAGAGTTGGTTCAATTTTTTTACCTCCATTTACAAAAGGTGCATATGCTGATGTTAAATTTAGCAAAGTTGTTTCAGCTGCACCTAAAGATACAGAAAGTAGTTCAGGAATTTCATCATAAATATCCAATTTTTTAGATAAATCTAAAATTTTATCTAAACCTAATATTTTTGCTATCCTCACAGTCATTAAATTCCTTGAGTACTCTATCCCTTTTCTTAAAGTTGTTGGTCCGTAAAATTTTTTTCCATAGTTTTCTGGTTTCCAATTCTTTAAGCCTATTCCCTGACTTTCAACAAAAGGTGCATCTAATATGATTGAATTAGGTGAGAAACCATTTTCTAGTGCAGCTGCATAAACTATAGGTTTAAAAGCCGAGCCAGGCTGTCTTTTTGCTTGAGTAACTCTATTGAATTCGCTTGCATTAAAGTCAAAACCTCCAGCTAAAGCTTTTACATTTCCAGTGAATGGGTCTAAAACTATTATTCCTCCATTTACTTTCGGGTATTGTTTAAGTTTCCAAAAATTATTTTCTAATTTAACAAAAATTATATCTCCTATTTTAAATCTATCTTTAATCGATTTTTTTTTTGGAATTGACCAATTTATATTCTTTTTTAAAAGAACACCCTCAATATTTTTTTTTTCATTTAATATTTTAAAATCAATTTGATTATTTTCAATCTTAATAATCTCTGCAATTTTCCAATTTAGTGTTGGATCCAATTTAATACTACTAATTTTTTTTTCCCAATTTTTATTTTTTATTTTATTAGTTATTGGACCTCGCCAGCCGTGTCGTCTATCATATTCCTCGATTCCTTTTCTAAGAGATTTTATGGCTTGAATTTGATAGTTTATGTTTAAAGGCGTTCTTATACTTAAACCTTGCGAATAAAGTTTTTCAAAACCAAAATTTTCGTTTACTGCCCTTCTTACTTCCTCAGTATAAGAATTTGCCTCATTAACAATTTCTATTTTTCTTCTTTTTAATATAATTTTAGATTTTTTAAATTCATTAAATTGTTTTTTTGTAATAAAATCATTTTCTTTAAGATTTTTTAAGACTAGATCCCGTCTGAATTTGCTTAATTCAGGATATTTATAAGGATTATATTTACTAGGGGCTTTTGGTAAAGCAGCTAATAACGCAGCATCTGTATATTTTAATTGCTTTATTGATTTATCAAAATATTCCAAACTAGCTGCTGCAATTCCATAAGTTCCTTGACCTAAGTAAATTTGATTTAAATATAATTCAAGTATTCTCTCCTTTGAGTAGGCTCTTTCAATTCTAAATGCTAATATTGCTTCTTTTATTTTTCTTTTCATAGAAACTTCATTTGTTAATAGAAAATTCTTTGCCACTTGTTGTGTTATTGTAGATGCTCCTTCAAGTCTTTTGTTTTGAGTAATATTCTTTATATTGTTTACTACAGCTCTTAAAATCCCTCTTGCATCAACACCAGGGTGATCAAAAAAATTTTTGTCTTCCGCTGAAAGAAATGAGTTAATAACAATATCAGGTATCGATTCGTAGGGCACAAAAAGCCTTTTTTCAATGGCATACTCTGCGATCAACTTTCCATTTTCTGAGTATACCCTACTAGAAATTGGCGGTTGATAATTGGATAGCTTTTTGTAGTCAGGTAATCCAATTGAAAAGTACCAAAGCGTAGATAGTAAAAAAAACAATATTATGATTAAAAAAATTATTAAAAATTTTATTGAAAAATTGAGAAATTTAAACATTTTTTAATTTATTGATAAAAATTTAGACTTTCTTTAGGCATTTAAAAACTTTATTCTGTGTATTTATTCTTAAATAATGTATAAAATATTTATATGATAAATACAAAATTCTCTAAATTAAAAGGATTTCTGCTAAAATGGAAAAAAATTTATATATTGATGCTTCGCATCCTAACGAAACTCGAATTGTACTTAAATCAAACAATACTATCGAAGAATACGAATTTGAGAATAAAAACAATCTAAACTTTAAAAACAATATTTATTTAGGAACAATAAGTAGAGTTGAGCCGTCATTGCAAGCAGCATTTGTTAATTTTGGCAGGGATCGACATGGTTTTCTTGCTTTTAATGATATTCAATCGGACTACTATCAAATACCTTCTGAAGATAAAGAGTTATTAAAAATTGCTGAGGAGAAAATTAGAGAAAACCTTAAAAATAAAAACATCGAAATTTCAAATGATAGCACTCCACAAGAAGGTAATAATTCACTAAATGATGAAAATGACAAAGATATTAGTATCGACCCTCAAAAAAACGAAGAAACTAAAAAAAAAGAATTTAGAGAAGAAGTTAAGTCATCGTACGGGATAAAAAGATATAAAATTCAAGAAGTTATTAAGCCAGGCCAAGTCGTTTTAATTCAAGTTATTAAAGAAGAGAGAGGTCAAAAAGGTGCCGCGCTTACTACATTCATATCGTTAGCAGGAAAATATATTGTTTTAATGCCAAATACAGCCAAAGGCGGAGGTATTTCAAGAAAGATTTTTAATTCCTCCGATAGGCAAAAAATAAGAGGTATTCTAAATGAAATTGAGATTCCAAAGAGTATGGGAGTTATAGTTAGGACTGCTGGTGCAAATAAAACAAAAAATGAAATTGAAAAAGATTTTCAAAATACACTTAAGACTTGGGAGGAAATAAAAAGTACTGCTATAAATTCTAATGCGCCGTCTTTAGTTTATGAAGAGGGAGATATTATTAAAAGAACACTACGAGATATTTACGACAATGAAACAAAATATATTTACATTGAAGGTAATGATGCTTACCAAAAAGCTAAAAAATTTATGAAAGAGTTAATGCCAAAAAATTTAAAAAATATAAAAAAATATAGAGGTAAAATTCCACTTTTTCATGATGCTAAAATTGAAAAAGAACTTAATAATATATTTGAACCGACAGTAAAACTCAAATCTGGAGGTTATTTAGTAATAAATCCTACTGAAGCGCTTGTTTCGATTGATATTAACTCTGGGCAATCAACAAAACAAACAAATATTGAAAAAACTGCTCTAAATACAAATCTGGAGGCCGCTGAAGAAATAGCACATCAAATTAAATTAAGAGATCTTTCAGGATTAATTGTCATTGATTTTATAGATATGATGAATTTTTACAATAGAAGAACAGTTGAAAAAAAAATGAGGGAGAGTATCAGAAAAGACAGAGCTAGAATCCAAATAGGTAAGATAAGTAATTTTGGATTACTTGAAATGACACGACAAAGACTTCGAGAAGCTTCTATTAAGTGGGAAACTCAATTATCTTTAAGCTCATTTTCTCAAAAAATTTTAAAGAAAGTTCAGCACTTAGCTTTTACAGACAAAGTTAAAATTGTTAAAACATACATACCTGAAAAAATAAAAATTTTCATAGAAATGAATTTTTTCGAAGAACTAAAATATTTTCAAAAAAAATACCAGTTCAAAATTGAATTAGTTCCTAATGATCAATTAATTATCCCAGAATATAAAATTGAATTATTAAATAAGTCAAAAAAGATAATAAATACAATCGAAAATATTAGTAATGTAATTGAATTAAAAAAACCTATTAAAAAGACAATTAAAGAAAAAAAAGACTCAAAAATCAACAAAGGTGAAATTAAAAGAAATAAGAGTAAAAAAAACTTAAGAACACTTTGGGTGAGAAGAAAAAAAAAAACTAAATAATCCCTTTGAAAGGAGAGCTAGGACTTGCTAAAAATTTTTTTTCCATTCTTCCTGCTAAAAAAGAATTACGTCCAGATATAACTGCGTCTTTAAAAGCTTTAGCCATTAGCACCGGTTTTTTTGCGTTAGCAATAGCACTATTGACTAAAACCCCATCACAACCTAATTCCATGGCTATGGTAGCATCCGAAGCTGTTCCAATACCAGCATCAACAATTACCGGAACTTTTGACTGGTTAATTATTAATGAAATATTTATCTTGTTCTGTAGTCCAAGTCCTGTTCCTATTGGTGATGCCAGAGGCATAATCGCTGATGCTCCAAGATCTTCCAATTTTTTTGCCAATAAAGGATCATCTGTACAATAGACCATAACTTTAAAACCTTCTTTTACTAATATCTTCGTAGATTTAATTGTTTCAATCATGTTAGGATATAAAGTTTTTTTATCTCCTAAAACTTCTAATTTAACTAATTTCCAGCCTCCCATTTCCCTTGCTAATCTTAATGTTCTTAAAGCTTCATCTGATGTGAAACATCCCGCAGTGTTAGGTAGATAAATAATTTTTTTAGGATTTAGAAAGTCTGTTAACATTGGTTTTTTCTTATCTGTGATATTTACTCTTCTTGTAGCTACTGTGACCATATCTGCACCTGAAGCTTTTACTGCTTTTGCGGTTTCTAAAAAATTTTTATATTTTCCAGTTCCAACTATAAGTCGGGATTGAATTTTTTTGTTTGCTACTTTAAAGATGTCTTTTTTCAAGTTAACCTCCCCCAATAAAATGAACAATTTCTATTTTATCATTATTTTTAAGTAATCTTTTTTTATACCTTACTTTTTGAATTATTTTTCCATTGTGCTCGATTGCTACTTTTTTGTTATTTAACTTATATCTTACCAACAAATCATAAATTGAAATATTTGATCTTATCGAAACTTTTTTTCCATTTAATTGTATTTTTGCCATAATTAAGCTAATCAATGATAATAAAAATTAATGATGAAGAAAATTATAATTCTTAACGGACCTAATCTCAACCTTTTAGGAGAAAGAGAAAAAAGCCAATATGGCTCATTTACCTTAGAGGAAATAGAAAAAAAATGTGAAGAATACGGAAAAAAGATAAATTTGGATATTGCTTTTTTTCAATCAAATATTGAAGGTGAGCTCGTTGATCAAATTCAAACATCTAGAAATAGTTTTCAAGGACTAATAATAAATGCTGGAGGGTATACACATACTTCTGTTGCTATCCATGATGCATTAAAAATTTTAAAAATACCAGTTATTGAATTGCATATAAGTAATATATATAATAGAGAAGAATTTAGGCATAAGTCTCTAATTAGTAGAGTTGCTAATGGAATTATCTGTGGATTTGGTGAAAATGGATATATTATGGCTTTAAACGCAATGAACAAGTTTTTAGAAAAATGAAAATAGACAAAAAGTTAATAAAAGAATTGGTAGATAATTTAAAAGAATTCAATCTTACTGAACTAGAATACCAAGAAGGTCAGACTAAAATCAAAGTCTCAAAAGCCTCCAAAGCGACTGAGCCTTCGAAAACAAGCGCAGTAGTTCCACAAAACAAAGCAGTCCTAAAACAATCTGATGATGGTGAAGGAATAAGAGTTAAATCTCCAATAATTGGAACTGCATATTTATCTCCTGAACCTGGTGCTAAAAAATTTGTTGAAGTTGGAGATAAAATTAAAAAAGGTCAAACTGTTATGATTGTAGAAGCTATGAAAACTATGAATCATGTTCCTTCGTCAAACGACGGTGAAGTAAAAAAGATTTTAGTAGAAGATGGTCAGCCAGTTGAATTCGGTCAAACTTTAGTAATTTTAAAATAATTAATGTTTAAAAAAGTATTAATTGCTAACAGGGGAGAAATAGCTGTTAGAGTAATTAGAGCTTGTAAAGAGTGGGGTATAGGAACTGTTGCTGTTCATTCTGATGTAGACTCAGATTCAATGCATGTAAGACTAGCGGATGAAAGTGTTTGTATAGGGTCTCACCATCCTCAAAATAGTTATTTAAATATTTCGTCAATCATGTCTGCTGTAGACCTAACCGGTGCTGAAGCTATTCATCCAGGTTATGGTTTTTTATCTGAAAATGCAAAATTTTCAGAAATTGTTAATAAACACGGAATAAAATTTATTGGCCCAAGAGCTGAAATTATTTCTAAAATGGGAGACAAAATAGAAGCTAAAAAAATTGCAAAAAAATACGGCTTGCCTGTAATCGAAGGATCGGAAGGTGGAGTAAAATCTTTAGATGAGGCTAAATCAATCGGTAAAGAGATTGGCTATCCGATTTTAATCAAAGCCTCGGGTGGTGGCGGTGGAAAAGGAATGAAAATTGTTGAGGAAGAAAGTCAATTAGAAAATTTATTTTTTACTGCAAAGTCTGAAGCTAAGAAATTTTTTGGTAATGATGAACTATATATTGAAAAATATTTTAAAAATCCAAGACACATAGAGGTCCAAATAATGTCAGGTAAAAACAAAACAGTACATTTAGGCGAACGAGACTGCTCTATTCAACGAAGACACCAGAAATTAATAGAAGAAACTCCAAGTCCAGTTTTGACCGAAAAACAAAGAGAAGATCTGTTAAGTAAGACTGTTAAAATGGTAGAACAAATTAATTACGAGGGAGCTGGAACTGTAGAGTTTATATACGAAAATGGAAAATTTTATTTTTTAGAGATGAATACTAGAGTTCAAGTAGAACATCCAGTAACAGAGGTCCAAACAGGGATCGATATTGTGAAGGAACAACTTTGGATAGCTTTCACTGGAGAAACTGCTTTAAATCAAAGTGACATAAAACCTAGAGGACACTCAATTGAATGCAGGATTAATGCAGAAGATCCATCAAAAAATTTTCAGCCTAGCCCGGGAACCATATCTGTATGTCACCAGCCCTCTGGTTTTAGAACAAGGGTAGACGGATCAATATTTCAGGGTTGTAAAATAACCCCATATTACGATAGTTTAATTGCTAAGGTGATATGTAAAGGCAGAAACAGAACTGAAGCTATACAAAGAACTTTACGATCTTTAGATGAATTTGTATTAGAGGGAATAACTACAACCATTGAATTACACAAAAAAATCTTAAATCACAAAAAATTTATATCTTCTAATTTTGATACTAATTGGTTAAGTAAAGAAAAATTCTATTAAGCATTATTACAACTAAGTAACTGTAAATCATAAATTGCGTGGTCAAATGGAGTCAAGCTAGGATCGGAGGCAAATGTCCATCCGTTAAAAATATAAACTTTTTCGTTTTCACTTTTTGTTAAATCTTTAACTTGCATATATGCTACGTCATCAATTTTATTATTTAGTTGTACCTTTCCGCATTTTAAGATCTTAATTTCTAAAGGACCATATTTTTTGACTTCATTAAAATTTATAACAAATCTTGTAGATTTAGCTGTGATTTTATCTAAGCCAATTAGAGTTGCTTGATAAGATTTCGACTTTTCATAATTATTTTTTTCTTTAATTTTTTTATTAATAGTAACTTGCTCCGAATCCTCAGCAGGGTCTTCAAAACTTGGTTTGATTTTTTCAACATTTAGCAAAGTATTGCTTGTAATCCTATCCTCTGCATAAAATGGAAAAAAGTTCATATTAAAAATAAAAATTAAAATAAGATAAGTATTAAATTTACTTCCAAGATTTATATTTTTTTTGATTCTCATTTTTTTTAATTTTTACAGGATTATACTTTTCGTTAGTACCAGTTTTATTTTCAGAATGTTTTTTCTGCCAAAGATATTTTTTATCTTCATTGGATGGAATTTTATCTATTGTATGATGTATCCACAAGTACCAATCAGACGTTATTTTTGTAGCTTCTACATTATCAGCATATATTACCCATCTATCATTTTTTTTATTCTTATAATATTTGTTTCCTAACTCATCTTTGCCCACAAAAATTCCTGTGAACAAAGTCTTTAGAAAAGTTCCAAAGGTTTGTTTATTCCACCAAGTAAAAATAACTTTAAAGCTCATTTAAGAATTATTAAATCCACACAATTATTAATTGCATTATTATACAATAGACACTTACAATATTTAATATATATCTGCAATATAACAGATTCCATTATTTATGAAAAAATTTATTGTTGAAACTTACTATACCTGCACTTTCAAAACTATTCATACTCTTGATGATTTAAACGATAGTGAATTGTCAAAAGTTGATAGCAGAACTGACGGTAATGTTGAAGTAATTGACGTGAAATTAAATAATAGAAAAACAAAGAAAATTGGTAATGGTAAAAAAGAGAAAGTTAAAACTATTGAAAATAAAACCTCTGTGTCTAAGAAAACGGAGCCTCAAATTCAAATAAATAAAAAAACTCATGGCGAAAATCAAAACTTTCAAAAAATAAAAAATAATGCTCGTTTTAAAATGCCAGATCGAAGAAAGGGATACATACAAAAAGCTCAAATAGGCGATCATAAAGTCTATCTTCATACTGGTGAATATGATGATGGAAAAATTGGTGAAATTTTTATAGATACAAATAAAGAAGGGGAATTAGTTAAAGCCATGATGAATAATTTCGCTATAGCTATTTCTTTAGGTTTGCAATATGGAGTCCCACTAGATGAATACGTGGATGCGTTTATTGATACTAAATTTGAACCTTCAGGTAATGTCATTGGAAATGATCGGATCTTAAGTGCGTCTTCAATTTTAGACTATGTTTTTAGAGAACTAGCTATCTCATATCTAGGAAAAGAAGAATTAGCTCATACGCCCTCTATAGCTACTTCCAAAAATATTAATCAAGAGACTACAGATGATAAATTCCTAAAAATAGTTAAAAATATTACTTCTAAAGGGTTTGTAAGAAGTAATCTTGAGGAAAAACTTGTTGATCTCTCGGACGTTAGAATTAATTTAAAAACAAAAAATTAATTATCTTTCTTATCCTCAATTTTAATACCTAATTCTTTGAGCTGTTTTTGCTCTACTTTGGAAGGGGCCTTCATCATTAAATCTTGAGCATTTTGGTTCATTGGAAAAAGCGTAACTTCTCTTATGTTTTTTTTATCAGCTAAAAGCATTACAATTCTATCAACGCCTGGTGCAATTCCACCATGGGGTGGTGCACCGTAACTAAGTGCATTGATCATCCCACTGAATTTATCATTTACTTGTTGCTCGCTATAACCTGCAATAGAGAACAACTTATACATTAAATCTGGAATATGGTTTCTGATTGCCCCTGATGAAAGCTCTACACCGTTACAAACTATATCATATTGATAAGCTTTAATATTCAAAGGTTTATTGAAATCTAAATTATTTATATCGCCTTGTGGCATTGAAAAAGGATTGTGACTAAATATAATTTTTTTTGATTTTGCATCTATTTCGAACATTGGGTAATCGACTATCCAACAAAAAGCAAAGTGACTTTCATCAATTAAGTTCAATTCTTCTGCAATCTTATTTCTTGCAATTGATAGAATGTTTGCTAACTCATTTTCCTGTCCACATGATAAAAATACGCTATCACCTACTTCTGCTTTAGTAATTTTCATCAATTCTTTTAATGCTTCCTCACCAAAAAACTTTCCAACTGGACCTTTTCCTATAATTGATTTTTCTTTTGCTATTGTGAAATAAGCTAATCCTGAGGCTCCTTGGTCTTTTGCCCATTTATCGATGTTGTCAAAAAAACTTCTCGGCCTATCTTTAGTATTTTTTGTTATTATAGCTTTAACCTTTGATCCAGATTTTACCAGCTTTTTAAAAATTTCAAATTTTATATCATCTCTCTCAAAAATATTTGTTATATCTTTTATTAAAAGAGGATTTCTTAAATCTGGTTTATCAGTCGCATATTTTTCCATAGAATCTTTATAAGAAATTCTAGGAAATTTTTCTGAGATAATTTTTTTTTTAGAAAAGTTTTTAAACAAATTTACCATCAATTTTTCAACAACCCGAAAAATATCTTCTTGTTCTACAAAGGACATTTCCAGATCTAACTGATAAAATTCACCTGGACTTCTATCTGCTCTGGCATCCTCATCTCTAAAACACGGGGCAATTTGAAAATATTTGTCAAAGCCTGAAACCATGACTAATTGTTTAAATTGTTGCGGGGCCTGTGGTAAAGCGTAAAATTTTCCAGGGTTAAGCCTACTAGGCACTAGAAAATCTCTTGCGCCCTCGGGACTAGAAGATGTTAAAATCGGAGTTTGGTATTCTAAAAATCCAAGTTTTAGCATCTCACTTCTAATAAAAGATATAACTTTTGATCTTAGTACAATATTTTTATGAATTTCCTCTCTTCTTAAATCTAAAAACCTATACTTTAACCTTATATCTTCTGGGTAGTCCTGTTCTCCAAATACTGGAATTGGTAATTCTTTTGCATTAGATAAAATATCAACTAACTCAATAATTACTTCCACTTTCCCAGTTTTAAGATCAAAATTTTCTGTACCTTTTTCTCTTTTAACAACTTTACCAGTAATTTTTAAAACAGACTCTGGTCGGATTTTTTCTAAGCTAGAAAAAAAACGGTTATTTTTTTCAATAACGCATTGTGTTATACCGTAATGATCCCTAAGATCTATAAAAAGTAAATTTCCATGATCTCTTTTTCTGTGAAGCCAGCCTGATAAAATAACAGTCTTGTCGATATCCTTCTCTGTTAATTCTATACAAGTATGCGTTCTATATTTATTCATTTTTTTCTAATACTTTTTTTATTAAATTAATATTTATTGATTTTCCAGATGATAATGAAAATTCATCAACATCCTTTAATAATTTAAACATTTTATCATAAGATCTTTCTACATTCTTAATAATAAAAGTTGATATCTTAGGGTCTATTTCAATCTGTTTGTCCGAAAAAGATTTTGAGATAATTACTTGAAGCAAATCATCTGGTGGCAACTCAATACCAATAAATAAGAAACTATTAATTCTAGATTTCAAATCAGGTATCGAAAACTTGAATTGTTTTAAAGGTATCGTGCTATTTATTAAAACATAGTTCTCAAATTGTTTTGATTGATTTAGTAAAGAATAAAAAAGCTTTTGATTAATGTTATCATAATAATTGTCAATTATAAGACATTTTATTTTTTTTAGATTTTCAACAGTATTATCGTTTACCTCCGCTGCATCTATAATTTTTATTTTATCAATTTTTTTTTCTAATATCTTTGAAAGATGAGTTTTGCCACAGCCTGAAACTCCAAAAATATTGAGCCATTTATTAGTCCAATTTGGCCAACTTTCGATTAACTTATAAGCTGAGAAGTTGTTTGAAGAAACATAAAAATCTTGCTCATAATATTTAGTTTTAAATGGAAATTTTAAAATTAATTGACTCATTTTAATATTTCTACATTCCATTGTTCGTCTTTTAATTCTAAATTTATATTTCTGCTTTTTAATTGACTGATTATTTTATTAATTTTACCAAGATATTTAATTTTAAGATTTACATAATTATTATTTAATTCCTGAACATATATACTTTCAATAAGCTCAATATCATTTAATCTTTTGTTTAATTCAACTAAGTTGCTCTTTTTTGAGGATAACAATTTTACATTGATAAAAGATGGTGTTCTTATATCTATTAAATTTTGAGATTTTACAAGGCCAATTATCTCATTTTTAACATCTCTAATAATTTTTTCATAATATTGATCCTGGTTTAAATTCAATTTTTTTATCTTTAAACTTTTATTAATATCTTTTCCCATGATATTTGTTTTTAAGAATATTTTTTCTATTTCAGAGTTATTTTCCTCGATTAAAACCAAAGCGGTATTTTTATCGGAGTATTCGGTAAAAATTTTCTTTAGCTGAATGCTCAATAAATTTTCATAATTTGAGTTTAATAGTTGTAAAACTTCTATATTTTCAATCGGTAAAATAAATTCTACAAAATCGTCATTACTTTTAAAATTCCATTTATCATAAAAGTAGTTTTGATTATAAATGTACAATTGATCATTTTTTTTCAATATTGGAAGTATAAATAATTCATCATAAGATACGTCTGAATATAAAATTTCTTTTGTAAAAAATAAATCATGTATTTTATCTTGATCAAAAGCGATATTAAAAAATACTTTATTTTTATCCTTGTCATCTTTTTTTTTTGTATCAATGATTTGATAATAAGAAATTAATTCTTTAATTTGTAAAATATCCAAATCGCCTAACTTTTTTTCATCATTTTGCAGAAGAACTTTGTTTATAAGTTCCCTAAATCCCTTTTTAATGGCTTCATTCGCTAAAATTTCTGTATTGCTAGTTGTTTTTTTTGTTATTTCAACATTATTAACATAAAATAAGTTACTTGCAGATAAATTGTTTCCAGTTTTTATTAAAATAACTAAAATGAAAATAATTAATTTTAAACTTTTCATAAAAAATAAATATCATTTTTGCCAATGAAAAAAATTAAAAATAGTTACAAAAAAAGTGGTGTAAATATTTCATTAGCTAATGATTTCATAAAGCATATATCCGGAATATCAAAAAAGTTTGTCAAAAAAGGGAATAATTCATTCGATAAAGAAAATATTGGCGGGTTTGGTTCATTTTTTGACATAAGTAAAATTGGAATTAAAGACCCTGTAATTGTTTCATGTACTGATGGTGTTGGTACTAAAATTGACTTAGCTGATAAATTTAAAAGATATAATACAATAGGTATTGATTTAGTGGCGATGTGCGTAAATGATTTAATAGTTCAAGGAGCTAAACCATTATTTTTTCTTGATTATATTGCAGTAGACAAATTAAATTTAAAAAAATCAAAAAAAATTTTAAGTGGAATTCTTAAAGGATGTTTATTATCTGAATGCAGTTTAATCGGTGGGGAGACTGCAGAGATGCCTGGTATTTATAAAAAAAATAAGTTTGACCTTGCTGGTTTCAGTGTTGGTATAGTTTCAAAAAGTAAAATTTTGAGTAAAAAAAATGTAAAGAATAAAGATATAATTTTAGCAGTCCCTTCAAGTGGCCTACACTCAAATGGTTATTCTTTAGTTAGATCAGTCCTAAAAAAAACAAAAATCAATAATAATCTTAAGAAAGAACTTTTAAAGCCAACTAAAATTTATTCGAAAGAAATTTTAAAACTTAATGAAAAAAAATTAATTAATGCTGCCGCTCATATTACTGGTGGTGGGCTAGTTGAAAACTTGCTTAGATCTGTCCCAGATAAACTATCTATTAATATTGATTTATCAAAAATAAAAATAAAAAAAATTTTTAAATGGCTAAAAGCTAAAGATATTTCAGATGATGAAATGATGAGAACATTTAATTGTGGAATTGGTTTTTGTTTAATTGTGTCAAAAAGAAATATTCATAAAGTAAAAAAATATTTTTCTAAGGAGTTTGTGCCTTATGAGATTGGTTATGTTTCTAGAAACATGGATCGTATAAAATTAATTAATAGTTTAAGATGGTAAAAAAGAATACATGTATATTCATTTCTGGTAAAGGATCAAATTTAAAAAATTTGATTAATAAATCTAGAGATTATAACTTTCCGATAAATATAAAACTTGTGATAAGTAACAACGTTAACGCTGAAGGTATTAAATATGCAAAAAAAAATTCAATTCCTTTTATGTACATTAATACTAGAGTGAGAAACTTTGAGTATAGAATAATTGAAGAATTAAAAAAACGAAAAATATCCTTAATTTGCCTTGCTGGATATATGAAAATTTTATCAAATAAATTCATAAAATTGTTTAAGAATAATATAATCAATATTCATCCATCGCTTCTTCCAAAATTTAAGGGATTAAATACTTTTGCTAGGGTCTTGAAAGAAAAAGAGATAAAGACTGGTTGCACAGTCCATTTTGTAAATGAAAAGCTTGATGGTGGAAAAATAATTACTCAAAAAAAATTTTTTTTAAAACCGAATGATAAAGAGTCGGATCTTAAGATCAAAACACAAAAACTGGAATATTTGGCTTTTCCTGAGGCAATAATAAAATTGTATAGGAAAGGTTAGGATTTAAAAAAAAAGCTTATCTCTTTTTTTGCGTTTTCTAATGAATCTGAACCATGTACAGAATTTTTATCAATTGAAATTCCGAAAAGTTTTCTAATAGTATTATCTTCAGCTTTTTTTGGATCTGTTGCACCCATTAATTTTCGATTGACTGATACTGCATCATCCCCCTCTAAAATCATTACAAATATTGGTCCAGACGAAAGGTATGAGCATAAGTCATTATAAAAAGGTTTTGATTGATGAACTTTGTAAAATTCTGCAGCCTCATCTTTTGTAATTTGTATTTTTTTACTTTCTTTAATGTTCAAGTTTTTTTCAATAAAAATTTTTTTTATTTCTTCTATTAGATTTCTCTCAACTGCATCTGGTTTAATTATTGATAGCGTTTGTTCCATTTTACTCATAATTTTCTTCGATGAGTTGGTTTAGTAGTCTTACACCAAAACCTGTAGCTCCCCCTGAATTAAGAGCACCTCCGTACTTTGAAAAAGCCATTCCAGCAATATCAAGATGTGCCCATGGAGTTTTATTCAGAATAAATCTTTGTAAAAACTGAGCTGCAGTTGTTGATCCAGCTCCTCCAACATAATTTATATTTTGCATATCAGCATTTTTAGAATTCATTAACTTATCATAATTTTTATGTAGAGGCATTCTCCATACTTTTTCATCAACTTTTTCTCCTGCTTTAAAAATTTGATTAGACAATTTATCGTCATTTGAAAATAAACCAGCATATTCAGATCCTAAACAGACTATTATTGCCCCTGTTAAAGTAGCTAAATCAATTATAAACTTAGGTTTAAATTTTCTTTCAGTAAAAGTTAAAGCGTCTGCTAAAACAAGCCTACCTTCTGCATCTGTATTTAATACCTCTATAGTTTTACCACTATAAGATTTTACAATATCCCCTGGTCTTTGAGCATTCCCACTGACCATATTCTCAACAAGTCCTACAACACCAACTGCGTTTACTTTTGCTTTTCTTAAAGCAAGATTTTTCATTAGCCCTACCACAGCAGCTGAACCTGCCATGTCATAAGTCATGTCTTCCATAAATCTTGCAGGTTTTAACGAATAGCCGCCAGTATCAAAACATACCCCTTTTCCAACAAAAGCTAATGGTTTCGAGTTATTTTTTGCTCCATTCCACTCCATGGTCACAAGATAAGATCCTCTTACACTTCCTTGTCCGACACCGAGTAAAGCCTCCATACCGAGTTTTTTTAATTTTGTTTTGTCATAAACATTAACTTTTAAACCATCTTTTTTTAACGAGATTAGTCTCTTAGCATATTCGTCCGGATGTAAAATATTTCCAGGCTCTGAAACTAAATCTCTAGCATAAAAAGTACCTTCCTCTAAAGCTTTGAACTTAAGTCGATTTTGAAACGATGTAACATTCTTAATTCCCACTATATTAATTGAGATTAACTTTGAAGATTTTTTTGTTTTATATTTTTTGAATTCGTAAGACTTCAATTTTAAGCCATGAAGAAAATGCCCTAAAAGATTGTTAAGTTTATAATCAATACTATCAGAAATTAAAAAGTATTCAGTATTTTTTCCGCTGTTTACTCGCCCAAAAAGTTCAGCGCCTAAATTTTCAATATCTGAAATTTTTTGATCTTTTTTTAAAGAAATAAGAATAATTTTTTTTTTTGAATTTAAATCAAATATCATTATTTTTTTCTTTAAGTCGGATGTTTTTAATAGATCTTTTATGTAAGACTGTTCAGAGTTAGAAAGGATTTTTTTTACATTGCCAATTTTAAATTCTTCGTTTGAAAATAAAATTATGTTTAATGATTTTTTACTTATCGTTTTTTTTAAATAATTAATTTTTACAGGCATAATTTTTGTTAAAACCTAATTGTGACAGTGATATATGACGAAATATGTATGTTTTCAATGCAAAATTTAGTCATAGTTAAACCATTAGTTGAATTTAATTTATGGATGCATTATTTATATACAATATATTCATATGCTTCAAAACAAAATTTATCAAAACTTTATAATCGAAATCCTCAAGACTATATTAATCATTCTTTTTGGTTTATCTTTAATAGCTTTTACAGTCAGAGCGGTAAATTTTTTAGATTTAATTGTTGAAAATGGCTATAATATTACAACGTATTTCAAATATTGTTTATTGAATATTTTTGGAGTGGCTCCAAAGTTCATCCCACTTTCATTCCTTTTAGCTTTATTAATTTTTATCCATAAACATAAGACAGATAGTGAGTTTGTTATCTTATGGACTTCAGGTGTTAAAAAAATACAACTGGTAAATATTCTTTTTTTAGCATCAATATTAGTTGTCGTTTTGTATTTAATTTTCTCTACTTTTATAACCCCACTTGCTTTAAATAAATCTAGACAAATTTTAAGTAATGATGATTTTAGTTCTTTTTTACCTACTATAAGGACACAACAATTTAGCGACTCATTTAAGGGATTTACTTTTATCGTTGAAAAAAAACAAGAAAATAGTATGCAAAATATTTTTTTACATGACAAAGGGAATAATTTAAAAAATTTATCTTCAAATATTTCTGAAACAAACGAAACGACAATAACTGCAGCTAGGGGTGTCTTAGAAGAAAAAAAATTGTTTTTATTTAACGGGCAGATTATTTCTGGTAAGAGTAATACAAAAAATGAAATAATCAAATTTGAACAACTAACAATTGATTTAAGTAATTTATCCACAACAACAATCAAAAAGCCCAAAGTTCAGGAAACATCTACTGTAAAATTACTAAGTTGTATTTTTTTTGAAAATGATCGCAACTCAAATTTCTGCAACAAAGATTTTAAAAAAGAAATTCTTCCAGTTTTAAATAGAAGAATGATTATGCCATTTTATATACCGGTAATTTCTCTAATTTGTGCGCTTTTACTGATTAAATCAAATAAATTCTACTTTAATAGGATTAGTATTTTTATTTATAGTTTTTCTCTTTTATTATTTACAGAACTTGCAATTAGATACACTGGAATTAACTTGGTTATGTTATCCTTTTATTTAATTCTTCCTTTTATATTTTTTATATTTTTATATTTTCTTTTAATTTTTAATTTTTCTAAAGAAAACAAAAACTTATGAATAATATTTTTTTAAATTATTTATTAAAAAATTTTTTTAAAACTTTTTTTATTTTTATTCTTATTTTTTATTGTTTTGGAGTTATCTTAAATTTATTTGAAGAAATAGAATTTTTCAAAAATATAGAGGTGAGTATTTTTTTTCCTCTCATGCTTACAAGTATCTTTATACCAAGCATGATCATTAAAATTTTACCTTTTATAACTTTTTTATCGAGTATGTGGTTTATGCTAAGAATAAGAAATAATAAAGATCTTTTAACATTAAAAGTATTTGGGTTCTCAAATTTTAAGATATTTATAATTTTAGCTTCTGCGTCTTTTGTCTTAGGTTGGCTTATCTTAATTTTAGCTAATCCAATTACATCCTCAATGTCGAAATACTATGAAAAAACTAAATCTAATTTTTCAAGAGACATTGATCATTTAGTAACTTTTAATAAAAATGGGTTATGGATTAAAGAAAATATTGATAATGGGCAAAGAATAATATCTGCAAGGAAACCTGATGGCTATTTCCTTATAGATGTAACTATATTTCATTTGGATAAACAATCTAATTTAATAAATAAGATTATTTCCCCTAAAGTAAATATAAAAGAGAATATTTGGTTTTTAGAAAATGTTACACTACTCAAAAATGCAAGTGGTGTGTTTGAACAACAAAACTATGAAAATTTCCAAATAAATTCAAATTATAATCACGAAAAAATAAATAGTTTATTTAAAAATTTTGATACTATGTCTTTTTTAGACTTGGTAATAAATTATAAAGAATTTTTGAAAAAAGGATATAATAAAACTTTTTTAAATCAAAACTTACACTCAATGCTCTCATTGCCCTTTTTTCTATTCATGATGACAGCTTTAGCTGCGATTCTCACACTAAATACTCTCAAAAAATCGGATAATTTAAAGTTTATTATTGTAGGGCTTTTAGTAAGTGTTTTAATTTTTTATTTAAAAGATCTTTCAATTGCTTTAGGTCAAACTGAGCGAATACCGCTAATTTTAGCTGTTTGGGCGCCAGTTATTGCTCTCAGCTTATTTACCTTCATTGGAGTTTTGCAAATTAATGAAAAATAAAATTTTATATTTTTTATTTATACTATTTGTTAATAACAATTTATTAGCGGAAAATCTTTTAATTCAAGCTAAAGATATAACACTAGACAAAAATAAGGAAACTTCTATTTTTCAGAATGATGTGAGCATACAAACTGAGAATAAGAGCACGATTAAAAGTAATTACGCAGAATATAATAGAAAAAAAAATTTAGTTAAACTAAAGGGCAACATTATTGTAACCGACAACAAGAACAATATTATTAAAACTGAATTGGCAGAGTACGATGATGTTTCAAAAATATTCAAAAGTTCAGGAACTACTGAAATAATTACTTCAGAAAACTATAATATTAAGGGTAAAGATATTATTTTTAATAATAAAGATAGTATTATTAAATCTGACGAAGCGACTATTATAACTGACTTAGAGAATAATTTAATTTACTTAGATAGCTTTGAATATTTATCAAAAGAAAATATATTTAAATCTATTGGAGCAATAAAGATTAAAGATAAAATTGAAAACGAATATGAGTTTTCACAAATCTATATTGATACTAAAAAAAGGGAAATATTAGGAACAGATATTAAAGCTTTTTTAAACGCAGATTCATTTAAAATTAATGAAAAAAATAAACCTAGAATATTCGCTAACACGATAAAAATTGATGAAAAATTTGGAAAGTTTAATAAAAGTAACTTTACTTTATGTGATTATAGAAAAAATGATAAATGTCCTCCTTGGACTATACAGGCCTCCCAGTTATTGCATGATAAAAAAAAGAAAACCATTTATTATGATAATGCAGTTGTGAAAGTGTATGATATACCAATTTTCTATTTTCCTAAATTATCTCATCCAGATCCAACTGTAACTAGAAGATCTGGTTTTTTGCCTCCTTCTTTCTCTGATAGTAAAAATTTAGGTGCTGCTTTAAATATTCCATATTTTTGGTCTTTGGGTCCTGATAAAAACCTAACTTTGAACAATAAAATTTATTCAAATGAAAACCCTCTATTTTTCGGTGAGTATCATCAAGCTTTTAAAAACTCAAATTTACTTATGGATTTTGGTTTTACTGAAGGTTATAAAAAAACTTCCCCAAAAAAAGGTGCAGGTCAAAAATCTCATTTTTTTTCTCAATTTACAAAATCATTTAAAGGTAAAAATCAATCTGATAATAGTATTAGTTTTTCAGTTCAAGAAGTTTCTAATAATAAATATTTAAAGCTATATAAAATTAAATCAAATCTAGTAGATTATAATAGTGATACACTTGAAAGTTCCTTTAATTTTACACATGAGAAAGATGATTTATTTTTAGGTTTAGATGCTAGTGTTTATGAAACTTTAAAAGATGATTACGTTGATAAATACGAATATATTCTACCAGAACTCACATTTAACAAAAACTTATATAGTGATGAAAACTTTGGGAATCTCGAATTACAATCTAACTTAAAAATACATAATTACGATACGAATAAACTTTCTACATTTCAGATTAATGATCTAAATTGGACTTCTAAAAACATTTTTCTTAATACATTTATAAAAAGTACTTTTTTAGGAAATTTTAAAAATATAAATTACGAAACTAAGAATATTGATAGATTTAAAGATAGCGCTACAAATGAATTATATGGTGCTATAGGATTAGCTTCAGAAGTAAATTTAAAAAAAAATAATAGAAATTCAGAACATTTGTTAACTCCGAAAATGTTATTACGATTTGCACCAGGAAGCATGAGAAAAGAAGAAAACGGGTCTAAACTGGATCCAACTAGAGCTTTCAGTATGGATCGCCTAGATGATATTAATAATTTTGAAACAGGATTATCAGGGACCGTTGGTTTTGATTATAAAATTAAAAACAATCAAAATAACTTTGACTTTTCTGTAGCTCAAATAATTAATGATAAAGAAAATAAAAATATGAATAGCAAAACTAGTTTGGACGAAAAGCTCTCTGATATGGTTGGGTCTGCTAGTTTTAGTAGAAATAAATTCAATTTAAATTATAATTTTGCTCTAGATCAAAATTATAAAGAATTAAATTATAACGAACTAGGATTAAATATGAACTTTGATTTCATGGATATTGACTTTAATTATTTAAAAGAAAATAATCATATTGGTGAAAATGATTATTTTAAGACTAAATTAAATTTAACCAATAAAGAAAATGGAATTTTTAGTTTTGAGACTAAAAGAAATTTAATCACTAATTCTTCAGAATACTACAATTTAAGCTATGAATATTTCAATGATTGCTTAAGAGCAGGTTTAGTTTATAGAAGAGAATTTTATAATGACTCTGAATTAGAGCCTGAAAATTCTTTATTGTTTAAAATTACATTATCCCCATTTGGAAATATTACCTCTCCGTCTTTTAGTCAATGAAGCTTTCATCATTAATTTTTTTTTCTTTGATTATTTTTTTTAGTAGTGCTTTTGCAAAAGTTGAGAATACTATTATATTGAAAGTCGAAAATGAAATAATAACTAATTTTGAAATTAAAAATAAAATTTTATCCACTATTATTTTAGCTGATCAAGAAATCGATCAAGAAAATATTAATAAACTCAAAAAGCAAGCAATTGATTACTTAATTCAACAGAAACTAAAAAAAATTGAATTATCAAAGTATAATTTCAAAACTAATCAAGCACAAATTGATAATTATCTTAATAAGATTTCGTTTAATGATACTAATAATTTAAAAAAAAAATTTGAAGTTAATAACGTAGATTTTCAACTTTTTTTAGAAGATTTAGATATTGGTTTTAAATGGCAAAATTATATTTATAGGATTTACTCAAAAAAAATAGAACTAGACGAAAAAAATATTAATACGGAATTGGAAAAATTAATTAAAGATAAGGGTGAAGTTGTGCAGTACAGAATTTCTGAAATTGAAATCATGTTAAATAATAATTCAAGTGATCAACAAAAGTTATCAAACATTAAAGACCAAATAAAAAATTTTGGATTTGAGGCCACTGCATTAAAATTTAGTATTTCCTCATCTTCAGTTAATAAAGGAGATTTAGGATGGCTTAATGCCAATACTTTAAATGAAAATATATTTGAGCTGATAAAAAATATTCAAGAGGGGGAAATAACCCAGCCTCTTATAACTGCAAACAGTGCTCTATTCTTAAAATTAAATAAAAAAAGAATTTCTAAAGTACAAAATTTAAATATTGATGAGTTACGAAAAAACTTAATAGATCAAAAGAAGAATGAGTTATTTAATTTATATTCGAGAAGTCTTTTATCAAAGCTTAAAAACACAAGTTTAATTGAGTATAAATAATGCAAAAAAAAATTATTTTATTAAGTGGTGATCCTAACAGTATAAACTCAGAACTAATCTATAAAAGTTGGATTAAAATACCAAAATCTATTCAAAAAAAAATAATTTTAATTTCAAATTTTAGATTATTAGAAAAACAATTTAAGAAGCTAAAATATCCAGTAAGAATAAATAAGATTAAAAATATTAATGAATATGATAGTGGTAAAAATTTAAAAATATTAGATATTGATTTGCAATTTATAAAGCCATTTCAAGTAGACCAAAAATCGGCTTCAAAATTTGTTAAAGAAAGTTTAAATTTAGCTCATAAACTTGCACAAAATAAAATGGTAAAGGGAATTATTAATTGTGCGATTGACAAAAGCCTTTTACAAAAGAATAAAACCGGGGTTACGGAATACCTTGCGTCAAAATGTAATGTAAAAAAAAATACTGAAGTAATGATGATAAGCAACCCTTTATTAAATGTAGTACCTTTAACCACTCATTTAGATATTAAAGATGTTTCAAAAAAAATAGATAAAACAACAATATTCAATAAAGTTTTAAGTTTAGATAAATGTTTTAAAAAAATATTTAAAAAAAGACCTAAAATTGGAATTTTAGGACTGAACCCACATAATGCTGAACTAAGATTAAATTCTGAGGAAAAAAAAGTAATAATTCCTACAATCTTAAAATTAAGAAAAAAAGGAATTAGGATTAAAGGACCTTTAATTTCAGATACTGTTTTTATAAATGATTATAAAAATTACGATGTAATCGTAGGCATGTATCACGATCAAGTATTAAGTCCTTTCAAAACATTGTTTAAATTCAACGCAATTAATTTAACCTTAGGCCTCAAGTATTTGAGAGTTTCTCCTGATCATGGGACAGCAACTAATCTTATCGGTAAAAATAAAGCTAACCCTCTAAGTCTATTAAAATGTATTAACTTTATTAATAAATTTGGAAGATGAAATTTCCAAAAAAATCGTTAGGACAAAACTTTTTAATAGACAAAAATATAATTAGAAAAATAGTTGCATTAGTAAAAATAAGAAATAAAAACATAATTGAAATAGGTGCAGGTAAAGGAGCGTTAACTGATGAAATTTTAAGCCTTAAGCCAAGATCTATCACATTGATCGAAAAAGATGAAAATTTATCTCAAGAATTAAAAGAAAAATATTTTAAAAATAAAAATGTTAAAGTTATTACTGCTGATGTGTTAAAATTTAATCTTGAAAAAGAGGTAAAAGCTAATTCAATTATTTTCGGAAATTTACCTTACAATATATCTTCACAAATACTTGTAAAAATTTTAAGATTTGAAACTAAAAGAGAAAGCTTTTCTGATTTAATTTTAATGTTTCAAAAAGAGCTTGCTGATAAGATAACAGGTAAATTTAATTCAATCAATTATAGTAGAATTTCAATTTTAAGTAATTATAAATTAGATGTGATTAAGAAATTTTTAGTTTCATATAATTGTTTTTTTCCTAAGCCAAAAGTTACTTCTGAGGTTATCCACTTTAAACCAAAAAAAATGAATAAGTACAAAATAAAAAATATTTGTAACCTTGAAAAGGTAACACAAATAATTTTTTCAAATAAAAGAAAAATGATTAACAAAAGGATTAAAAAGGTTCTTACAAAAACCCAAATAGAAAAGATAGGAAAAATAAAACTTAATTTAAGACCGGCAGATATTGAACCGGAGATCTACTATAAAATTACTGAGCTTTTTGAGAAAAATTAATATCATTTTTTTTATTCATCAAAATTATGTTCTCGATTTGTTTAAAGCATACGTCTAGATTTTTATTTATCAAAATATAATCGTAGTCACTCCAATATTTTATATCCTCATCAAATGAATTATATCTTTTTTCTAGCTCATCGGCTGTATTTTGGTTTCTATTGATTAATCTTTTTTTTAGTTCTTCTTTGTTTTCTGTAATTAAGAAAATTTTTATTAAATTCAAATTTTTAAATTTAGACAGCTGCTTGGTGCCTTGCCAATCTATATCAAAAATAATATCATTTTTTTTTAATGATTCATCCACATTTTTTTTTAAAGTGCCATAATAATTTTCGAAAATTTTTGCATATTCATAAAATGCATTTTTTTTTATTAATTTTTCAAATTCTTGTTTTTTGACAAAATTATAATCAACTCCATCAACTTCGTTAGATCTTGGTGGTCTAGTAGTGTAAGAAACAGAAATTTTAAAAGATTGGTATTTTTGTTGTATTTTTTTTGTTAATGTAGTTTTTCCAACACCGGAGGGTGAAGATAATATAACCATGATGTTGTTATCAATAGCCATATTTATTTAAGTAATAATTTTTGTTAGCTAGTTTTACTTTCAATAAATTTAATTGCATCTCCAACAGTAAGAATTTTTTCGGCCTCACTATCTGATATTTCAGAACCAAATTCCTCTTCGAAAGCCATAACTAATTCCACAGTGTCTAAACTATCTGCACCTAGATCGTCAATAAAACTCGCTTCCTCTGTAACTTTCTCTTCTTCGATACCTAAGTGATCTGCAACTATTTTTTTTATTTTACCTTTTATATCTTCTGACATGAATTCCTTTCTTATGTGTTTAATTTCTTATTAGATTAATAAATAGAATTGTCAAGCCATATACATTCCTCCGTTTACATGCACTGTTTCACCATTAATATAATTTGCCAAATCAGAGGCTAAAAACGCTACACAATTTGAAACATCTTCACCAGTACCAAGATTTCCTGAAGGAATTTTACTAATCAAAGTTTTTTTAAATTCTTCACTGATTTTATCGGTCATTTCGGTTTTAATAAATCCTGGAGAGACACAATTTATATTTATATTTTTTTTTGCATACTCAATTGCTAAACTTTTTGAAAAACCAATAATTCCAGCTTTTGAAGCTGAATAATTTGCTTGTCCCAAATTTCCAGTATGACCAACGATCGAGGTAATGTTAATTATTTTTCCATTTTTTCTTCTCAACATTTTTTTTATAGTATATTTGCACATCAAAAAGGTTGAAGTTAAGTTGATATCTAAAACTTTTTTCCAATTTTCTTCATTCAATCTTATTGATAAATTGTCTGAATTAATTCCTGCATTGTTTACTAATATATCTATTCCTTCCAATTTTTTTTCCACAGTATCAATAAATTCTTCTATCTTATTATGATCATCTAATTGAAATTTTCCAACTTCAATATTGTTAAATCTTTTTTTGAGATTATTCAGTTTACTCTCATTTGTTCCTGTGGCATAAACCCTTGAGCCTAAATTATTAAATTTCTCTACAAGACAATTTCCTATTCCGCCGGTTGCTCCTGTAATTAGGATTTTTTTATTTTTTAAATTCATTTTCTAAATTTTTAATATCAGCAATTGAATTAATTGAAAAGCAATTTGCATTTCTAAGAGTTCTTTTCACCATTCCAGATAGAACTTTTCCTGGGCCTATTTCAATAAAATTTGTAACACCGTTTTTGGACATAAGAATTATAGACTCACGCCATTTTACGGTAGAAAAAATTTGCTCATACAATAAGTCTTTTATTTTTTTTGAATCTTTTTCTGGTCTAGCATTAACGTTACTAACAATTTCATAATTCGGATTTTTAAAAAAAGTTTTATTAATTTTATCTTTCATAATATCAGCAGCGGGTTGCATTAAAGAGCAGTGGAATGGAGCGCTAACTTTTAAAGGAATGCATTTAATTTTATTCTCTTTTAGCTTTAACTGGAAACTATCAATGCTTTTTTTATCCCCGCTAATTATTGTTTGTCCTTCAGCATTATCATTCGCGATTTCACATACTCCAGTTTCTTTGTTTGTATTATTCATCAACTCCTTTATATCATTAATTTTAGTTCCTAAAACTGCAATCATACTTCCTTTTCCTACTGGAACCGCATCTTGCATCGCTTTTCCTCTTTCATGTAACAAATAAACTGCATCTTCAAATTTAAGTGAACCAGCACAAACTAATGCGCTATATTCGCCTAATGAATGACCAGAAAAATATTTAAAAGGGCTAAAATCAAAATTAAAATTATTTTTTAAAACTGAAAAAATTGAATAACTTACAGTTAGAATAGCAGGTTGGGTGTTTTTAGTTAATCTTAATTCCTCTTCGGAACCTTCTAGAATTATTTTTGATAACGAATAATTTAGTTTTTTATCTGCGTTTTTAAATATTTCTTTTACAATTTCAAATTCGTTATAAAATTCAGAGCCCATACCTACAATTTGAGATCCTTGCCCTGGAAATAATAAAGCGCTCATATTATCTAATTTAATTAATAATTATTAGTATTGATATAATCATTCATTATAGTATAAACCATGCTTTGAAAATAATAATTAAAACTTAATTTACATAAAAAAAATGGCTTTTTACGAGAATACAATTGTAGCAAAACAAGACTTGGCGGAAAAAGAACTTAAATCTATAAAAGATAAGTATAATGAGCTGATAAATAAGTCGTCTGGTAAAGTGATTAAAGTTGAGGAATGGGGTCTTATTAATTTAGCGAGTAAAATTAAAAATTATCAAAAAGGCTTTTTTATTCACTATAAGTTTGAAGGTGATAATAAAACTTTAAACGAAATCGAGAAAAAAATTCGAATTGACGGATCTATAATTCGTTATTTGACCGTAAAATATAAAAAATTAGATATTAAAAGCGAATATTTTAAAAAAGATAAAAAGTAGGTAATGAAGCGAAAAAATAAAAAGTTCCAAAGAAAAGGTTCAAGCTCATTAAATAAACTGAGTTTGTTTCAAAAAATTGATGGAAAGTTTCAAAAAAAATGTCCATTGTCCACGAAAAATGCCCCTGTCATAGATTATAAAAACGTCGGACTTCTAAGAAAATATATAACTGACAACGGTAAAATTGTATCTTCCAAGATTAGTTCTGTTTCATTTAATAAGCAAAAAAAATTAACTAAAGAAATAAAAAAAGCTAAAATTTTAGGGTTACTTTAATATGGAACTTATTTTATTAGAAAACATTTTAAATCTTGGAAACATAGGTGATAAAGTTAAAGTAAAAAATGGATACGGAAGAAACTACCTTTTAAAACAAGGGAAAGCTTTAAGATTTAATAAAGAAAATCAAAGTTATGTTGAAAAGAAAAAAGATGAGTTAAACAAAAAAAATGTAGAGATAAAAAATAAATTTAAGGAAATATCTAAATTAGTTAATAAAAAAGTTTTTATTTTTAAAAGAGAAAGTAAAGAAAATGGTGAATTGTATGGGTCTATTAAGCCTAAAGAAATTACTAATTTGATTAAAGAAGAAGTTAAAGCTGATGTAAGCCCTTCTCAAATAATTCTAAAAGATGAACTAAATAAAGTGGGCACTTTTAATGCTAGTATCAACTTCCATTCAGAGGTAAAAGCAATTATTTCGATAAAGATTGATAAAATACAATCTAAATAACTTTTCCACAGATACTCTGAAATAGTGAGTAACTTTTTTCTTTAACCAGATAGGGTTTTAAATACTATCCATATTGTGAAAGAAACAAGCCTAATACATCAAGGAATAAAAGACAAACAACCTTCAAACTTAGAAGCGGAACAGGCGCTTCTTGGATCAATAATGGTAAATAATGATATAATTGATGAAGTTTCAACAATTGTTTCGTCATCAATTTTTTACGACCCAGCGCATATCAAAATATATGAGGTGATTGAAAGTTTAAATAATAAAGGGATGATCGCAAATCCAATTACTTTAAAAAATTATTTTGAAAAAGATAACATGTTAAGTGAAGTTGGAGGTACAGAATATTTAGTAAAACTAACAAGATTTTCTAGCTCTACTAAGCAAGCAATTGACTATGCCAAAATTGTGCACGAAATGTATTTAAGAAGAGAGTTAGTATTGATCTCTAGCAAATTATCTTCGGATACTATTAACGCTTCATCACAAGAACAAAATGCTGAAAGAATTATTGAAGATACAGAAAGATCTCTTTTTGATTTAGCTGAGAGAGGAAGTTTTTCTCAATCATTTTTAAAATTTAACCATGCATTAGATCAAACTATTGAAATGGCTACTCAAGCTATGCAAAGTGATCAAGGTGTCGTAGGTGTTCCTACAGGTCTAACAGATTTAGATGAAAAATTAGGTGGATTACATAAATCTGATTTAATAATTTTAGCTGGAAGACCTTCGATGGGTAAAACCGCTTTAGCAACTAATATAGCATATAATGCGGCTCAAAATATTTTAAATCGTCAAGAAAAATCTTCTGTGGCATTTTTCTCTTTGGAAATGTCTTCTGAACAACTATCAACGAGAATTTTATCTGAGCAAGCAAAAATCAAATCAGATGATATCAGAAGAGGAAAAGTAACTGAGGAAGAAATCAATAGATATATTGAGACTTCAAGAAATATTTATAATTTACCCTTGTATATCGATGAGACCCCAGCAATAACTATTGCAACTTTGTGTAATAGGGCTAGGCGTATAAAACGATTATTTGGTTTAAGTTTAGTTGTGGTAGATTATATTCAGTTGATGAGATCAAACTTAAATAAAAATGAAGGAAGAGTTCAAGAAATTTCAGAAATAACTCAAGGCTTAAAGGCTTTGGCGAAAGAATTATCTGTACCTGTTTTAGCTTTATCACAACTTTCAAGGGCAGTAGAGCAAAGAGATGATAAACAGCCACAGTTAGCAGATCTTAGAGAATCTGGGTCGATTGAACAAGATGCTGATGTTGTAATGTTCGTATTTAGAGAGTCATATTACTTAGAGAGAAAACAACCGAAATTGGGGTCTATTGAACATGCAGAATGGCAGTCAAAAATGAACGATGTTAATGGTCTTGCTGATATCATTTTGGGTAAGCAAAGACATGGTCCTACGGGAACAATCAAAGTTGAGTTTGAGGGAATTTACACGAAATTTAAAGATTTATCTAAAAATTAGAGCCAGTTTTTTCTTTAGTTATAAATAAATTAAGATATATCTGAAATATCTCAATGTTGTCTTATATTTATAAAAAATTTGTAATAGATTTTTCGAAATTAACAATATTTTTATTAGCCTGTATTATATTTTTTTCAATTTACCAAGCAAAAAACTTCAATTTAGATGCTTCATCTGATGCTCTTCTATTGGAGGGAGACAAAGATTTAAAATACTTAAGAGAAATTAATGAAAGATATGGATCTAAAGATTTTTTGGTACTTACTTATACACCGGTATCTAGTTTTATTGATAAGGAAACTATTCTAAATTTACAATTACTGAAATCGAAAATTGAAAAATTAACGTGGGTAGACAAAGTTGTAACAATTATAGATGTGCCGTTATTAAAAAGCACTGACGAAAACTTGATGGATAGATTAAAGAATTATAAGACATTATCTTATCCTGAAATTGATAGAAAAAGAGGTTTTGAGGAAATTGTTAATAGTCCAATTTATAAAAATTATGTTATCAGCGAAGATGGTAAAACTTCAGGTATAGTTGTTTATTTGAAGAAAGACGAAAGACTAGCTGAGTATATCAAGATAAAGGATAAATACTATGATCAATCTATCGAAACTGGTCTAAACAAAGAAGAACAAATTAATTATAAAAATTTTCTTAAAGAGTATGAAAAGTACAAAAATCTTTACAATACTAGAAATCACCAAAATATTAATGAAATAAGAGACGTTATAAATAAATACGGTGAAAATGCAAAAATTCACTTAGGTGGTATCCCAATGATATCTGATGATATGATGGGTTTTATTAAAAGTGATATTGTCGTTTTTGGTTTCGGAGTTTTTGCTTTTATAATTTTAACTCTTTGGTTTATTTTCAAAAATATCAAATGGGTGTTTATGCCTCTATTAGGATGCATGACATCAGTCATTATTATGATCGGATTGTTAGGTTTTATTGGGTGGAAGGTTACAGTTATCTCATCAAATTTTATAGCACTGATGCTTATACTGAATATGGCGATGAATATTCATTTAACAGTCAGATTTTTACAAATCAAAAAAGAATTTCCAAATTTATCAAAAAATGAAGCTGTGCTAGAGGCAAGTAAAAAAATGATGCTACCAATTTTTTATTCTGTATTAACTACTGTATGTGCTTTTTTATCTTTAATTTTTAGCGGCATAAAACCAATTATCGATTTCGGATGGATGATGACATTAGGTCTTTTAGTATCATTATTAGTAACATTTTTACTTGTTCCATCTTTATTAAATATTTTTTCGAAGGAAAGTGAAATCAATATTAAAAATACAGAAAAGTCTTTTATTACATCTACTTTAGGCTCTGTTGCAAAAAAAAGTCGTATCTTACTTTTTGGTTTGACTGGGATAGTTATTATTGCGAGCATAATTGGAATTTCAAAATTAGAAGTAGAAAATAGCTTTATAAATTATTTTAATAAGGAAACAGAAATTTATAAAGGAATGAAGAAAATTGATGAAGAATTAGGAGGAACAACTCCCTTAGAAATCATTATAAAATTTCCCCAAATGAAAAAAGAGCAGACTGATGATGAATTCTCCGAGTGGGAAGAAGACACTCAAGATAATGAAGATAAATCGAAATATTGGTTTACTAGAGATAAAATGGATAAAATTTTAAAAGTTCACGATTATTTAGACTCACTTCCAGAAATAGGAAAAGTTTTATCATTTGGTTCGATTTTGAGAGTAGCTGAAGATTTAAATAAAAAACAACTTCAAAGTTTGGAAATTGCTGTTCTTCATAGTAAAATTCCTGAAGAAATAAAACAAGAAATTGTCTCTCCTTATATTTCAGTTGAAAAAAATGAAGCTAGAATATCAGTTAGAATTAAAGACTCTTTGAAAAATCTGAGGAGAAATGAGCTCATAAACAAAATCAATGCTGATCTAGAAAATGATTTAGGATTTAGTAAAGACGAATTTAAATTAACCGGAGTATTAATTTTATTTAACAATTTACTTCAAAGTTTATTTAAATCTCAAATTCTTACCTTAGGAGTGGTAATGTTAGGTATATTTGCAATGTTTTTAATATTGTTCAGGAATACCACTCTGTCGGTAATAGGAGTGGTTCCTAATTTTATTGCTGCTTTTTTCATATTAGGGATAATTGGGTTAATGAAAATTCCTTTGGATATGATGACTATTACAATTGCAGCTATAACTATTGGCATAGCTGTAGATAATAGCATTCATTATATTTATAGATTTAGAGAGGAATTTAAAATAATTAAAAACTATAATAAAACATTGGATAAATGTCACAACACTGTTGGTGTTGCAATTTTAAATACTTCTTTGACCATAGTTTTTGGATTTTCGATTCTAGTATTATCAAACTTTATTCCAACCATATATTTTGGTTTTTTTACTGGTATAGCGATGTTGTTAGCCATGATATCAGTATTGACTTTACTTCCTAAGTTATTGTTAATTTATAAACCCTTCGGTGAGGAAGTTCAAAGTTAAATGATCAATAATGTATTTAATAATATTAATTTGTTCGATATATCGGTTTTGTTGATCTTAATTTTTTTTATAATACAATGTACCTTAAAAGGATTTTCTTTAAGTTTAATTTCTTTTATGAAGTGGGTTGTGTCTACAATAGTAACTATAATTTTAGTGCCTAAACTTCAACCTGCAGTAAGTGATTATATTGAGTCAGATTTCGTAAATAATGTAGGTCTCGGAGTTGTAATTTTTATTTTTACTCTTTTTTTTACAATAATTTTTGGCAGAGCTCTCGGTAGAGCTGTAACTTGGACAGGAGTAGGATCAATAGATAAATCTTTTGGTCTGTTATTTGGTATTTTTAAAGGTTATGTTGTTAGTGTTTGTTTATTTTCAATATTAAATTGGTTTTATCCTTACAAGAATTGGGGTATATCAGCTGATAAAGCTATATCATTTAATTTGGTATATAAAGGAAGTGTAATTTTAATTGAGGAGTTTCCCTCAAGTAAAGATTTTATTGATACGAAAGAGAAAATTGAAAAGATCTAAATTAGATAAACTAAGAGAAGAATGTGGAATTTTCGGAATATCCAACCACGAAGACGCTGCTGCATTAGTTGCTTTAGGTTTGCACGCTTTACAACATAGAGGACAAGAAGGATGTGGAATTGTTTCATTTGACGGAAAGAATTATCATTCAGAAAAAAGACAAGGTTTAGTTGGAGATCATTTTACAAATCAAGAAACTTTGAAAAGACTGCCTGGTTCTTTTGCAATTGGACACAATAGATACTCAACAACTGGTGAAACATCTTTAAGAAATATTCAACCTTTTTTTGCTGATTTATATATGGGTGGTGTAAGCGTAGCTCACAATGGGAACCTTACAAATGCATTGTTATTGAGAGAGACGCTTGTGAAAGATGGAGCAATTTTCAGGACTACAAGCGACACTGAGACAATAGTCCAGTTAGTAGCAAAATCAAAAAGAGAGAAATTTTTAGATAAATTAATAGATGCTCTATTTCAAATTCAAGGTGGATATTCACTAATTTTAATGACAAATAAAAAATTAGTTGGAGTTAGGGATCCTTTTGGTATTAGACCTTTAGTTATTGGTAAGTTGAAAAATTCATTTATATTTGCCTCTGAAACTTGTGCTTTAGATATTGTTGGAGCTTCCTACGTAAGAGATGTCGAAAATGGGGAGATTGTAATAATCGAAGACAACAAAATTAAAAGTATTAAACCTTTTCCCAAACAAAAGCCTAGACCTTGCGTCTTCGAATATATTTATTTTGCGAGGCCAGATAGTCTTATCAATGGAAAATGTGCATATGAATATAGAAAAAATCTAGGACTTGAGCTTGCAAAAGAGACTGATTTAGATGCTGACATGGTTGTGCCCGTCCCCGACTCAGGCGTGCCCGCAGCTTTGGGTTTTGCACAAAAATCGAAAAAACCTTTCGAATTAGGTTTAATTAGAAATCATTACGTTGGAAGAACATTTATTGAGCCAACACAAAGTATAAGAAGTTTAGGTGTAAAATTAAAGTTAAGCTCCACTAAGACCATAGTAAAAGATAAATGTATCATATTAATTGATGACTCTTTAGTAAGAGGAACAACTTGTCACAAAATTGTTAAAATGCTTTACGAAAGTGGAGCAAAGGAAGTACACGTAAGAATAGCTTGCCCAGAGATAAAATATCCAGATTTTTATGGTGTAGATATGCCTACTAAAGAGGAACTGTTAGCACATGAAAAAAATTTAGATGAAATGTGTGAATATATAAAAGCTAAAACTTTAAAGTTTTTAAGTTTAAATGGTCTTTATAGGGCACTTACAGGCTCAATTAGAAATTCAAATTATCCGCAATTTAGCGATCATTATTTTACCGGAGAATATCCAATAAAACCCTCAGATAAGTTAAAAGGTCTTAAGATTAAGCAATTATCTTTACTGAGTGGAAAGTCAAATAATTAATTGATTACAGATATTTTATTTTTTTTATCTAAATATATTAAATTATTTTGAGAAAATATAGGAAATGATTTAATTTTTCTAGGTAACTTTACTATATCAGTTAATTTACCAGCAGCATCAATTTTTAAAACGTAGGAATTACTTAAAAAGATATTAATTTTATCTCCTGCAATTACAAGAGTCTTAAATTTTGCTTTTTTTTTCTTTATTTTTAAAAAATTTGAAATCATTTCATTGATATTATAAGAATATAAAATTTTTCCACTTTTTAAATTAAGACAAATTAATAAATTATTTTTTGAAATCAAGTAAGCGTTATCATTATTTGCTACTGGTTTAATCAAGGATGAAAAGTTAAATTTAAAATCAATTACACCGTTTTCTTTATTTATAATATAAGTAAATTTATTTGATGTAACAATAATTTTTTTATTAAAATTTACAATTTGATTTCCTAAAAATAAATTACTTGGATTTAAATCATTTGATTGATTTAAATTTATAAACCAAATAATTTTCATTGTTTTGTTATTGATTGAATATAATGACCCGTAAGTATTCAAAAAATAGGAATAGTTTTCATTAATCGATAAACTATTAACAAACTGATTTTTTACTATAGTTTCTTCAGTTGGTATGAATTTTAATACATCTCCATTATTTTTGTTAAAGAAATAAAGAATATTATTTTGATTAGCTGCAATAAGCTTATTTTTGTATAGTTTGAGATTAGATCTGAAAGGTATTTTGTAATTTTTTGCCCAAATAATTTTATTTGATAAATAGTCAAATGCGTACAAAAAACCAAGATTGTCTGAAACATAAACAATATCATTGAGAGTGATGAAATTTATTTTTTTAGGTATTTTTTTAAATTTTTTTTGATAAAAGTTAAATTTATTGATTACTCTTTCGTTATCTAAAGAATAGAAAATCAAGTCTCCTTTTGAGGTAGCTAAAATTACAATATTATTGTTAAGTAATTTATGGTTCATTATATCATGGCTTGAAATTTTTTTGCTTTTAAGAATAAGATTATTTAAACCCAAATAATTAAAATTAATTGAATTATTTGTTGAGCTATAAAAAATATCATTCCAACTAATGTTGGTTTTTTGTTTTAAAAATGAAGGATTGTAATTTTTGTTTAGTGGAATAATTTCTTTAAATTCATCTGATTGAGACGAGAGCGTTTTAAATTCAGCAAACAAATCATTTTTCTTGAGTTTATTTGGATTGTCATTGTTCCAAATACCAGTTTTGTCATCGAAAGAGCAATTGCTAATAAATATAATTAATACAAAACTTAAAAATAATTTCATTAATATTTATTTTTTAGTTAGAATATCTTGTGCTAAATTTTTTAATTTAGAATCACTCTCAATTAAATTATTAAGTAACTTATTTGCTTCATTTAATTTCGAGTTTTTAATTAAGAAGAGTGCTTTTTTTAGATGTATTAAATCTTTCTGGTCTTTTGATATATCTAAATTTTCTATTTTACCGAAATAATTTAAAATTACATCATCAGTTTCTAATTCTTTTTCTATTAAAATATTCAGTGCCAGAATAGAATAAAAACTATTTTTACTTAATATAATTTCTCTATAAAGTTTTTTGGATTCCTCTACTTTATCCGTATCAAAATATATACCTGCTTGAATGAACTGTTCTGATATGTTTATATTTCGTTTTTCATTAATTATTTTAAGGATTATAGAAGTCACTACAACTAATAAAATTAAAAATATTGTTACAGATATTTTTAATTTATTTTGCTTTAAGAAAAATAGCAATTTTTCTTTAAATTCAATTTTTTTTTCTAAGTTTTGTTCCATTTAAAAAATTTTTTTTTGCTGGAAATTTTTTTAATTTTACATCTCTAGTATATTTTTTAACAGCTTTTTCAATTACTCTATCCAAAGAGGCATATTTTTTTACAAATTTAGGGTAAAATCCGCTTAATCCAAGCATATCATCAGTAACAAGTATTTGACCATCACAATTATTTGACGATCCAATGCCTATAGTGGGAATTTTAAGAATTTTGGTAATTAATTGAGAGGCCGCAGGCGCTATACACTCTAAAACAATTGAGAATGCCCCTGCTTTCTGTATTAACAATGCCTCTTTAATAAGCTTTTCAATTTTTTTTTTTGTATCTCCTTCAACCTGAAATTTTTTTTTAAATTGAGGTGTGTAACCTATATGACCCATTACTGGTATATTAGATGTAACAAGGCCCTTAATTATGTTGTAATTCTTTTTATTGCTTTCTATTTTTACCGCGTCACAACCTGTTTTTTTTACAATCAACTTTGCATTTTTTTTTGCAACTTGGATATTTTCATAAGTGCCTTTGGGCATATCTACAACAAATAAAGAGTTTTTTATCCCCTTTTTCACACTTAAACTATGACTTATAATTGTTTCCAGAGTAAGATTATGAGTATTATCATTTCCGTATAAAACATTTGCCATCGAGTCTCCAACCAAAATAATATCACAGTGCTTATCAAGAATTTGTGCAATCTTTTTCGAATAAGCAGTTAAACTTACAATTTTAGATTTATATTTTTTTCTTAAAATTTTATTTATTTTTTTATTCATTAAAATTTTACTCTAGTTCTATTGTACTTGGTGGCTTTGAGCTTATATCATACACAACTCTATTAATACCTCTTACATTGTTAACTATTTTATTTGATATATTGTCAAGAAAGTCTTTAGGAAAATTAAAATAATCTGCAGTCATACCATCTTCAGAAATCACAGCTCTCAATAAGCAAGTGTACTCATAAGTTCTTGTGTCTCCCATAACTCCAACTGTTTTTATGGGTAGTAATGCTGCATAAGCTTGCCAAATTTTGTCATAAAGCCCTCTTTTATTCAATTCTTTTATATATATATGATCAGCTTCTTGTAAAATTTTAATTTTTTCTGGTGTTATATTTCCGATAATTCTTATAGCTAAACCTGGTCCTGGAAACGGATGCCTGAAGCAAATACCTCTTAACAAACCCAAAGAAGTACCTAAAATTCTAACTTCATCTTTAAAAAAATCTCTCAAGGGTTCTATTAATTGCAGCCTCATTTTTTTAGGTAATCCACCTACATTGTGATGTGATTTAATCTTAGAGGTTTTACTACCCGAGGAAGATTTACTTTCTATTATATCAGGATAAAGAGTGCCTTGTGCTAAAAATTTCACATTCTTAAATTTTTTAGCCTCTTTTTCAAATATCTTTATAAACAAAGTTCCGATTATTTTTCTTTTTTTTTCAGGGTTTGAAATATTCTTTAAATTTTTGAGAAAAAATTTTGAAGCGTTGACTAGTTTGATATTTAATTTGTACCTATTTTTAAAAATTTTATATGTATGTTTAAATTCATTTTTTCTCATCAAGCCAGTATCTACCATTATACATATTAGTTTTTTTTTAATTGCTCTATTAACCAGCAAGGCAACAACGCTGCTATCAACACCCCCGGATAAAGCACATATAACTCTATCGTTCTTTACCTTTTTTTTTATTTCACGGATTAATTTATTTTTTTGAGAAATAACACTCCATCTTTTCTTTATTTTACAAATTAAAAATAAAAAATTTTTAAATATTTGCTTTCCTCTGTCAGTATGAGTTACTTCTGGATGAAATTGAACACCATAAATTTTTTTTTTTCTATTCTCTATAATTGTAAATTTTGATGAGCGTGTGAAGGCGATAGCTTTGAAATTTTTTGGTATTTTAAAGACTGCATCCTCATGGCTCATCCAAACATTGCTGCTAGACGATAAAAAATTTTTCGTTAAAAGTGAATTTTTTTTTTTAAATATTCTCGCTCTACCAAATTCCCTTCTTTTTCTTGAGGATCTTATTTGCCCTCCAAAAAGTTTAGCAATGAGCTGTAAACCGTAACAAATTCCAAGAATTGGAATCTTACTTTTTATAACATTTTTTGGGATACTTTGATAATTAACTTTAGTTACAGTTGATGGTCCTCCTGAGAGAATAATCCCTTTAACCTTATCGAGATTTTTCATTTTTCTTATTTCTTTAGGAGTCTTTATTTCAGAATAAACACCTAAATCCCTAACCCTTCTAGCAATTAACTTAGTAAGTTGAGAACCAAAATCAATGATTAGTATTTTTTCAGGAATATTTTGAAATTGCATTTATTTTTTTGATAAATTTTCAATTTCCTCTTTTAGTTTTTCACTCTTGCCGCAAAATTTATCACAAAAACCAATTAGTTTGTTGTTCAGTTCTCTACTTTTGCTGTAGTCAGACGCATCTAATTTTAATTTTGCTAGACTATAAATAGCTTCTTCATTTCTTGGGTTTAAAAGTATCACTGTATTTAAGTTTTGCTCCTGTAGATTAATTTTATCTAGCTTTTGAAAAATTTTGGATAAATATAGATAGGATAATTCACTTTTGGGATTATAAACAATATCTTGTTCAAATTTAAATCTCGCTTGTTCAAATTTTTTATTTGCAAATAAATTTACACCTTCTTGAAAAAAATTAGTATTGGCAAATAACAAGGTTGGTAAAAATAGTAGTAAAATAAGTTTAATTATTTTAAAAATCATAACTTATAATTGAACGTTTTGTCTGTCATTTCTACACTATGAACCATGCTTTCGTAAAATCCAGCTTTTGTGATTTTGATAAATTTAGCATTTTTAGATATTTGCGATAAATTTTTTGCTCCAATATACCCCATTGATGATCTTAATCCACCTTGTAATTGATAAATAATTTTTGAAATTTTTCCTTTATATTGAACTCTTCCTTCAACTCCCTCAGGTACAAATTTTGACTTATCTTTATGTCTTTTTTGAAAATATCTATTTGCTGAGCCTGAAAACATAGCCCCGATTGATCCCATTCCCCGATATTGTTTAAAAACTTTACCATGTAATCGAAATTTTTTTCCTGGACTTTCGTCTGTACCTGCAAATATTGAGCCCATCATTATAGCGTCTGCTCCTGCAGCGATGGCCTTTACAATATCTCCTGAAAATTTTATACCACCATCAGAAATTATTTTAATTTTTTTCTTTTTTAGCACCCGCTTAACTTCCATTATTGCTGAAATTTGAGGAACACCTATACCTGAAACCATTCGAGTAGTACAAATTGATCCTGGGCCTATTCCAACTTTAATTATATCAGCACCGGCGTTATAAAGACTTTTAGCAGCTTCACCTGTCGCAATATTCCCTACACATATTGAAATGGTTTTACTAATTCTTTTTAAATTCGAAAGAGTTTCTAAAACCTTTTTACTATGTCCATGCGCGGTATCTACTACAATTAAATCACACCCGTTATCTATTAAATTTTTAGCTCGTTTTATATCCTCTTTATTTGTCCCTACGGCTGCACCAACTACTAAGTTTTTATTTTTTACTTTAACTACTTCTTTTGTTTGATTTTTTATATCTAAATTTCTATGAATTATGCCTATCCCACCAGCTCGCGCCAAAGCTATTGCCATTCTAGACTCTGTAACTGTATCCATTGCTGAAGATAAAAAAGGGACTTTAAGTGATATCTTTGAAGTTAAATTTATTGAAATGTCTGTATCTGAAGGTAAAACACTAGAGAATTGTGGAAGAAGTAATACATCATCAAAGGTTAAAGATTCTTTAATTGTTCCCATAAATACTTATATACAATTTTTAGAATTTATAAAGACTTTAAAAGTTTACAATGTAAATAAGTTTCTTTGGATTCATTACGACTTGATTGAGGCTTAAAAAAATTTACCTCTTTAAACAAAGATTTGGCTAGGTTTTTTACTTCAAGAAAATCCTCTCCCATAAATAGTTTTGAGACAAAAACGCCTTTAGATTTAAGAATTTTAGACGAAAAACTCATGATTTCTAAACAAAGTTGATTAGTTCTAATAGAATCAAGGGTTTTATTTCCAGTAGTATTAGCAGCCATATCAGAAATAACTACGTCCAATTCTCTTTTAAAAAAATCTTCAATATAATCCTTCGTTGTTTGGTCGAAGATATCACATTTTTTAAAATGAACATTTTTTAATGGTTTCATAGGTTTAATATCAATTGTTAAAATTTTACCATTAGTAACTATTTCGCTTGCAACTTGAGCCCAACCACCAGGATAAGATCCAAGATCTAATAGATTAGAATTATTTTTGATAAATTTAAATTTTCTATTCAGTTCTATAAGTTTAAAAGAGGCTCTCGATCTATAACCTAAAATTTTTGATTTTTTGAAAAACTGATCTCTGTGTTGTTTAATTTTCCACGAGTTACTTTTTTTAACTCTTTTTGATTTTTTCATTACAAAATATCTTCGTGGTCCTCGTCAGATATTTTTAGAGAATTTTTTTTCTGTTGATTTTTGAAAAGGAAAATACTCACTGGTATTGAAATTAAGTAAACGAATGTAAAAATTAATAAGGTAATAAAAGTGTAAAATAACAAAGCTATAAAAATCATTCCTGCAGTTAATAATAAAAAAATAGTGGCTTTTGAAGAAATTGAAATTTTTTTTAATGAGAGAGTAGGTATTTTGCTTACTAAAAGTAAAGCTATAAGAATAGTAAAATAAGGAGTAAAATCTTTAAAATTAAAATTTATATCCAAATTGCTTAATTCATAGATTAAAGGTGCAAGAATTAAAAGACCTCCCGCGGGAGAAGGAATACCTTCAAAAAAATTATTTTTCCATTCTTGGTCCTCATCATTTTTGGTTAGGTTAAATCTTGCAAGTCTTAATACACAACAAACTGAGTAAACGAGTGCTATTGCCCAACCAAGCTTACCATAATTATTAAGCTCCCAAAAATACAGTATAAACACTGGCGCGATACCAAAACTTACAAAATCAGTTAATGAATCTAACTCTTTTCCAAACTCAGAGGTTCCTTTTATCAACCTTGCAATTCTGCCATCTAAAGCATCTAATATTGCAGCAAACAAAATCAAAGTTACTGCAAGACTGTAATTTCCGTCTATAGAAAATTTTATAGAACTTATACCAAGACAAACGCCACCTAAGGTAAGTATGTTCGGCAAAAGATATCTAGTTTTTTTTGATGACACTATTTTAAATTTTTGCTTTTGTTGCATTATTCTGATGCTATTAAACTTTCTCCAGCTACTACATTTTGCCCAATTTTTGCTAAAACTTTTTTGTTCTTAAAATAAATATCAACTCTACTACCAAACCTAATCATCCCAATTCTCTCGCCTTGCTTAAGATCTTGACCTTGTTCAACTTCACAAACTATTCTTCTTGCTATCAAACCAGCTATTTGAACTATAATAATTTCTTCGTTTCCATTGCTTGTTTTTACTTTGAAATAGTTTCTCTCGTTTTCCTCACTTGCTTTATCTAAAGATGCATTTAAAAATTTCCCTGGCTTATAATATATTTCCTCAATTTTACCAGAGGTTGGAATTCTATTAACATGACAATTAAAAACGTTCATGAAAACACTTACTCGCGTAAACGTGGTATTTTCTAACCTTAGTTCCTCGGGCCCAGATCTTTCTGAGATATCAGTAATTAACCCATCTGCTGGACTTACCAGAAATTTATCTTCATTAATTGAATAACGATCTGGATCACGAAAAAAATAGTATATCCAGACTGTAACTAATATAAGAATTAAACCCAAAAATTTGGAAAAAAACAAAACTACAAAAGTAGTTAAAATTGAAATAGCTAAGAATTTATAGCCTTCTTTATGGATTTTGGGAAAAATGGTATTAAACATAATTTTAAGTTTGCTAAATTTTTCTTAATATGTATAAAAATCAAAGTTTATCAATCAATATTTTATGGCAAAAATAAAAGTTAAAAATCCTATTGTAGAGCTAGATGGCGATGAAATGACAAGAATTATATGGTCTTTCATAAAGGATAAGCTGATTAAACCTTATCTTGAGATAGATCTCAAATATTACGATCTAGGTATGGAAAGCCGTGATAATACAGACGATCAAATCACGGTAGATGCGGCAAATGCAATCAAAAAATATGGTGTAGGTGTAAAATGTGCCACAATAACTCCAGATGAGGCTCGCGTAGAAGAGTTTAAATTAAAAAAAATGTGGAAGTCTCCTAATGGAACTATAAGAAATATATTAGGTGGAACAGTTTTTAGAGAACCAATTATTTGTAATAATGTTCCAAAATTAGTGCCGGGTTGGACACAACCTATTGTAATTGGGAGACATGCTTTTGGAGACCAATATAGAGCTACAGACTTTTTAATTCCAAGCGAGGGTAATCTTGAAGTGAAGTGGACTTCTAAAGATGGAAAACAAAAAAAAGAATTTAAAGTATTTGATTTTCCAGGGTCTGGAACTGCTTTAACAATGTACAATTTGGATGAGTCTATTAAAAATTTTGCAAGAGCATGTATGAATTACGGTCTTGGAAGAAAATGGCCAGTTTACCTGTCAACTAAAAATACAATACTTAAAGCCTATGACGGTAGATTCAAAGATCTTTTTCAAGAAGTATTTGAAAAGGAATTTTCTGACAAATTTAAAAAAGCGAATATTACTTATGAACATAGATTAATTGATGACATGGTTGCATGTGCCATGAAATGGAATGGTGGTTACGTTTGGGCGTGTAAGAATTATGATGGTGACGTACAGTCTGATACTGTTGCGCAAGGTTTTGGATCTTTGGGGTTGATGACAAGCGTTTTAATGACTCCAGATGGCAAAACTGTAGAGTCTGAAGCTGCACATGGAACCGTAACTAGGCATTATAGAATGCACCAGCAGGGTAAGGAAACATCGACGAACCCTATTGCATCCATTTTTGCATGGACAAGAGGTTTAGGTCATAGGGGAAAAATTGATGGTAATGAAGAATTAATTAAATTTTCATCTAGTATTGAGGAAGTATGTGTTAAAACCGTTGAGAGCGGCTCAATGACAAAGGATTTGGCAATTTTGATTGATAAGTCCACTAAATATTTAACAACAAATCAATTCCTAGAGGTTATTGATGGAAATTTAAAGAAAAAACTTAATTAATTTTTTTAGAAATTTCTTTAAAGGCTTCTTCAATTTTGTTTTTATCTACGCCTCCTGCTTGAGCAAAATCTTTTCTACCACCACCTCCTTTACCTCCAAGAATTGCTGACGCAGCTTTTACTAGATCTACGGCATTATATTTTGAAGTCAAATTTTGAGAAATACC
>CACNWV010000003.1 GCA_902624195.1 uncultured Pelagibacteraceae bacterium
ATTTAGACTAATATACGCCTTGACTTATAGGTAAATTGTAATAAAACGACCGCTCACCTCTACGATATTAAATAATAATAACGCTAAAGGTGTGTAGATTTTTAAATAAAATCTTAGCTTTTTTATATTGTAAATTTAAGAAGAGAAGTGTGGACGGCTAGGTTAATAAAGAAATTGTCGTACACGCTTTAACGAAAGATAACTTTGATATACTTCAAAGTTATTGAAGCTAGTGTGCGCCGTTATTAAACTTGAGAGTTTGATCATGGCTCAGAACGTACGCTGGCGGCACGCCTAACACATGCAAGTCGAACGCAGTAGCAATACTGAGTGGCAAACGGGTGAGTATAATGTGGGAATCTGCCTTTTGGTTTGGAATAACACGGGGAAACTTGTGCTAATACCGAATAAGCCCTTACGGGGAAAGTTTTAACGCCGAAAGATGAGCCCGCACTTGATTAGCTAGTTGGTAAGGTAAAAGCTTACCAAGGCAACGATCAATAGCTGTTCTTAGAGGAAGACCAGCCACATTGGGACTGAGACACGGCCCAGACTCCTACGGGAGGCAGCAGTGGGGAATCTTGCACAATGGGGGAAACCCTGATGCAGCGATGCCGCGTGAGTGAAGAAGGCCCTTGGGTTGTAAAACTCTTTCGTCGGGGAAGAAAATGACTGTACCCGAATAAGAAGGTCCGGCTAACTTCGTGCCAGCAGCCGCGGTAATACGAAGGGACCTAGCGTAGTTCGGAATTACTGGGCTTAAAGAGCTCGTAGGTGGTTAAAAAAGTTGATGGTGAAATCCCAAGGCTCAACCTTGGAACTGCCATCAAAACTTTTTAGCTAGAGTGTGATAGAGGTAAGTGGAATTTCTAGTGTAGAGGTGAAATTCGTAGATATTAGAAAGAACACCAAATGCGAAGGCAACTTACTGGGTCACTACTGACACTGAGGAGCGAAAGCATGGGTAGCGAAGAGGATTAGATACCCTCGTAGTCCATGCCGTAAACGATGAGTGCTAGACGTTGGAAATATATTTTTCAGTGTCGCAGCGAAAGCATTAAGCACTCCGCCTGGGGAGTACGACCGCAAGGTTAAAACTCAAATGAATTGACGGGGACCCGCACAAGCAGTGGAGCATGTGGTTTAATTCGAAGATACGCGCAGAACCTTACCAACGCTTGACATGTTCGTCGCGAAACTAAGAGATTAGTTTCTTCAGTTCGGCTGGACGAAACACAGGTGCTGCATGGCTGTCGTCAGCTCGTGTCGTGAGATGTTGGGTTAAGTCCCGCAACGAGCGCAACCCCTACTTTTAGTTGCCACCATTTAGTTGGGCACTTTAAAAGAACTGCCAGTGATAAGCTGGAGGAAGGTGGGGATGACGTCAAGTCCTCATGGCCCTTATGTGTTGGGCTACACACGTGCTACAATGGCACTTACAATGGGAAGCAAAGAGGTGACTCTAAGCTAATCCCTAAAATGTGTCTCAGTTCGGATTGTACTCTGTAACTCGAGTGCATGAAGCTGGAATTGCTAGTAATCGCGGATCAGCGCGCCGCGGTGAATACGTTCCCGGGTCTTGTACACACCGCCCGTCACACCATGGAAGTTGGTTACACCTTAAGGCAAAGCTTATACCTTTGACTACGGTACGATCAGCAACTGGGGTGAAGTCGTAACAAGGTAGCCGTAGGGGAACCTGCGGCTGGATTACCTCCTTTCTAAGGAAGACCAAAAAATTTCTTTTGGTCTCAAAAAATTAAGTTAATGTGGCCGTCCTCATTTCTCTTCTTTAATTAAAGTGTCTCATAAATGCTTAGGGGCCGGTAGCTCAGGTGGTTAGAGCGCACCCCTGATAAGGGTGAGGTCGGACGTTCGAGTCGTCCTCGGCCCACCATTTTTCTAGGGGGATTAGCTCAGCTGGGAGAGCGCCTGATTTGCATTCAGGAGGTCAGCGGTTCGATCCCGCTATCCTCCACCAACACTTTTAGTTTTTTTAAATTGTAAATAAATAATATCAATTTTGATTGTTCAAACAGTACGAACAATCAAACAATATCTATATCCGATTGTTCGAAATGATGAACAATCAAAAATATTCGAATAGATGAATATTTTGTTAAAAATTTAATTTAGACAGAAAATTATTTTCTGTGCATAAATCAAGCGTTTAAGGGCGTATGGCGGATGCCTAGGCACTGAAAGGCGATGAAGGACGTGGTATACTGCGATAAGTTTCGGGGAGCTGTATGCAGGCTTTGATCCGAAAATTTCCGAATGGGACAACCCACCACTTTATGTGGTACTTCAAACTGAATTCATAGGTTTGAAGAGCTAACCCGGAGAACTGAAACATCTAAGTAACCGGAGGAAAAGAAATCAATTGAGATTCCGTTAGTAGTGGCGAGCGAACGCGGAATAGGCCAGTAGCAATATTGAGATAACCTAAATAGTTTGGAAAAACTAACCATAGAGGGTGATAGTCCCGTAGGGGTAAAGCTTAATATTGTTCTTGAGTAGAGCGGGACACGTGTAATCTTGTTTGAATATAGGGGGACCACCCTCTAAGCCTAAATACTCTTCAGTGACCGATAGTGAACTAGTACCGTGAGGGAAAGGTGAAAAGAACCCCTATTAGGGGAGTGAAATAGAACCTGAAACCGTATGCCTACAAACAGTCGAAGCTCTTTTTAGAGTGACGGCGTACCTTTTGTATAATGGGTCAGTGACTTAATTTATCCAGCAAGCTTAAGCCGTAAGGTGTAGGCGTAGCGAAAGCGAGTCTTAAATGGGCGTAAGTTGTATGAATTAGACCCGAAAACGAATGAGCTTACCATGAGCAGGTTGAAAGCAGGGTAACACTTGCCGGAGGACCGAACCAGTTGACGTTGAAAAGTCTTTGGATGACTTGTGGTAAGGGGTGAAAGGCCAACCAAATTCGTAGATAGCTGGTTTTCCGCGAAAACTATTTAGGTAGTGCGTTGAGTAAATTGATGTTTGGAGGTAGAGCACTAAAGGGGCTAGGGGAGAGAAATCTTTACCAACCCTCATAAAACTCCGAATGCCAAACATTTTACCTCAGCAGACAGACTGTGGGTGCTAAGGTCCATGGTCGAGAGGGAAAAAGCCCAGATCACCAGATAAGGTCCCTAAATCATGATTAAGTGTGAAAGGATGTGGAGATTCCTTAACAGCCGGGAGGTTGGCTTAGAAGCAGCCATCCTTTAAAGATAGCGTAACAGCTCACCGGTCTAATAGAGTTTCTGCGCCAAAGATGTAACGGGGCTCAAATCATGTACCGAATCTGTGGATATATAATTTCTTCGGAAATTATATCTGGTAGCGGAACGTTCTGTAAGCCTGTAAAGGGATACCCGTGAGGGATCCTGGAGGTATCAGAAGTGCGAATGCTGACATAAGTAACGATTAACAGAGTGAAAAACTCTGTCGCCGAAAATCCAAGGGTTCCTGCGCAAGGTTAATCCGCGCAGGGTTAGTCGGTCCCTAAGTCGAGGGCGAGAGCCGTAGACGATGGAAACAAGGTTAATATTCCTTGACCAGATGGAAGTGACGGATTTTGTAAGTTGTTAACTCTTAATGGATTGAGTTAGCCGCGAAAAAGTCCCAGGAAATAGCTCCATCATTAGACCGTACCCGAAACCGACACAGGTGGATTATTAGAGTATAATTAGGCGCTTGAGAGAATGATGTTGAAGGAACTCGGCAAAATGCCTCCGTAACTTCGGAAGAAGGAGGACCTATTTTTAGGCAACTATAAGTAGGTGGCACAAGCTAGGGAGATGCGACTGTTTATCAAAAACACAGGGCTCTGCTAACACGTAAGTGGATGTATAGGGTCTGACGCCTGCCCGGTGCTGGAAGGTTAATGCGATGAGTGCAAGCTCATTTCTGAAGCCCCAGTGAACGGCGGCCGTAACTATAACGGTCCTAAGGTAGCGAAATTCCTTGTCGGGTAAGTTCCGACCTGCATGAATGGCGTAACGATATCTCCGCTGTCTCCAACATCAACTCAGTGAAATTGAATTCTCCGTGAAGATGCGGAGTTCCCGTGGTTAGACGGAAAGACCCCGTGCACCTTTACTACAACTTTATATTGGTGTTAGGAATGATATGTTTAGCATAGGAGGGAGACTTTGATGCTTGAGCGTCAGCTCAAGTGGAGTCACCAGTGAAATACCTCTCTTATTATTCTTGACATCTAACTGCATGCCGTAATCCGGCTGCAAGACATTGTATGGTGGGTAGTTTGACTGGGGCGGTCGCCTCCCAAAAAGTAACGGAGGCGTGCGAAGGTAGGCTCAGAACGGTCAGAAATCGTTCGTAGAGTGCAATGGCATAAGCCTGCCTGACTGCGAGACTGACAAGTCGAGCAGAGTCGAAAGACGGTCATAGTGATCCGGTGGTTCTGAGTGGAAGGGCCATCGCTCAACGGATAAAAGGTACGCCGGGGATAACAGGCTGATACCCTCCAAGAGTCCATATCGACGAGGGTGTTTGGCACCTCGATGTCGGCTCATCACATCCTGGGGCTGGAGCAGGTCCCAAGGGTTTGGCTGTTCGCCAATTAAAGTGGTACGTGAGCTGGGTTCAGAACGTCGTGAGACAGTTCGGTCCCTATCTGCCATGGGTGTAGAAGAATTGAGAGGATTTGTCCCTAGTACGAGAGGACCGGGATGAACATACCACTGGTGGACCGGTTGTAGCGCCAGCTGCAGTGCCGGGTAGCTAAGTATGGACGGGATAACCGCTGAAAGCATCTAAGTGGGAAACCCACCTCAAAACTAGTTCTTCCTATAGAGCCGTAGTAGACCACTACGTTGATAGGCTGGATGTGGAAGCGCGGTAACGCGTGTAGCTGACCAGTACTAATAGCTCAATTGGCTTGATTTATGCACTGAAAAAAATTTTCAACAATATATAGATTTAAGTATAAAAAAATCACTATTTAAAGAAAAAAAACACTTTACTGTTCAATATTTGAACTATATGTTCAATGTTTGAACATATGAAGAATAATCCCGATCATTTTGAAATTTTAAGAAAAATAAACAATAATCCAAATTCCTCACAAAGAGAATTGGCCGAAGCCCTAGGGTTTAGTTTGGGCAAGTTAAACTATTGCTTGAACGCTTTGAAAGATAAAGGTCTAATCAAAATTCAAAATTTTAAAAAAAACCCCAAAAAAATAAATTATCTATATGTTTTAACTCCTGAAGGGATAAAAGCGAAAACAAAATTAACTTTAAATTTTATGAAAAAAAAAATGAAAGAGTATGATGAGTTAAAATATGAATTAGAGCAAATAAGATTGAATAAAAAAAATGAAAAATTTGATAAACACTGAACGGAAAACAAAAAACAAATGTCTATGTGTAATTCCTGCAAGAAAAGGGAGCAGAGGTTTAAAAAATAAAAATATTAGGCTTTTAAATAAAATACCGCTCATAAAATACCCTTATTTAATTGCAAATAAGATAAATTTTATATCTGATATAGCCTTAACTTCTGACTCAAAAAAATATTTGAATCTTGTAAAGGATGAGAGAGTTATAAAAATTTTAAGACCAAAATCAATTTCGACTTCGAACAGCAGAACATTTGATGTGATAAAACATACTTTATATAAAATTAAGAAGAATTATGAATATGTCATTCTATTAGAGCCTACATCACCATTTACAGACTATAAGGAAATTGAAACCGCTTTTAAAATATTAGAAAGAAAAAAAAATTTTTTTGATTTTATTGTTTCTACAATTTCAGTTCCAAAATATCATAGTAACTTTGCATTAAAAATGAAAAATGATAGAATTTATTCTAGAAATTATCCTAAAAACGTTAATAGACAGAATCAGAAAAAAGAATTTTTTTTATCTGGAAACTTCTACATAGGAAAAACAAAAAAACTTCTCTTAAATGAAGGATGGATATCATCAAAAACTCTTGGGTTTATCATAAAAAAAAGTTTACAAACTGATATCGATGACAAACTAGATTTACTATTTGCAGAAACTATATTAAAAAATGGACTATTTAAAAAAATTAAATAAAGTAATACCTTCTGGAGCACATACTTATTCTCGAGCTCATGACCAATTCTCATCAAACACTCCTTCTATATTTAAAAGAGGAAAAGGAGCTTATCTATTTACAGAAAACAAAAAAAAATTTTTAGATTATGGCATGGGATTAAGGAGTGTCGGAATTGGATACTCTGAGGATAAAATCAATCGTGCGGCTTTTGAAGCAATTAAATTTGGAAATAATTTAACAAAACCATCTCATATCGAACTTATGGCGGCAGAAACTATTATTAAAAATTTTAAAAATATTGAGATGGTCAAATTTGCAAAGCATGGTTCTGTTGCAGTCACTGGTGCAGTAAAACTAGCTAGAGCCTATACAAAAAAAGAATATATTCTAAGATGCTCTAATCACCCATTTTTCTCATTTGACGATTGGTTTATATCTTCTACAAATTTTAAAGAGGGGATACCTAAGTCAATTTCTAGGTACACAATCAATTTTCGTTACTTAGATGTTGTAGGTTTAAAAAATTTAATAAAAAAATACAAAAATCAAATCAGCTGCTTGGTAATGGAAGCCTCCACAATTTCTTGCCCAACTAAAATGTGTTGTATGAAATTTCCATGTAAAAACGTGTCAAGTAATAATACCTTTTTAAAAAAAGTCGAACAAATATGTAAGGAGAATAAAATAGTCTTTATCCTTGATGAAATGATAACAGGTTTCAGGTGGGATTTAAAAGGAGCGCAACATCTATATAATATTTCACCAGATATATCGACATTTGGTAAAGCAATAGCCAATGGATTTTCAATGTCTTTTGTTGGAGGAAAAAGAAAAATTATGGAAGTAGCTTCTTTAAAAAATTCTAAAAAAAATAATTTCTTCTTTTTATCATCTACACATGGCGCAGAAATGGTCTCACTCAATGCTTTTATTGCAACTTTTAATTTTTATAAAAAAAATAATGTAATTAAAAAAAATAAAATATTTGGACAAAAACTCAAAGATGGATTTAATAAAATAAGCAAAGATTTAGGTCTAGAAGAGGTCATAAGCATGGAAGGTTTACCTTGTTCACCAGTAATTAATTATAATTTTGGAGATCAAGCTCTCAAACTAAAAACTTTTTTTCTTCAAGAAATGATTAAAAAAAATATTATAATTCCATGGATCTCTATATCTTACAGACACGGAGATAAAGAATTAAATAAAACATTAAGCGCTTCTTTTGAAGCTCTTAAAAAGATCGGAAAAACTTTAAAACTTAAAAAAAACTTATTAATTAAAGGTGAGAGTATAAAACCAATATTTACCTCGTAAAATGAAAAAAAAAATTTTAATTGTTGGATCTGAAGGATTGATAGGTCAAGCTTTGGTGTCAAAATTGAAAGAAAAATATGAATTAATTTTAATTGATAAAAAAAAACTAACCTACAAAAGCAACTACCATAGATGCGATTTAGAAAATGGGAAAAAATTTAGTAATCTTCTTAAAAAAATAAAAAAAAGAAATAAGATATTTAGTATTATCAATTTATTATATCCAATAAAGTCTAATAATTTTTTACAAGACAATAATCAAAAATTTTTAAAATACGTATCAAAGCATCTAGCAGTATATTATAATTTCAATAAATCTATTTATGATTTATTCAGTTCATACAAAAAAAAGATTATTGTAGTAAATTTTTCATCTGTATACGCCATAAAAGTTCCAAATTTTAATATTTATCGAGGCACAAAAAGAAAAAGTCCTATTGAATACTCTATTGCAAAAGCAGGATTGTTAATAATGAGTAAATATTTCGATAATTGGTCAAAATTTAAAAAAACAAATATTAATTATATTTGTGTAAGTCCTGCAGGTATAGAGGGATATGTTTCTGAAAAATTTAAACGGAATTATTTAAGACTCTATAAAGCAAAAATGATCTCAGCTAGTTCACTAGGGAATGTTTTAGCAAAAATTTTTCTTTTTCCAAAAAAATATAGAGGAAAAAATGTTTTGATAACTAAAGGAGCGCAGATAAATTAATATGCAGCTTTTTGAAAAAATTATAAAAATACAAAATAAAAAAATTGGCATTAATCAAAAAACTTTTGTAATTGCTGAAATAGGAGTAAATCATTGTGGTAAGCTTGGTTTAGCCAAAAAAATGATTAATCAAGCTATAAAAGCTGGTGCTGATGCGGTAAAATTTCAAACCTTTCAAGCTGAAAATCTTGCATCTTTAAATACCCCGAAAGTAAAGTACCAATTAAAAAACTCTTCTAAAAGAGAAAGTCATTATCAGATGCTTAAATCACTTGAGCTAACTAAAACAAATCATCTTAAACTTTTCAGATATTGTCAAAAAAAAGGTATAATTTTTTTATCTACTCCGTATGATAAAAATTCAGCAGTTTTTTTAAATAAATTAGGATGCTCAGCCTTCAAGACAGCATCTGCAGATATTGTTGATTTAGAGTTACATAATTATTTAGCGAAAACAAACAAACCAGTTATAATTTCTACAGGAATGGCAGATTTAATAGAAATTGAGAAATGCCTAAAGATTTACAAAAAGAACAAAAACTACAAAGTTGTTTTACTTCATTGTGTTTCAAACTATCCATGCAGTTTACATTCGCTAAATTTGAACAGTATGACAACAATTAAAAAAAAGTTTAAATGTATTGTAGGTTATTCAGACCACAGTGAGGGAAATCAAACTGCTATTTTAAGTATAGCACTAGGTGCAGCTGTAATAGAAAAACATTTTACAACGAATAAGCTTTTGCCTGGCCCAGATCAAAAAACTTCAATTTTACCAGAAGAACTTAGAAAACTTGTAGAAGAAATAAGAATAAGCAAAGTTATTCTAGGTAACTCTATCAAAAAATGTCAAATTGAAGAAAAAGAGATGAGAATGGTTTCGAGAAAAAGTTTAACCTTGATAAATGATATTAAAAAAAATCAAATTATTGAAAAAAAGCATTTAGCTCTTAAAAGACCTGGAACAGGTATTTTATTTGAAAATATTAACAAAGTAATTGGTAAAATCGCAAAGAGAAATTTAAAAAGTGATTATCAATTAAAACTGAGAGACTTGAAAAACAAATGAGTGTATACGTTTCTACTGGTGGTTTCTTTAATTTGTCAGCTGACAAAATTACAGAAAAACTCCTTAAACAAAAAATTAGTTTAGTTGAACTATCAGGCGGCTTATATAACGAAGATTTAGTGTTAAATCTTTCAAAGTATTTAGAGAGAGGCGTGAAATTTCAAATACATAATTATTTTCCACCTCCAAAAAATCCTTTTATTCTTAATCTCGCTTCAAATGATGATGAGATTAGAAAACAAAGTTTAAATCACGTAATTAACTCACTTAAGTGTTGTGAGATTTTAAAAGCAAATTACTATAGTTTTCATGCAGGTTTTTTATGTGATTTTTCAATCTCTGAAATTGGAAAAGTAATAAAAAAAAGAAATTTATCAGATAGAGAAAAATCTAAAGATTTATTCATCAAATCGCTCAACGATATATCAAAAGTTGCAAATAATTTAGGGATTAACTTAATGATAGAAAACAACGTTTTGTCTAAAAAAAATTTTTTAGAATTTAAATCTAACCCTTTTCTGATGTGTGAAACAGATGAAACTATCGAAATTATGAAAAATTCTCCTAAAAATATAAACTTATTAGTTGATGTAGCTCATCTAAAAGTGTCGTCTAATTCGTTAGGTTTTAATCCAGAAAATTTTTTATCAAAATGTGCAAACCACATAACCGGCTATCATTTAAGTGATAATGATGGATTATCTGACACAAATGGAACAATAAACGAAAAATCGTGGTTTTGGAAATTTTTGAAAAAAAATGTGAACTATTTTTCTTTAGAAATATATGGTGAAAATATATCTGAATTAAAAAAGATTAAAGAATTAACCGAAAAATATGTAATTAGAAACAATGAACTATCAAGTTAACTTACCTCAAAATTTAAAAACTATTCTTAAAATTATCGAAAAAAATGCTATGGGTATTGTTTTCGTAGTAGATAAAGACAAAAAGCTTTTAGGCTCCCTAACAGACGGAGATATTAGAAGAGCCATACTATCAGGAATTAAGATAAAACAACAAGTTGATTTAAAATTCAAATTTTTAAATAAAAAACCTTTTTGGTTACCCATCGGTGCATCAATTCAAAAAATATTAAGTCATATTGATGGAGATGGACCTAAAAATTATAAATGTATACCGTTACTCAATAAAGACAAACAGCTTATTGATATTGCTACATATGCAAGAGTCAAGAGTTTTCCAGTTGCTAGTCCTTTAATAGGTGATGAGGAATTAATTAATGTAATTTCAGCTTTCAAATCAGGTTATATTTCTTCAGTAGGAAAATTTGTTGGAGAATTTGAGAAATCTTTTGAAAAATATATTGGCAAAGGTTTTGCAGTTTCAGTTTCATCTGGTACTTCTGCACTTCAATTAGCATTAAGCACTTTAGATATAAAAAAAAATGATGAAGTACTTGTACCAAATTTCACCTTTGCGGCTTCAATCAACTCAGTAATTAACGTTGGCGCAAAACCAGTTTTGGTTGATGTGGATCTAAAAAACTGGACTATTTCTATAGAGGATTTAAAGAGAAAAATTACTAGTAAGACAAAGGCAATAATGCCAGTACATATTTATGGTCAACCAGCACCGATGGATGAAATCCAGTCAATTGCAAAAAAAAACAAATTAGTATTGATAGAGGATTGTGCTGAAGCCATTGGAGCTAGATACAAAAAAAAAAAGATTGGCAGCTTGGGAAACTGCTCTTGCTTTAGTTTTTTTGCTAATAAATCACTTACGACTGGAGAAGGAGGGATGGTTATTTTTAAAAATAAAAATGAGGCAAATAAAGCTAAAATACTCAGAGACCATGGCATGTCTAGAAGTATTAAATACTGGCATGATTACGCAGGATTTAATTTTAGAATGACCAATTTACAAGCAGCTATTGGAGTAGCTCAGGTTAAAAAAATTGATCTTATATTAAAGAAGAAAAAAAATATTTTTAATTATTATGACGCTAATTTCAAAAATAAAAATTTTTTTATTTTAATGCCAAAAAACAAGTGGTCGGAAAATTCTTATTGGATCTATACATTAAGGATCCAAAATATTAATAGAAAAAAAAGAGACTTAATAATTGAAAAATTAAAGAATAGAGGAATTGATTGTAGGCCTGGATTTTATCCGCTAAATGAAATGATGCCTTATACTAAATATAGTTCAGGAAGTTTTAAAAATTCCCAAACTTTATCCCAAAATATGGTCAGTTTACCTTCATCACCTAACCTTACACGGCAGGAGCAAGACTATATAATAAGAGTGTTTACTGAAGAAACAAAAAAATTATTTTAAATTTTAAAATGAAAAAAAAAAAATTAGCCTTTCTATTAAGTTATCGTATTTCAGATAATGATTTAAAAAATTTAAATTTACATTATTTAAAAAAATTTTATTCTTTAAGATTTCTAGATATTTCAACGCTTTCATTATCAAAAAAAATTTTAAACATAAGAAAAGAAAATAAATTTAATAACTTAAAATATCGCTCTGTGAAGAGTATAAATGTTTTAAAACAAAACCTTTCAGCCGTAGATTATGTACTCGATTTAAATCAAACTTTATTATTGGATAAGAAATTAAATTTTTTTTTCAAAAAGAAATATAATAATATTAAGATAATTGGAAGACTAGCCGGAGCTCTACCAAATTTTTTTACACATAATTTCGTGCAAAAAGTATATTTTTTAAAAAAATTTTTCCAATTTTTAATTAAATATGGCAAGTATTTTTTTATTTTAAAAAGTTTAGCCAAATATCTTAAACTAAAATATTATTCAAAAAAAAAAAATATTAGATACAGCTTTAAATACGACTATATTTTAATAGACTCTGATTTACACGAGAAAAAAGCAAAAGATAGTTTTAGTCTTTCGAAAAAAATATTTGTTCACTATAAGGACTACGAAAGATTTTTGATTAACAAAAATATTAATCCTCCTTCTAAAAATTATGCAATTTTTCTAGACGAGGCTCTGTTTAATCATCCAGATGATTATGAACTTGGCTTTGAGGGGTCAGATTTATCAAGAAAAATTATTGATAGCTATTTTAAACAGATGAATAGTTTTTTCGAAGCTTTCGAGAAAGAAACCAATACAAAAATAGTAATTGCAGGCCACCCAAAGTCGTTAGGTACAAATTATAAAAAGTATTTTGGAAAAAGAAAATTTTTTAAAAATTGTACTTTTGAATTAATTAAAAATTCTAAATTAGTTTTTGCACACTCTTCAACGTCGGTTGGTTGTGCTGTTATTTTAAAAAAGCCTTTAGTGTTCCTAAGTTCAAATTTAATGGTGGATATAGGCATTTTTACTAGAATTTTATCTATGTCAGTTGAAACAAAGTCAAGATTGATTGATATTAATAATTTAAAGCAAAATTTTCGGAGCTTCTTCTTACAAGATTTTAGCTCTTATAATCATTATCTAAAAAAATTTTTAAAATCATCAAAATCGAAAAAAAGAAGTTATTGGTTTTCTCTTAATACAGAAATTAAAAGATATGAAAAAATGGAGATAAAATACTTTAAAAATGGCTAATCTAACTCAATCAAAAAAACTTGATGTATGTTTAATTGTGAAAAAACATAAAAAACATAATCTCAAAGTTATTAATTTTTTAAGAAGAAATAAAAAAATTAAGCTAGAAGTTTTTATTGCTAAGATTAATTCAAAAATTAACAATAGAATAAAGAAAAAAAAGTATGATTTTATTATTTCTTATTTATCACCATGGATAATAAGTGAAAGAATTCTAAAAAACACAAGAATAGCCAACATAAATTTTCATCCTGGCCCACCAAAGTATCCTGGGGTCGGATGTTTTAATTATGCCCTATATAATAAAGATAAAACTTACGGAGTAACGATGCACGAAATGAGTAAACAAGTAGATGCTGGAAAAATTTTAAAAGTAAAAAACTTTAAAGTTAGTAATTATGGCTTAATTAAATTAATAGATAAAAGTTATGAAAATATGTTTGAAATGTTCAAGAGTGAAATGCCAAAGATAATCTCTAACCAAAGGATACAAACAACTAAAGTAAGATGGGGAAAAAAAGCAAACACTCAAAAACAGTTTAATAATTTTCTCAAAATAAATTTTAAAATGAAACCAGAAATTATTGTTAGAAAGTTAGATGCAATTTATCATAGCAACTTCCCTGATCCAGTAATTGAATATGGTAAAAGAAAATTCAAAATTAAACCCATTTAATTAAAATGTTCAAATTAAGTATAATTAAAAAATTAATTGATAATGAAAAAGATTATTTCATTCTAAAACTGATTTTTTTCTTAAACTTTATCAATTTTTCTTTGGAATTATTATCAATTCTCTCAATTCCTATTTTTATTTCTTTGCTTTTTGATCAAAGCTTTATTTTAGATAAATATGGTTCGTATATCCCGGAATATTTATTAAAATATAATTTGATTTTTTTATCAAGTATTCTAGTGATAATTTTATATTTAATTAAAAATTCCTTTTATACACTCTTAATTTACAAGCAAACTAATTTCATCCGAGATTTAAAAATCAAGATATCAAAAAAAATTTTTAGTCAATATTTACTTGGATCATATAAGAATCACTTAAAAAAGGATCCATCTCAACTCACCAGAGACACTACTTATAGCGTTCAATGTTATGGTTTTTACTTATTACATTTAATTAATTTATTCAGAGAAACTGTATCAGTTTTATTTATTTTTTTATTATTATTCTTAGTAAAGCCAACAATTATTATCATATCTACAATTTTTTTGATCTCTATTGCTTTTATTTTTCAAAAAGGCTTTAAAGAAATTTTGAAAAAAAAAGCTAATCAAAACCAGACTTTAAATCAACATTTTACTAAAGATGTTTATAATGCTTTTTTATCGATTAAAGATATTAAAGTCTTAAATAAAGAATTAGAAATTTTAAATAAATTTAATTTCAAAATAGAAAAATATGAAAATAATTTGTTCTTTTTTGAATTTTTAGAGAGATTACCCAAAGCAATTCTTGAAATATTGTCTCTTATATTTTTGTTGAGTATTAGCTTATTCTTATCCCAAATTACTATTGCATCTGGGGAATTGTTTATTATTCTCTCACTTTTTTTAGTTGCTACAGTAAGACTTCTACCTTCATTTACATCGATTAATTCAAGCTTAAATTACTTAAAAATTTTTGAACCTAGCCTAACAACTTTATTTAAAGAAAAAAATAAATTTACAAACTTGAGCAAGTTTAAAAAAGATAAGTTTGAAGAAAAAACTTATAGTAAGAATATAAAATTAAATAAAAAAATTATATCTCTAAAAAAAATTAGTTTTTATTTTAAACAAAATAAATATTTTCTTAAAAACTTAAATCTAGATATTTTTAAAAATGAAATGCTTTGTATAATAGGAAAAACAGGTAGTGGAAAAAGTACCTTGCTAAATATTATGTTAGGCTTGTTAGATCCTCAAAAAGGTGAAATCTATTTTAATGGAGAAAGTATTAAGAAAGACAAATCAAAATGGCGCGAATCCATCGGCTTCGTTTCCCAGGACCCTTATTTATTGGACGATAGTATAATCAACAATATTACATTTAATATCACAAATGATCGAATAGATTTCAAAAGATTAAAGAAAGCTATTAAATACAGTTTATTAGAGGAAACTATAAAAAAATTGGATAAGGGTTTACATACAAAAGTTAGCATGCAAGGAATAAACTTATCAGGGGGAGAAAAACAGAGAATAGCATTGGCGCGAGCTCTATACAAAGATCCAGATATATTTTTTTTGGATGAATTTACAAATGCAATTGATGAATTAACAGAAAAAAAAATCATTATTAATTTAAAAAAGTTAAAAAATAAAACATTTGTAATTATTTCACATAAAAAAAGTACAATAGACCAATGCGATAAAATCTGGAAGCTAGATAAATTTAAATTAAATTTACAGAGAGTAACACTAAATAAAAAAATAAATTTTCAAAAATAGATTTAATGAAAAATATAAAAAAAATAATAACACTTGGTCCAAAAAGTCTTAATAAAAATTTCTTATTATTAATAAAAAATAAAGTAGATCTCTTGCGTTTGAACATGTCACATTTGAGTATTAGGGAGCTTAAAAAAAATATCATCTATATAAAAAAGTTTACATCTATCCCTATCTGTATAGATACCGAAGGTGCACAGATTAGAACTAAAATTGCTAAAGAAAAAAATTTAAAAAAAGGTCAAAAAATTAAAATTTCATTTTTAAAAAAGGATCTATCGTTTTATCCAGATGAAGTTCAAAGTAAGCTTAAAATAAACGACATTTTAAGCGTAGGATTTGATGATTTGCTAATAAAGATTAAATCCAAAAATAATAAAAAAAATTTCCTGATTGCAAAAGTTATAAGAGGGGGAAATGTTGAAAATAATAAAGGCGTTCATCTTGTTAATAAAAAAATAAAATTAAGTTTTTTAACTGATAAAGATAAACAAGCTATTGAAGTGGGTAAAAAATTCAATATAAATTATTATGCATTATCTTTTACTAAAAATTCACAGGATATTATTAAATTTAATAAAATATTAAAAGATAAGAATAAAATATTTAAGTTAGAAACTTCAGAGTCAGTTAAGAACTTTCCACAGATGATTAAATTAGGGGATAATTTTTTGATCGATAGAGGTGATTTATCTAAAGATGTTTCTGTAGAAAAAATACCAATCGTACAAAGAAAAATTTTTCAAATAAAAAATAAAAGCAAAAAAAAAAAACAAATATACGTAGCTACAAATTTATTAGAGAGCATGATATATAATAATTATCCGACGAGAGGTGAAGCGAACGATATTTATAGCTCTTTAGAAATGGGCGCTAATGGTTTAGTATTAGCAGCTGAAACTGCAATCGGTAAAAATCCATATTTATCAATCCAATTTATGAATAAGATGATTAAAACTTTCATCAAAAACAAAAAAAAATATTTATGAAAACTGTTTTACTGGTAGCTGGCGTAAGGGGTGGCTCAGGATTTTTTCAGCAACTTTTAGACAATCATAAAGAAATTTTAACTTTACCGGGACACCTTAGGATCGACGATGAGTTTAAAAATTTAATTAATTTAAGAAACTCACGAAAAATATCTGAAAAATTTATCCAAATGTATCCTGAGTACTTTGACTCAAGGTTAAATACCTTTGAAAGACACGATAAATTAGGCCAAAGGAAAAATAAATTTTTTTTAATAAATAGAGAAAAATTTATTGAATATTTTGTAAAGATAAACAAAAAAAATAATAAATTTGATAAGTTTATGAATTTAAAAAATATTCATTTGGCTTATTCCTTTGCAAAAGGAGAGTCGGTCAAAAAGAAAAAGATTTTATTTTTGCACCCACACCTAGTTTCATGGACCAAAGAGTTAGTTAAATTTATTAATTTTAAAAATTATGTTATATTACATATCATTAGACACCCACTATCAGCTATTAACTCCGCCATTAAAAATTGGTTAAACTACAATAGTGGCTCAAGTTTTTTTGCTAAAGACTTATATTTTGAACTTGATTTGTTACTTAACGGCATTTTCGATCTTACTAAACTTGGAAAGGTTTTGATAATCCAGTATGAACACCTTCATCTTAAAAACATAACTACAATGAGATCTTTTTGTAAAATTTTTAAAATTAAGTATCAAAATAGTCTTAAAGAACCGACTTTATGTGGTTTGAAATGGTGGGGTGATAAAGTTAGCAAAAAATGGTTAGGAGGTATAAATAAAAATTATAAAATCAAGATAGATAAAAAATTTTTTTTTAACAGAGATCTAATTTTTCTTCAAAATATAAATAAAAAAGTATTTAAAAACTACAAGTATGAATATTTGTATCCTAAAAAAAATATTCAAATAAACTTTTTTCCTTTGAAAAGTGAATTATTAGTTTTTTTAAATTCCATAAAACACTTTAATCGATGGAAACAATTTTTATCAATTCCTTATTTTTATTTTAAAAGAATTATAATGATTAATGATTTTAGATTAATTAAAACAAGATTGCCAAGGTCTATCGGAGATCTTTAGCATGAGGTATCAATTTTGTTGATTTAGCCTAATAATTTAATTACTAAGATTGAATTAATTAATTAATTATTATATTAGTTTAGAAAATCAAACTTTAGTTATATTATGCAATGTTTAATTTGTGAGTCACCTAAAAATGTAAGATTTAATTGTGAATATAAATATGATGTCAAAGAAGATGAAAATTATCTAAAGGGCATAAAGCTTTATAGATGCGACGAGTGTGATTTTACTTTTGCCCATCCTATGCCTCCCATGGATGTGTTGAATGATTATTATGAAAATTTTTATAGAACGCCAGATAGACCACCGTATTTCCTAACTGGTAATATTGAAGATCTTAAAAGAGAATGTCTTGTTGACAGAAATTTTAATTATCTGCTTTATCTTACTACTTTTTTAGATTTCTCAAAAATTGAAAGTGTTTATGACTTTGGAGCTGGAAATGGCGATGTTGGATATCTGCTTAAAAAAAAATTTCCACATTTAAAACTTTATTGCACAGAAAGCGACAAACATTGCAAAGAGATACTAAATGAGAGAGGTTATAAAAATTATACTAATATTGACGATATTGAAGAAAAATTTGATTTAATAATTTCGTTTCACTCTTTAGAGCATCTATCAGACACTAAAATATTCAGTTTTTTTAAAAATGCATTGAATCAAAAAGGTCATATTTTTTACGAGGTACCTAATACAGAAAAAAAATATTTTGAAACCAGGGATTCTGACTCTCCTCATTTATGTTTTTATACAAAAAAAGCTTTTGAAAAAATAAATGAGATTTATGGACTAAAATTTGTAAATTTTAGCTATTCGTACTACTCTTTTGAGTATGATGCAAAAACTAGCAAAGATGCAAGATTAGGCTATGAAAAACTGAAAAACTCTCCTTTGCCTTTGCTAAAAATAAAGCAATTTTTAAGAAAAATTTTACCAAAAAAATTGATACAATTTAGAAGAGACTTAAGTAAAGTTAAATCAATTAATTCTGAAGATAGAATTAATAACTTTATTAATAACTCAGGAAACAACTGCTACATAAGAGGTTTGATAACGCCTAAATGAACTTATGAAAGTTATAATTTTAGCTGGCGGCAAAGGAACCAGATTCGGAGAGCTTACTAAAAAAATTCCAAAACCAATGATTAAAATTCATGGTAGGCCGATGTTAATTCATATAATCAGTATTTACGCCTCACAAAATTTTAATAAATTTTATATAGCTACAGGTCATAGGTCAAAAATAATAGTTGATTATTTTAAACAATTTCAAACATATAAAAATTTCTATAAAATTTCTGGAATTCAAAAAGAATTGGAAATTAATTTTATAAACACGGGAGTCAATTCAATGACAGGGGGAAGATTAAAAAGACTGCAAAAATATTTTAAAAAAAATGAAAATTTTATGCTTACCTACGGTGATGGATTGTCAAATGTAAATCTAAAAAAACTTAAAATTTTCCATTATAAAAAAAAAAAAATTGCAACAGTCACGGCAGTGAGACCGCTATCAAAGTATGGGATTTTAAATATATCAGGTGATTTAGCTCTATCTTTTAAAGAAAAACAACAATTAGAAGTAGGGAGAATAAATGGGGGTTTTTTTATTTTTAATTATAAAATATTTAACTTTTTGAAAAACGATATGACTGTCCTTGAGAGGGCACCGTTAGAAACTATTGCAAAAAAAAAACAGTTATGTGCCTATAAACATGATGGTTTTTGGCAATGCGTGGATACAAAAAGAGATAAAGAAAATTTAGAAAAATTAATTAAGAGAAGATTACCTTGGAGACTTAAATGATTAGATTATCAAAATCCTGTCTTTCAATTAGAGAAATAAGGAATGTGAAAAGAATTCTTAAAAAAGAATTCTTAGGAATGGGTGCAGAGGTAAAAAAATTTGAAGATGAGTTGAAAGCTTTTTTTAAAAGAAAAGTTTTATGTGTGAATTCAGGAACAGCCGCGCTTCATTTGGCGTTACAAGCTTGCTCTATAAAAAGGGGAGATGAAGTTTTGGTTCCAGCTATAACTTATTTAGCAACATTCCAAGCAATCTCAGCTACCGGAGCTAAACCAGTAATGTGTGACGTTAATTTGGAAGATTTGAACATATCATTGGAAAGCGCTAAAAAAAATTTTACCAAAAAAACAAAAGCTATTATTCCAGTTCATTTTATGGGTCATCCATGTGATCTAGATAAGATTTATAAATTTGCTAAAGAAAAAAAAATAAGAGTTATAGAGGACTCTGCACATGCTTTTGGGTCTTTTTATAAGACGAAAAAAATTGGAAGCATTGGAGATATTAATTGTTTTAGTTTTGATGGTATTAAAAATATTACATCAGGAGAGGGAGGTTGTGTAGTTACAAACGATAAAAAAATTCTTACAAAAGTAAGCAATAGTAGATTACTAGGTGTAATAGGAGAAAGTAAAAAAAGATACAATGGGGACAGAAACTGGAGATATGAAGTGAAAGAGCAAGGCTGGAGATATCACATGAGTGACATCAATGCTGCAATAGGTAGAGCCCAGCTGAGTAGATTTAAGCAACTTTCAAAAAAGAGGAAAATCTTAAGCAAATACTACGAGAAAATATTATCGAAAAATAATAAAATTTTTAAAATAATCAAAAGAGATTTTTCAAAAGAAGTACCACACATTTATTGTGTCATTGTAAAAAATTTAAAAAAAAGAGGACTACTTGTTAAAGACTTAGTAAAACAAAATGTTCAACTTGGTACTCATTATTATCCGGGCTACAAAGTTAAATATTATAAAAAGCCTAAAAAGTTTTTTCCTAATGTCGAAAAAATTTACGATAAAGTCATTACTTTACCATTACATCCAGACTTAAACGTAAAAGACTTAGATTTAATAGTAAAAAAAATAAAAAAGTCTTTAAATAAAAAAATTTATTTTTAAACTTTTATGAAAAGTAAAAAAAAGGCCAAAATTGAATACAGACCTGAAATTGACGGTCTAAGAGCCATAGCAGTCTTAGCTGTAATAGTTTATCATGCTCCTACAGTTACTATTAACGGTTTTTCCTTATTTAAAGGCGGGTATTTAGGCGTAGATATTTTTTTTGTAATATCTGGTTATCTAATAACTTCAATAATAATTAAAGAAATTAAACAGTATGGAAGTTTTTCTTTTAAAAATTTTTATGAAAGACGTATAAGACGAATTATACCAGTTTTATTTTTTGTTGTACTAATCTCATTTTATTTTTCTTATCTTTTTCTTTTACCAACAAATTTGATTGATTATTCAAGGTCGTCACTCTCTACCTTATTTTTCGGTTCAAATTTTTATTTTTACTTTTTAAATTTAGATTATAGTCAATTCACTGGTTTGAAAAAACCATTACTTCATACTTGGTCATTATCAATTGAAGAGCAATTTTATATTTTTTATCCTGCTGTTTTACTTATTACTTATAAAAAATTTAACAAACACTTTATTCCTATATTATGGGCTATTTTTCTGATAAGTTTTTTAATTTCAGTTATTCAAACTGAAAAAAATCAAATACTTTCTTTTTATTCGATTCATTCAAGAATTTGGGAATTTTGTTTAGGCGCTTTAGCTTCAATATATATTTTTAAAAAAAAATTGAATTTTTCAAATTCTTTTAAAATTTTTGCCCCCCTTTTAGGGATAATATTAATTTTCTTTTCATTAATATTAATTGATCACAAATACAAACATCCTTCTTATTTTACTTTATTGCCAACAATAGGAACATTTCTTATAATTTTATTTTCTTCCAAAAATGATTTAGTCACTAAAACTCTTTCTTCAAAAGTACTAGTTTCGATAGGTCTCATTTCTTATTCATTATATATGTGGCATTATCCTATATTCGCTTACGCTGATCTAGTTCAATTTGTTGAAGGATATGATATTGGTAAAAATTTATTCACAATAACATTTTTTATTTTTTTAATTTTTACAATTTCAATCTTTAGTTATTTTTTTTTAGAAAGACCATTCAGAAATAAAACTTTAAAATTTAAACATGTATCTTTAATTTTAATGTCGGTTTTAGCAATTTGTATTTTTTTAAATTTCTATACTTTAAAGAATGAAGGTAAAATAAATTCTGAAAATACAAATTTTGAGTCTTTAATAAAAAATACTATGGTAAATCAAGAGTGTAAGTTTTACTCTGATAAAAAAGACAATTTTTTTAATGAAAAAAAACAAAGAATTAAATTTGAGAAATGTAAAAAAAAATATAAAAAATTTGTACTAGTAATTGGAGATTCTCATGCTGGTAATTTATACAATGCTATTGCAAAATCTTCAGACTACGAATTTATATTAGGTTTAATAAAACATGCATGCAGGCCATCCAAAAAGGAGAAATGTCAATTTGATGCAGCTGAAAATTTTATTAGTTCTGAAAGAACTAGCATTAAACAAGTGATTGTAACCCATAAGGGCAGTTTTTTTCTCACAAACACTGGTAATCCAAATAATGAAAATTTTACTTTTGCCAGAAAGCTTCCAATTGTTAAAAATGAAGTTAATGCAACATTAAAATTTTTAATTAAAATCAATAAGATAATCCCGGTAATTTTTGTTGGTCCTCACATAGAACCAAATATTTTTCTTAGTAAGAAAAATATAACAACTATAATGAATGGTGAACTAGATAAATTTAAAGATAATCAAAATTTTGATTTAATAAATGTCGATAAGTACTTAGAAAAAGTTATGAAAGAAAAAGGCATACGCTACATTTCAAAAATTAAACAACTTAATTTTAATTTGAAACAAGACTATGTAGTAAATAATAAATTAACATTTAAAGACATTGGTCATTGGAGTGATTTTGGAGAGATCTATTTTGGTGAAAAATTGGTTGAAAATATTTATTTAAAAAATTTAAAAAAATAAAATGAGTAGTTGTATAAATTGTAAAAGTAAAAAAATTAAAAGAATTGTAAAAATAGAACCACAACCATTAAGCGGTGTATTTTTATATAAAAAAAATAAAAAACAAAAAAAATACCCTCTTAATTTGTACCAATGTGAAAAATGTAAATTAGTTCAATTTAAAAACATAATTAAAAAAGCAAAAATGTTTGGAAGTACATATGAATACAAAACATCTTTAAGTAATTTGATGATCAAGCACATTTATAAAAAAGCAGAATATTTTAAAAAAAAATTTCTGAAAAAAAATTCAAAAATTCTAGATATTGGAAGTAATGATGGTACTTTTTTGAATTTTTTTGCAAAAGAAAAATTTGAATTATTTGGAATAGACCCATCTGCTCAAAAGTTTAAAAAAAACTATGATAGAAAAATTAATGTTATTTTTGATTATTTTAGTAAAGAAAATTTAGAAAAAAAATACAAATCTACCCGATTCAATTTAATAACGTCATTCGCAATGTTTTATGATGTAGATGACCCAAACAAGTTTTGTGCAGATATTGAAAAAATTTTAGATAAAAAAGGAGTATGGATCCTAGAATTATCTTATCTTCCACTCATGCTTAAAAATCTCACATATGACCAAATTTGCCACGAGCATGTTGGTTATTACACATTATCTGTTTTTAACCGAATTGCTAAAAAAAATAAACTTAGAATAATAGATCTATCATTTAATGAGATTAACGGAGGCAGCATAGAAATTATTTGTGCAAAAAATAAAAGCCACTTCAGATCAAATATCAGTAAAATTAGAGAGGTTTTAAATGAAGAAAAAAAAATCACAAAGAAATCGTATGATAATTTTAATACAAGAATTAATGAGTCAAAAGAATTGTTACAAATGTTCCTTCAATTAAACTCAAAAAAAAAAATTTTAGGTTATGGGGCCTCAACTAAAGGAAATATTGTATTAAATCACGCCAAAGTTACTAATTCCCAGATTCAAGAAATATGTGACAGTAGTCCAAAAAAATTTGGAAAATATACCCCAGGTGCAAATATTAAGATCATAAGTAAAAGACGAATGAGAAAATTAAATCCAGATTATTTACTTGTCTTAATTTGGTCATTTAGAAAAGAGGTTATAAAACAAGAATTCAATTATTTAAAAAAAGGAGGAAAATTAGTTTTTTTACTTCCACGTTTTCATATTGTTAATCTAAATAATTATAAAAAGTATTTAAACAGTGACTTTAAACCAATGTCGTACCAATATTAATAAATTTTGTGATTTTATCTATTTGCATACCATCTTATAATAGGCTTGAGCATCTTCATAATTGTTTGAATTCAATTCTTATTGCAAAAAATAATGCTCCAAAATTTAATTTTGAAGTTTGTGTTTCTGACAATAATTCAGAACAAGATGTCACAAAAATTATCAACAAATATTCAGAAAAATTTAGAATTAAGTTTAATAAAAATGAAAAAAATTTGGGATTTGCTAATAACGCAATAAAATCAGTTTCAATGGCTGAAGGTGAATACTCCTGGATAATCGGCAACGATGATTTAGTTACTCCTGACAGCTTTGTATTCTTACAATCTATCCTAACGACAAATCTAGACAAAGATTACTTTTATATTAATTCATATTATATGAACTCAAAGTTTCTTGAAAAATTCCCCAAACCTTTTGATACACAAAACATAGATTTTAATAATTTGACCTCAATATCAAAAGTAAAAAAGGACAAATCAGTGAATTTTTGGGATATAATTGACAAGGATGTTTCATGGGATTTTCTAATTGGAATTTTTGTGAGTATTTTTAAGACTAAAAACTGGTTACAACAAGTTGGAAAATTAGATAAAAAAAAAATTGATGATACTGGTGTATGGTCAACTTTTGAAAATACTTGCCTTAACCCAATACTCATCGCAGAATCTTGTAAAAATTCGAAGGCCTATATATGTTCAAAGCCTTTAAGTATTAATTTAATTGGTGAGAGAGAGTGGGGGGACATGTATGAGTTTATTGAAATCGTAAGAATTCCTGAGTTGATTGATTTTTATAGATCCAGAGGTTTAGGTCTTAAAAAATATATTTATTGTAAAAACTACTCATTGAGAAATTTTAGTAATTATTTTTATAAAATTTACTCAGGACCAGAACAAAAAGGTAAAAATTTGATTAACTTTAAAAAACACTTTCTCAAAAATTTAATTTACCCAAATGTTTACTTATCTATTATTACTTCGTTAAAAAGAAAAATTGTGAAATATCTTAAATAAAATGAATTTATTCGTTACTGGAGCTACAGGATTTATAGGAAAAAACTTTTGTAAAAAAGCTTTGAAAAAAGGATATAAAATTTTTGCACCAACTAGAAAAAAAAAAATTCCATTTAATCACAAAAATATTACTTGGCTTCGAGGTACATTTTGTCATAATTGGAAAAAATCTTTATCAAACTCAAACATACTTGTCCACTTCGCAGCCTCTGGAGTGAAATGTGATTATGAAAATGATATTTACGAAGTAAATATTTTCAAGTCTATAAAGCTACTCAAAAATGCTATTTCTAATAACTGTAAAAAGTGGATCATAATTAGTACATCCTCTGAATATGGTATTAAAAAAAAGAAAACTTATTTTAATACTAAAACTAACAGAGTCCCTGAAACTAATTATGGATTAAGTAAAGCAATATTTACTGATCAGTCTATTAAGTTGTCCAAAAAGTATAAATGTAAATTAAGAGTAATGAGATTATTTTCAATATTTGGTAGCGGTGAAAACAAAAGTCGACTTTACCCATCTTTACTAGATCATATAAAGAAAAATAAAAACTTTTATATACAAAAACCAAATGAAATCAGAGATTTTACAGAAGTTGATTATGCAGCAGAGGTTATTTTGGACTCATTAGATTTTGAAAAAAAAAAGTTTAAAAATAATCAAATATGGCACGTGTCTAAAAATGAAGTTTTTAGCATAAAAAGCTTCGTAAAAAAAATATACAAAATAAAAAGTGCTAAAATCAGATTATTTTTTAATAAAAAAAACAAAAAAAGCCACAATCATCTGTCAGATAAAAAATCTATTTGGAGATAAAATTTATGAAAAAAATGAATACCGCAGTTATTCTATGTGGAGGCATGGGTTCACGTTTAGGATCCTTAGGAAAGAAAATACCAAAGACTTTAGTTAAAATTCAGGGCAAAGAAATTCTTTGGTTTATTCTAAAAGTATTAAAAAAGAACAATTTTAATCATATAATCTTACCAGTTGGCTATAAAGGATCATTAATAAGAAAATTTTGTAAAAATAATTCTAATATAATCAAATCAATTGATATTGTTGAGACGGGTGTAAAATCTAATATTGGAAAGAGAATTTTCAAAATTAAGAATAAGATTAAATCAAAAAATTTTATATTACTAAATGGCGATGCAATATTTAACTTTAATCTAAAGAGTATATTTAAAGAACATGAAAAAAAAAATAATGAACTCACGTTTATCACAGGAGAAATTACATACCCGTATGGTACTGTTGGTTATAAAAAAAATAAAGTAATAGATTTTAATCGAAATATCGTCTATGACGCTGTGAAAATTAGAGGAAATTCCGACTATACCGCTTTTAACTACACTGGAATGTCAATAATTAGTAAAAAAAAATTATTGAAGTATTCAAATAAGTTTAAAGACTCTAAAAACTTCGAAGTAGATTTTTTTCCATATTGTATTAAAAAGGTGAAAACTAATATGATAAAACTTAATGGTTTTTGGCATTCAATAGATAATCTAAAAGATATTAAAGCTGTAAATGATAAAAAATTTCTAAAGAATAAATATAATGCATTAAAAAAACTTAAAGGTAAAATTTCAAGTGAGAATAAATAAAAAATTTTGGAAAAATAAAAATGTCCTAATTACTGGTCATACAGGTTTCAAAGGTGGATGGTTATCAGTTATATTAGATCTTTTAGACGTAAAAATTAGTGGTTACGCACTAAGCCCAAAAGGTAAAAATAACTTTTTCAAACATGTAGGAATAAAAAAGTTATTTAAAAGAGATATTAGACATGACATATGTGATGTGAAACATTTAAAAAAACAACTTCAACAAATTGATCCAGAAATAATCGTACATTTAGCAGCTCAATCTAGCGTAATTGAAAGTTTTAAGAATCCAAGAAGTACGGTTTTTATAAACACTATAGGAACATTTAATTTACTTGAAGTATGCAAACATTTAACAAAACTTAAATGCATACTTATAATTACAACTGATAAAGTTTACCAAAATTATGAGTCAGTAAAGTATTTTGATGAACAAGCTAAATTAGGAGGAGATGACATCTATAGTGGAAGCAAAGCATGCTGTGAAATTTTGGTAAATAGCTACCGTAAATCTTTTTATCAAAATTCTAAATGTAAAATCGCTACAGTAAGAGCAGGGAATTGTTTTGGCGGAGGAGATTGGACAGAAGATAGAATTGTAAAAGACGCTCTTGAAAACTTTTACGACAATAAAAACTTAACACTTAGAAATCCTGAAGCAACAAGGCCATGGCAACATGTATTAGAACCATTATTTGGATATTTAATACTAATTCAAAGCTTATGTTCGAATAAAGGAAATAAATTTGAAAGTGGATGGAATTTTGGACCAAGTTTAAAACAAAATTTAAAAGTTATTAACCTAGTAAAAATAATTAAAAAATCTTTAAAATCAAATTCCAAAATTAAAATAAATAAAAGGTTTAAAAAATACAGAAAGAAAAAATTTAAGATATTTGAGTCTAAACATCTAAACATTAATAGTAAAAAAGCTTACAAAAAATTAAAATGGTCTCCAAGTTTGTCAATCAAAAATTCCATTGATCTAACAACAGAGTGGTATCAAGCATTTAAAAGCAGAAAAAATTTACTTTCGTTTACAAGAGCTCAAATTAAAAAGTACATCTCAAAAGCAAAATTGATTTAAAAAAAATTAATGAAAATAATGGCAAGCAAAATAACTGGAGTAAAAATCATCAAGAGAGCTCAAATAATTGATGAAAGAGGGAAAATAAAGAAAATGCTCAGAAATGATGATAAAGATTTCACTAAATTTGGTGAAATTTATTTTTCATTTGTAAATCCCAATAAAGTCAAAGCATGGCATTTACATAAATTTATGACATTAAATTATATTGCGGTATCAGGGAACATCAAGCTTGTGTTGTATGACGATAGAAAAGATAGCAAAACCAAAGGAATTCTAGAAGAAATAATTCTGTCAGACGAAAATCATTTTTTAGTTTCAATACCTCCAATGATTTGGAATGGGTTTTGTTCTACTAGCAAAGATCCAGCCATCTTAGCAAATTGTTCAGACATACCGCATGACAAAGAGGAGATTATAAGAATACCTCATAACGATAACAAAATTCCTTACGAATGGAAATTTTAAAATATTTTAATTTTTGATTTAATTTATGAAAAAAAAAATAACAAAAATATTATTATCAAAATATTTAATTGATATTTTAAATTATTTTTTAATTAGAATTTTAAGAATTAAAAACATTTTAAGTCCTGACTATGACTACGTAGGCAAATTTTTTTTAGTAAAAAAAAATGATATATTTATTGCATCATTTCCAAAATCAGGAAACACATGGGTAAGATTAATTGTAGCTAATTTATTAAATAAAAAACCTAATTTTAATAATATTGATCATTTTTTGCCTGAAACTTATTCTTATAAAGAATCATTTTATTTTCAAAACTCAGAGAATATTCGTATTTTTAAATCCCATGATTACTTTGATCACAGATTTAAAAAAGTGATTTATGTGGTCAGAGATCCAAGAGAAATAATTGTGTCTTCATATTTTTTTCAAATGAAAATTGGAACAATTAAAAAAAACTACTCTAAGAAAAAATTTATAATTGATTTTATTAAAGGAAAATATAGCGCAAATTTTGGTACATGGGAACAAAACGTTGGTAGTTGGTATGGATCAAGAAATCAAAATATAATTTTTGTACGTTATGAAGATTTAAAAGAAAAACCAAGGCATGAAATAAAAAAAATATCTAAGTTTCTTAAAATAAAGATCTCTGATAAAAAAATATTAAAAATAATAAATAGAACATCTTTTAAAAATTTACAAAGTGAAGAAAAAAAAGATTCTTTAAAATGGAACAGTATTAAGTCAAAGTCAAATATACCTTTCTTTAGATCAGGAAAAAAAAATTCATGGAAAAAATTTTTTACACCTGATGAGAACAATTTAATTAAAAAAACTTTTGGAAGGCATATGAAAATTTTTAATTACAAATAACTATTTAAAAAATAAGATTTTAATATACAATACAAAAAATGCATCATAAAAATTATTTAGAAGATTTAGAGTCAGAAAGTATATTTATAATCCGCGAGGCAGTATATCAATTTAAAAATCCTGTTTTTCTGTTTTCTATAGGAAAAGATTCTGCCGTACTTGCGCATCTTATTTTAAAAGCTTTTTTCCCAAATAAACCAAAATTTCCTTTATTGCACATAGACACGAAATGGAAATTTAAAGAGATGATAAAATTTAGAGATGAATTTGTAAAAAAAAATAAACTAGATTTAATAACTTACACTAATCAAGATGGGTTGAAAAAAAACGTTAACCCTTTTACCTATAATTCAAAAAGTTATACAAAAATTATGAAAACAGAGGCTTTACTAAAAGCGCTTAAAAAATATAAATTTGACTGTGCTTTTGGAGGCGCTAGAAGAGACGAGGAAAAATCAAGAGCAAAGGAAAGAATTTTTTCTTTTAGAGATGAAAATAATACCTGGGATCCAAAGAATCAAAGACCAGAACTTTGGAATGTTTTTAACACCGATATCAATCAAGGCGAGAGTGTAAGAGTATTTCCTCTATCAAATTGGAGCGAATTAGATGTCTGGGAGTATATAAAGTATGAAAATATAAAAGTAGTTCCACTTTATTTTTCTAAAAAAAGAAAATTTGTAAAGAGAGATAATAATATTTTAGTGGTTGATGATAAGAGGATGAAAATTAAAAATAATGAAAAAATTTACTTTGAAAATATTAGATTTAGATCATTGGGTTGCTATCCTCTAACTACAGGTTTTGCTTCTAAAGCAAAAAATATCAATCAAATAATTAAGGAAATTAAGAAAAATCGTATTTCAGAAAGACAAAATAGATTAATAGATCGTGATGAAATTGGATCAATGGAAAAGAAAAAGAAAGACGGCTACTTTTAGCATGCAAGAAGTTATTAAGATATTAATATGTGGATCTGTTGACGACGGCAAGTCTACATTAATGGGAAAGCTCATGTATGACGCTAAACTTATTTTAAAGGATCAATTTGAAAGTCTATTAACCGAGAGCAAGAAATACGGCACTCAAGGAAAAAAAATTGATTTGGCTTTAATGTCTGATGGGCTTCAAGCAGAGAGAGAACAAGGGATCACAATAGATGTTGCTTATAAATACCTTACATTAAAAAAAAAAAAATTTATTTTTGCAGATACTCCTGGTCATGTTGAATACACTCGTAACTTAGTAACAGGTGCATCTAATTCAGATTTTTCTATTATTATAGTAGACGCGTCTAAAGGTATTTTACCACATACAAAATTGTGCACTCTCATTTCCTCTATACTAAGATTAAAGAGAATTATTGTAGTTATAAATAAAATAGACCTCACAAATTATAATAAAAATTCTTTTTTGAAAATTAAGAATGAGTTTATAAAATACGCTAATTTGTTGAATTACGGCAATATTGATTTTGTGCCAGTCTCTGCTCTAAAGGGTGACAATATTGTAAAAAAGTCAAAAAAAATGCTTTGGTATTCTGGAAAACCTCTATTAAAAATAATTGAGGAATTGTCACTTAAAAATGAGAAAAAAACTAAAGATCTTAGGTTAGGAATTCAATTAATAAGTAGAGGTAAATCAGAAAGATTTTATTGTGGCGAGATATTTTCAGGAAAACTTAAAAAAAATGATAAAATCTTTATATCTTCAACTCAAGAAAAGAACATTATAAAAGAAATATTTTCATCCAGGGGGAAAGTAAGTAATGTAGATGGGCCTCAACACGTTTCTTTAACTTTGAGAAAAAATACTGATATAAGCAGAGGAAGTTTTTTATCTTCAATAGAAAATCCTGTAACAAACTATAGCTCATTTAATGCTCATATTATATCACTTAATAAAGATTTTCTACGAGTTAATCAAAAATTTAAAATTAAATTTTCTCTTAACACTTGCAATGGATCATTAGATTACATTTCTTATAAATTTAAAAAAAATAATCTTAACAAAATTAAATCAAATAAACTTGAGATCAACGAAATAGGCCTGTGCAAAATTTCACTAGCTCAAAAACTTCCAATAGATAAATTTTCTAAAAGCTCTAAAATGGGTTCATTCATAATAATAGATCCATCTAACAATAAAACTATAGGAGCTGGTGTTGTTGAAACCCTACATGAAAAAAAAGACAAGGAAATTTTTTGGCAAAATACTGCTAATAATTATCTACTGAATGATAATTTGAATACCCAAAAACCTCTAGTTTTATGGTTTACAGGAATTTCTGCTTCAGGAAAGTCTACAATAGCTAATTTAGTTAATGAAAAATTAAAAAAATTAAATAAAAAATCATATCTGTTAGATGGAGATAATTTACGTCATGGACTTTGTAAAGATTTAGGTTTTTCTGAGTTAGAAAGAAAAGAAAACGTAAGAAGAGCAGCTGAACTATCTAAAATTATTTGCAATATGGGTTATGTTGTTCTTGCTTGTTTTATTTCTCCATTTAAAAAAGAAAGACATATGGCAAAAGAAATTATAGATGAAAATAATTTTATTGAGATTTATTGTAAAGCTTCGATTAAAGTTTGTGAAAAAAGAGACCAAAAAGGGCTTTATAAAAAAGCGAGAAAGGGGGAAATAAAAAATTTTACCGGGATCAGCTCACCTTATGAGGCACCTACTAACCCAGACTTAATTTTAAATAGTAATAAAAATAAACCTAATGCATTATCTAATAATATTATAAATTATCTTAAAAAGAATAACTTGATATAATATTAATTTAAAAATTTAATGAAAAAAAAAAATAAACCGTTAGTTAGTATAATTATGAATTGCTACAATGGTGAAAGATTTCTTTCAAAAAGTATTAAAAGTATAATCTTACAATCATACAAAAATTGGGAACTGATTTTTTTTGATAATTTATCGACAGATAAAAGCAAAGATATAGTTAAAAGTTTTAAAGATAAAAGAATTAAATACTTCTATAGTAAAAAGTTTTTAAAATTATATTTTGCTAGAAATCTAGCCATAAATAAAGCTCGTGGAAAATATATTTCATTTTGTGATACTGACGATTGGTGGAAAAGAAATAAACTTAAAAAACAGGTAAGTTTAATGGAGAGAAAGAATTATAATTTAACATTTTCCAACATTTTTATGTATAATAATAAAACTAAAACAAGTAAATTATTTTTTCATTCTAAAATACCTAATGGAAAAATGACTCAATTCTTATTAGATGATTATAAATTGGGAATTTTAACAGTCATGCTTAAGAGAAAAATTTTCAAAAAAAGAAAATTTAACAAAAAGTACGATATTATTGGCGATTTTGATTTTTTTTTGAAACTCAGTTTAAAAGAAAATTTTTTTTGTGATCCGACTCCGCTTGCTTATCATAGGAAACATGAAAAAAACTTTTCAAAAAAAATTGATTTATATTTAAACGAACTAGAGGATTGGAGTAAAAAAAACTTATCTAAACTGTCAAATTTAGGTTATTCCCTTTTTAGATTTAGGTTTTTTATGTATAAGATTAAGCTTAAACAATTAATTGGCTGGGGCGTGTAGTTCAGTGGTAGAACGCTACGTTGACATCGTAGAGGTCATAAGTTCAATTCTTATCACGCCCACCATAATCCCCTAAAATATACATAATTCTCCTATTTACATACTTATTTAAAGATAATATAAACTGTCCGCCTGGTAATTATTGCGTAAGGGTCACACCCGATCCCATTCCGAACTCGGAAGTTAAGCCTTACTGCGCCGATGGTACTTTGTCTTAAGACATGGAAGAGTAGGACGTTGCCAGGCTAAAAAATTATGAAAGTTGCAAGCTCACTAAAATCGTTAAAAAAAAGAGATTTAAACTCTAAGTTAGTAAAACGAAGAGGAAAACTTTACATAATTAATAAAAAAAATCCAAAATTTAAAGCTCGCCAAGGTTAAAAAAAATGAGCGAAAATGACTATAAAAAAACTTATAATGGTTTTACAAAATTTGTACTTTGGGGAACAATTGCAGTAATTGCCCTTTTAGTTATATTGGCGATTACTTTGCTGTAAAATCTAAAAATTAATAAATGATGATTGGCTCAATTAAAGAGGATTTAACGTTAGAAAAAAGAATTTCTATAACACCCGAGTCAGCAAAAAATATTATTGGTCTTGGTTTAAAAGTATGTGTAGAAAAAGATTATGCTGTCCATCTTGGAATTCATGATGATGAATACAAAAAAATTGGAGTTGAAATCAAGAACTCATCATCAGATGTATTTAATTCTAGTAGATTGATTACAAAAGTTAATTGTCCTTCAGAAGAAGAAACTAGCATCTTAAAAGAAGGTACAATTTTAGTTGGTATGCTTAATCCCTCGAAAAATAAAGATCGAATAAGTGCAATTATAAAAAAAAAAATTAAGCCTTTTTCATTAGAACTATTACCTAGGATTACTAGAGCACAATCAATGGATGTTTTATCTTCACAGTCAAACTTAGCTGGATATAGAGCTGTAGTAGATTGTGTTGCTCAATTTGAAAAAGCTGTGCCGATGATGATGACAGCTGCTGGTACAGTGCCTGCTGCTAAAGTTTTAGTTATTGGAGCAGGTGTAGCAGGTTTACAAGCTATAGCAACTGCTAAAAGGTTAGGTGCAATTGTTTCTGCAACAGATGTAAGAGCTGCATCAAAAGAGCAAGTAGAAAGCTTAGGTGGAAAATTTTTAACAGTTGAACAAAATGAAGATATGGAAACTGCTGGTGGTTACGCGAAAGAAGCATCAGATGAATATAAAAAAAAACAAGCAGAAATGATGAAAGAGGCACTTAAAAAAAATGATATAGTGATATGCACCGCATTAATTCCCGGAAAACCCGCACCAAGAATTCTAACAGAGGATTTAGTAAAACTCTTGAAACCTGGTTCTATTGTTTATGATTTAGCAGCGGAACAAGGGGGAAACTCCGCATTTTCAGAAGCAGGCAAGATTAATTCAATTGATGGTATAAAGATAATAGGTGTAAAAAGTTTGATGAATAGTTTACCGCTTACTGCTTCAAGCTTATATGCTAAAAACTTATTTAGTTTCATACGCAACTTGTATAGTAGAGAGAAGAAAGATTTTAATATTAATTTAGAAGACGAAATAATAGATAAATCATTAATTAAAAAAGTTTAATTATGGAAATAGACCCTTTTATATTTAGATTAAGTATTTTTATTTTATCAATTTTTATCGGTTACTATGTTGTATGGAGTGTCACTCCATCACTTCATACTCCGTTAATGTCAGTTACTAATGCAATCTCATCAGTTATTATTGTAGGTGCCATTATCGCAGCTTTAGCAGGAGCCTCCGAGAGTATTTTTAATACGTCGAGTATCTTTGGATTTATAGCTATCATTTTAGCAGCAATAAATATTTTTGGTGGTTTCTTGGTGACACAAAGAATGCTTCAAATGTACAAAAAAAAGAAAGATAAAAAGAAATGATCTCAGCAAATCTAGCGGCAATTTTTTATTTAGTATCTGGAATATTATTTATTCTTGCGCTTAGAGGATTATCATCACCAGATACTTCTAGACAAGGAAACTACTTTGGAATTGCTGGAATGATAATTGCTATCGTAGTGACATTCCTATCAATTGGAAATTTTTCAACATCCCTAGTTTATGTAATAATATTTTTAGTTATCGGTGGAGCAATCGGTGCTTTTATAGCTTTTAAGATTCCAATGACCGCAATGCCAGAATTAGTGGCTGGTTTTCACAGTTTAGTAGGTTTAGCAGCAGTTTTTGTCGCGATTGCGGCTTTTCTAAATCCTGCAGCTTTTAATCTAGGAAATGTCGGTGATATAAAATTAGCGAGCCTAATTGAAATGTCTATTGGAGCAGCAGTAGGGGCAATAACTTTTTCAGGTTCTATAATAGCTTTTTTAAAGTTAAGAGGAATAATGTCTGGCGCTCCTATTGTATTTAGTGGTCAGCATATTTTAAATTTAGTACTTGGAATAAGTATTTTTGTTTTAATTTTTTATTTATGTAAAACTCAGTCTACAAATATTTTTTGGACTGTAATTATAATTTCATTTCTTGTCGGAGTTTTATTAATTATTCCTATCGGAGGCGCAGATATGCCTGTGGTAATTTCAATGCTAAATTCCTATTCTGGGTGGGCTGCAGCTGGAATAGGTTTTACACTAGAAAATACTGCTTTGATTATAACAGGTGCGCTTGTCGGATCCTCAGGAGCAATACTTTCATATATAATGTGTAAAGCTATGAACAGATCTTTTGTAAGTGTAATTCTAGGTGGTTTTGGAGCAGACAATTCTACTGATGATAAAAAAGAAAAGAAAGATCAAAAGCCAGTTAAAAGTGGTAACGCTGAGGATGCAGCGTTTTTAATGAAAAATGCCTCATCTGTAATTATAGTTCCAGGGTACGGTATGGCCGTAGCCCAAGCTCAACACGCTCTGCGAGAGATGGTAGATAAATTAAAAAAAAATGATATTAAAGTTACTTATGCTATACATCCTGTAGCTGGAAGAATGCCTGGCCATATGAATGTTTTATTAGCTGAAGCAAATGTTCCTTATGATGAAGTTTTTGAATTGGAGGATATAAATAATGATTTTGCTAATTCTGATGTTGCATTTGTAATTGGAGCAAATGACGTAACAAATCCAGTAGCTAAAACAGATCCAAAAAGCCCAATATTTGGAATGCCTGTGCTTGATGTTGAAAAATGTAAATCTGTCTTATTTGTTAAAAGAAGCTTATCACCAGGGTATGCCGGTATAGATAATGAACTCTTTTATAAAGATAATACTTTAATGTTGTTTGCAGATGCAAAAAAGATGACAGAAGATATAGTTAAAAATTTAGACTAATGAAAACAAAAATCTTTTGTGACATTGCTGACTATAAGACGATTAAATTTTTTAATAATAAATCTTTAGTTGATGGCTTTACAACTAATCCAAGTTTAATGCGATTAGCTGGAGCCAAAAATTATAAACAATATTCTCTTAAAATTTTGAAGATTTGTAAAAAAAAACCTATTTCTTTTGAGGTATTTGCAGATAACTTTAAAGACATGCTCAAACAAGCGTACGAAATTAATTCTTGGGGTAAAAACGTTTATGTAAAAATTCCAGTTGTAAATTCTAAAGGAGTATTCACAGGACCAGTAATCAAGGAATTAAGTGATAAAGGAATAAAACTCAATATTACTGCAGTTTACACATTCGAACAAACTGAAAAGATTTTTAAAAAATTAAATAAAAAAACAAAATCAATAATTTCAATATTTGCCGGTAGAATGGCTGATAAAGGTAAGGACCCTCTTCCAATATTTAAAAGAAGCATCTCTTTGACTAAGAAAAATAAAAATATTGAAATTCTTTGGGCTAGTACGAGAGAAGCTTACAACTTTATTCAAGCAAAACAACTAAATTGTAATATAATCACAATGCCACCAAAAGTAATAAATCAAATTACTGGATTTGGTAAAAGTTTCAAATCTATGACACTAGATACTGTTAAAGGTTTTCTTACTGATAGTAAAAAATCAAGATTCAGTCTTTAAGAAGCCTTAGCCCTTGATTGCCTTTTTCTTTCATGAGGATCTAATATTAACTTTCTTAATCTACAAGATTTTGGTGTTATTTCTAAAGCTTCATCTGTATTAAGCATACTTAGCTGTTCGGCTATAGCCATCTTTCTTACTGGTGTTAAAACTACATTTTCATCAGTTCCTTGAGTCCTCATATTTGTTAGTTTTTTCCCTTTTAAAACATTAATTTCCAAATCACCACTTTTTGAAGAAAGGCCTACTATCATTCCTTCGTAGACTGGATCATTATGTGTCACAAACATTTCACCTCGAGCTTGTAAATTGAAAATAGCAAACGCAACTGCTTTACCATTTTCCATGGAAATTAAAGCACCGTTTCTTCTTCCCTCCATATCTCCTGAATATTCTCCATAAGAGTGAAAAATTCTATTTATTACACCAGTACCTTTTGTTAATGTTAAAAATCTACTTGTGTAACCCATTAATCCCCTAGTTGGTGCATGAAAAATTAATCTTTTTTTATTTTTTCCAGTATCCTTAAGATCAATTAATTTACCTTTTCTTCTATTCATAGAGTCTATAATTCTTGATGAAAACTCTTCATCTAAATCCATTGTTATTTCTTCAATTGGCTCCATTTTATTACCTTGATCATCTTGTTTAATTAAAACTTTTGGCGGGCTAACAGTCATTTCAAAACCCTCTCTTCGCATCTGTGTTAAAAGAATCTCTAACATTAATTCACCTCTACCACTTATAACGAAAGCATCTTTATTTTCATTTTCTTCAAAGTTGATCCCAACATTGTTTTCAGCCTCCAAAATTAATCTATCCCTTATTTGAGTACTTGTTAATTTTTTTCCTTCCGTCCCTGCTAAAGGAGAACTATTTACGGTAATTGTTATTGACATGGTAGGAGGGTCTATTGGGGTTGCATTAATTGGATCGTTTATTTCTAAATCACAAATTGTATCAGCAACGTTAGCTTTTTCTAATCCAGCAATAATTACTATATCTCCAGCCTCACCTTGTTCGATAGGAACTTTTTTTGTTCCTTCATATCTAAAAATCTTTGTTAGTCTCCCTTCATCAACCTTTTTTCCACTTAGATCTATTGCTTTAATTTGCTGATTTGCTTTTGCAGTTCCTTGGGCGATTCTTCCTACTAAGCTTCTTCCTAAAAAACTGTCGGCATAAAGGAGTGTAGAAAGCATAGCGAATGGTTTTGTTTTATCAAAAGTTGATGGTTTGACATGTTCAATTATTAAATTTAATAAGGGTTGCAAATTTTCTCTCGGACCATCTATGTCTTTAGAGGCCCAGCCAGATCTTCCGCTTGCGTATAATACTGGAAAGTCTAGTTGCTCTTCATTTGCATCAAGACTTACAAATAAGTCAAAAGTTTCATCTAATACTTCATTTGCTCTCTGATCCTGTTTATCAAGCTTATTAATTACTACAATTGGCTTTAAACCTTGTTTCAAAGCTTTAGATAATACAAATTTCGTTTGTGGCATTACCCCTTCGGCTGAATCAATTAGTAATAATGCTCCATCAGCCATATGTAATACTCTTTCAACTTCTGCTGCGAAATCTCTGTGACCAGGAGTATCAATTATATTAATTCTCGAATCTTTCCAATTTATAGATGTAGGTTTAGCAAGAATTGTTATTCCTCTCTCTTTTTCTAATTCTCCAGAGTCCATTACTCTTTCTTCAACATTTTCATTTTCCCTAAAAGTTCCACTTTGTTTCATAAGATTATCAATCAAAGTAGTTTTTCCATGATCAACGTGAGCAATAATGGTAATGTTTCTGATTGTGTCTGTCATTTTGGTTGCGGGGGTAGGATTTGAACCTACGACCTTCAGGTTATGAGCCTGACGAGCTACCAGACTGCTCCACCCCGCGTTAAATTACTTCTTTTTTATATTTATAGCTTGTAATTTGTCTTTTTCTTCTTTTATATCGTAAAATATTTTTTGTTCTTCCTTTAAAACTCTTAGCTTTGAGCTTTCTAGTGAAGAAACATGAAGAAAAATATCTTTCTTTGTTTTGTCGTCTTTAATAAAACCGTAGCCTTTTTTGGCGTTAAACCATTTTACTTTACCAGATGGCATTGTTAATCCTCTCATTTAAATAATTTTAGTATCTATTTTTAAGTTTTTGGAGTTTTTTTATTCTTTTAAGATTTTCAGTTTGAACTCTTTTTTTTCTTTCAGATGGTTTCTCGTAAGTACTTTTCATTTTCATAACCTTGAAAAAGCCCTCTTTTTGCAACTTTCTTTTCAGAACCCTTATTGCTTGTTCTACATTGTTATCTTTAACTTCTATTTTAATAAAAACCTCCAGTTAATTTTCAAGCTAGGTATCATTTGAATGATTGTTTGTCTATAGAGAAGCTGCTTGAGCCTTTTTTTCCTCTCTAATTTTAGCTTTTCTCTCTCTTTCTATTCTCCTTTTTGCCTTTTCTAAACTTTTTTGAAAAGCTTCTTGCGTACATAAGGCTAAAATAACAGGATCCCGAGGTTTTAAATTTGAAAAATTCCAATAACTTCTTTTTCTAATTAAAGAAACCGTACCTTTTGTACTTCCAACTAGTTTTGAAATTTGCCCGTCAGTTAATTCTGAAGCGTTCTTGCATAACCATAAAATCGCATCAGGTCTATCTTGTCTTTTGGACAAAGGTGTATATTTTGGTTTTTTTCTCTCCTTTATTTCAACTTCTTCTAACTTTTTTAATAAACTTAATTTTCTAAGAGGATCCTTAGAACATTTTTCAATTTCCTCTCTAGAAAGTTGACCAGCTAATATTGGATTGTAAGCTTTAATACCTTTTGCAACGTCACCATCAGCTATTCCTTTAATTTCCAATTCATGTAAATCACAAAATTCGGCAATCTGTTTAAAGGTTAACGTGGTATTTTCAACAAGCCAAACAGCTGTAGCTTTTGGCATAAAAGGTGTCTCTGACATAATTCTTATTTTTTTGATCTTAAGTTACTAAATTTTTTGTTATATTTACTTACTCTACCTTTATCTAAAATCTTTTGTGCCCCTCCTGTCCAAGCATAATGAGATTTTGGATCAATATCTAATTTTAAAACATCATTTTCTTTACCCCATGTGGATCTTGTCTCGAATTCTGATCCATCAGTCATAACAACTTTAATTTTATGGTAATTAGGGTGTATGTTTTTTTTCATGTGCGGAGTTTTATATGAATAATCCTTTTTACTCAATATCTTTTTTGTTTAATAAACCTCTTAATTCATCATGAATATTTGCATTTGTAGCCAAAATATTCTTTACTAAAGGTAAATTTTTATCTTCATCAAAAAATTCAACAAACCCGCCAGCTTCTTTTAAAATAATTATTCCTGCGGCTATATCCCAATAATTTAGTTCTCTTTGCCAATATCCATCAAATCTACCACAGGCCACATAAGCTACATCTAAAGCAGCGCTACCTAATTTTCTAATGTTAGAGACACTTTTAGAAACATTTATATATTCAGAAAAAATTTTGTCTTTAATTTTACTGGATCCGTTTGGACCCCCAGTCACAATAAGACTATCCTTAATATTTTTTTTATTTGAAACTCTTATCCTTGAATTATTGAGGTAAGATCCATTACCTTTTTCAGCACAAAACATTTCGTTCATAATAGGATTAAATATAACACCACATTTAACTTCATCATTTTCCTCATAAGCAATTGATATTGCAAATTGAGGTATGCCATTTAAAAAGTTCATTGTTCCATCTATTGGATCAATTATCCATCTATTATCCAAATTAGATTTATTTATTATCCCCGTTTCTTCAGTTACTATCCCGTAATCAGGGTGAGCTTTTTGTAATTCGTCTATTATAATTTTTTCAGTTCTTTTATCTGCTGATGTTACAAAATCTCCAGGACCTTTAGTTGAAACTTGTAAATTTTCTATTTCTCCAAAATCCCTTATAAGCGATCTTGAAGCTTTCATACATGCTCTTGTTATCAAATTAATTTGAGGAGAATTTAATCTCATTAATTTACTCTTTTTACATATTCAAGTGTTCGAGTATCAATAATTATTTTTTCTCCACTTTCTATAAATGGCGGGACATTAATTTTAATACCACAGTCAAGAAGAGCAGGTTTATAAGATGATGAAGCTGTTTGGTTTTTAATAGCAGCATCCGTAGTTTCTATTGTACATTCAATATTGTTAGGTAACGCAATTGATATCGGCTTATCTTCCATAAAAGAAATTCTAACTTCTAAATTTTCTTTTAATAATTTATACTGTTCTCCAGCAATAGATTTTGATATTTCTACTTGCTCATAAGTATTGTTATCCATAAAATGGCAACTATCCCCATCTAAGTACAAAAAATTAAATTTTTTTTCATCAACTTCCGCTTTTTCTACTGTTTCGCTTGATCTAAATCTTTCATTCAGTTTTGTACCTTTGATAACACTTTTTAATTCCACCTGATTAAAAGCTCCACCTTTTCCAGGCTTAACATGTTGAGTTTTAAGAACATTCCAATAATCATTTTTATGTTCAATTATCATTCCAGGTTTTATTTCAATAGCAGTTATTTTCATTTAAATTTTCTAATCGCAAGTTCTGGTTTTAATTTGGGGTTATCCCAAATAAAACTCGATATTGCAATATATTTTGCTCCTGCTCTTATTAATTTTTTGTAATTTTTATTATTTATTCCACCTATTGCCACAATAGGTTTTTTTACGTTCTTTTTTGCCCATCTCAAAATATTAAGATTGGCTTTTATTGCATTTTGCTTAAGTTTGGATTTAAAAAAAGATCCAAAAGCAATATAACTTGCATTATTTTTTATTGCATTACTTGCAAGTTCTTTTGAATTATGACACGTGATACCAAATATTTTGTTTTTGAGTTTTTTTCTTGCTTTTGAAAACGACCCATCGTGTTGACCCATATGACACCCATCAGCTTTTATTTTCGATGCTAAAATAAAATTATCATTAATGATAAACTTAACTTTATGCTTAGTGGTGATTTTTATAATTCTTTTAGATAAATTAAGAAGTTTTTTTTGACTTAAATTTTTTAATCTTAGTTGAAAATACTTCACATTCTTAAAAGACAATACTTTATCTAAACTAGCGAAGAAATTCTGATCAATTTTATTAGGTGAAATTAAGTATACTAATTTCTTCAAATGTTTTAGGCCGCAAATTCTTTCTCTAATTCTTCAGACCACTCCCCTTTAGATGACAGACCATTCATTTTTGCTCTATGGTTAAAGGCTTTTTGAATATTTTCTGTATTTTCTTGATTTTTTCCAAATTCCTTTAATGCACTTGCTTGCAACCCTCTTCCATAAGAGAAAGTAATTAAAAAATTACTATCATTTATTTTGTTTATCTCATTAAGATTTTTACTAGACTCGATTTCAGACTGACCACCCGATAAAAAAGCAATTCCAGGAACATTCCCAGGAACATTTTTCTTTAAGCAGTCTAAAGTTTTTTTTGCAATTTCTTCTGCATTAGATTTGTCTTTGCAATCCGAGCCAGGTATAACCATATTAGGCTTAAGAACAGTTCCACTCAAATCAACTTTATGTATTTCTAGTTCGTTATAACACTCATTAAGTACATTTGTTGTAACTTGATAGCATTTGTCGATGTTATGTGAACCATCCATCAAAACTTCTGGTTCGACTATCGGTACCATTTTAGCTTCTTGAACTAAAGCAGCGTATCTTGCTAATGCGTGGGCATTAGACTTAATAGATTGGGCAGATGGAAATTTATCTGAAATTTTATAGACAGCTCTCCATTTAGTAAATTTCGCACCTAAATTATAATACTCTTTTAATCTTTCTCGTAAACCATCTAAACCCTCTGTTATAGTTTCATCAATAGATCCAGCAAGTGGTTTAGCACCTTTATCAACTTTTATTCCAGGTACAGCTCCATGTTTAGATATTAATTCTGGAATTGATGGACCCAAGGTAGTTTTTTGTCTTATTGTTTCATCAAATAAAATTACTCCCCCAATAAAATCTTTCATAGCACTTGAATTAAAAAGAGTTTGTCTAAAATTTAGTCTATTTTTTTCAATATTTTCAACATTTATACTTTTAAATCTTTTAGCTATTGTTCCAGTGCTTTCATCTGCAGCAAGGATACCTTTTCCTTTAGCGCACATTTTTTTAGCTATTTCATTTAATGTCATAGCAATTATTTATTTTAAAACACTTATACCAGGCAAGTCTTTTCCTTCTAAGTACTCTAAAAATGCTCCTCCTGCTGTTGATAAGTGAGAGAAAGTAAGTTTGTCATTACTTTTATTTATTGCTGCGAGAGTGTCTCCACCTCCAAGAACAGATATTAAAGATTTTTCAATAGTATTTTTAGAGATATTTTCTGCAATTGATAATGTGCCTTTTAAGAAGTTCTTATTTTCAAAATACCCGGCTGGTCCATTCCACAGAACAGTATTTGACTCGTTAATCTTTTTTTGAATTTTTTTGATTGTATTGAAGCCGATATCTAAAATTATTTCATTTTCTTGAATCTTATCAAGATTTTTATTTTTACCAGTTCCTTCAAAGTCAGTTCCTACCATGCAATCTTCAGGTATTAATATTTTACAATTATATTCCTCTGCCTTTTTATAAATATTTGCTATTGTCTCTTTTGTATTTTTTTCAATTAAAGATTTACCAACTTTTAAATTCTTATGAACAAAAAAATTATTAGCCATTGCCCCGACAATCACTATATTATTTACTTTTTTTATAAGATTAGTAATAACATTAATCTTTGTAGAAATTTTTGCTCCTCCGATAATGCAAGTGACTGGTTCTTTTTTATTTTTTATAATTAGATTTATTGCCGTTATTTCTTTTTTTAATAATGGACCAGCATAACTTTTTTTTACAAATTTTGTTATACTATGCACAGATGCTTGTTTCCTATGGGAGCATGAAAATGCATCATTAATATAAATGTCCCCAAGTTCACCTAACTTTTTTGAAAAATCTTGGCCATCTTCAGTTTCTTCTTTAAAAAATCTTATATTCTCAATTAATATTACCTCACCCCCTTTTAGGTGAGAAAATTTTTCTTTAGTTTCACCATCAAAAGTTCCTCTAAAAAAATATACATTAGTTTTAAGCGCATCTCTGAGAAATTTGTAGACAGGTATTAAAGACAGGTCAGGTACATTATTTCCTTTAGGTCGACCTAAATGACTAATAATTATAATTTTTGCTTTTTTTTCAATTAGCCTATTTATAAAAGGTAAACATAAGGTTATTCTTGTATCATCTTTTATAACTTTGTCTTTAATTGGAACATTTAAGTCTAATCTAAGAATTATCTTTTGATCTTTGATTTCTAAATCATCAGGAAAGAAATTTATTTCATCCATCGACTTCTATTACTCTCTCAATTTTTTTTGAATAAAATTAGTTATATCTTCTTCTGATAATTTAAAATGTTTGTAAACTTCTTTATAAGGGGCACTTTCACCAAATTTATCTATACCTAAATTGCTACCTTTATTTTTAATATATTTTTGCCAAGACATCACATTTCCAGCTTCTAATGTGATGATCAATGAGTTTTCCTCTAAAATATCTTTCCGGTAATCTTCAGGTTGTTTATCAAAAAGTTCCATACATGGCATTGAAACTACTTTTGAGTGGATATTGTTTTCTTTAAGTTTATTTTGAACTTTCAAGGCAAGTTCCACCTCAGTACCTGAGGCAATTAATGTTACATTGCTCTCATGCGAGGTTAAATTAATGACATAGGCTCCTTTTTCACATTTATTCTCTTTAGAATTGCTTGGATTGATGTAAGGAACTTTTTGTCTCGATAAAGCAATTGCACTTGGGTTATTTTCACTTTTTAAAGCTATTTCCCAACATTCAAATGTTTCATTAATATCTGCTGGCCTGAAGACATTTAAATTTGGAATTGCTCGCAAACCAGTAAGTTGTTCTATAGGTTGATGAGTAGGACCATCTTCACCAAGACCAATCGAGTCGTGTGAAAAAACATAAATTACCTTAAGACCCATTAAAGCGGAGAGTCTTATAGAGGGTTTACAATAATCTGAGAATATTAAAAATGTTCCACCGTAAGGAATTAAACCTCCATAAAGCGCTAAACCATTCATAACTGCTGCCATACCATGCTCTCTAACTCCATAATGAATATAATTTCCATTAAAATCTTTGGAGTTTATAATTTTAGAATTATTTGTTTTTGTATTATTAGAACCACTTAAATCTGCAGAACCGCCTATTAATTTAGGAAGAAAAGCAGAAATTTTTTCTATAGCAGCCATTGAGCATTGTCGTGTAGCTAAACTTGGCTTAGATTCAAAATATTTATCTTTTTCTTTACGAATTAAATTTTCTAGACCGTTCAGATCCAATTTCTCATTAGCGCCGTTAAGTTCACTTTTAATTTTAGGATTTTTTTTATTTACCGTTTCAAGCCATTTATTTTCTAGTTGCTCACCCTTGTTACCTATATTTCTCCATTCATCTAGTATTTCTTGAGGTATTTCAAATGGCTGGTTGTTCCATTTTAGTTTTTTTCTCACTAAAGCTATTTCTTCATCTCCTAAAGGAGAGCCGTGAGAGGAAGCTTTACCAGATTTATTAGGTGATCCAAATCCTATTATAGTTTTACAAGATATTATTGTAGGTTTATTTGACTTTGATGCCTTTGTGATCGCTTTTGAAATTTGTTTTTCATTGTGACCGTTTACCTCTAAGAAGCTCCAACCGTAAGACTCAAATCTTTTCTTGTAATTATCTGAAACACTAAGCGATGTTGCACCGTCGATTGAAATTTTATTATTGTCAAAAAAAACTATTAAATTCTTTAATTTAAGATGGCCAGCCAGACTCATTGCTTCATGACTAATTCCCTCCATTAAGTCCCCGTCACTCGCAATTACGTAAGTTTTATTATTAATAATATTTGAACCAAATTTTTTTCTATAAATCTCTTCAGCTATTGCCATTCCAACTGCATTACCTAAGCCCTGACCTAAAGGCCCAGTTGTTGTCTCAATACCTGTTCCTTTTTGATATTCAGGGTGTCCTGCGCATATAGAATTAAGTTGTCTGAAATTTTTAATATCTTCAATTGATACACTTTCATATCCAGTTAAATGGAGCAAAGAATAAAGTAACATTGACCCATGCCCTGCAGATAAAATAAATCTATCTCTATTAATCCAACCAGGATTTTTTGGATTAAACCTCAGGTGGTATTTAAAAAGGACTGTAGCAACATCAGCCATACCCATTGGCATGCCTGGGTGGCCAGAATTAGCCTTTTGCACAGCATCGATAGATAAAAATCTTACTGCATTAGATAATTGATTTAAATTTATGCTCACTTTTAATAACCTATATAGACTTAAACTAAGTATATCAATAATATGATATAAGATTTTATGAGCATAATTGAAAAGAAAGAAAAAAATCTAAATCAGTTAATAACTAAATTAAATTCTTTGACGCTGACTTATTCACAACCAAATTACCAAGTAGAAAAAATAAAGACAGAAAAAAATGAGATATTAAGACAAAAAATCGAAATTGAAAAAAAAAATCAAGAATTGTTGAGAGAGCACAGATATTTAAAAGAAAAAATTAATAATTTACAATTAGAGGTAAAGAAAAAATTAGAACTTGAAGATAATTTTAATCAAGAAATAGAGGAACTGAGCAAAGAAACCGAAAATTTAGTTTCTGAAATAGAAAAATGGCAAATGTAAATATTAAGTTTAACAACAAAGACTATTTATTGTCTTGTGATGATGGGCAAGAAGAGTCATTAAAGAAATTAACAAAATTTTTAGATAAAAAATATAGTGAATTAAAAGATAAGCTGGGTAATATTGGTGAAAATAAGCTTCTTTTAATTACAACAATACAGTTAATTGATGAATATTTCGATTTAAAAGAAAAAGTTAATAAACAAAAAATTAAATTAGATGAGATTTCCAATAAATTTAAAGAAATCAAGACATTAGCTATTGAATATAAAAAGGGCAAAGATAAAGAGATAGATAAACTAAACAACGAATTAGAAAAATTTAAAAAGACAATTGAAGATAACAATACTTTATACGAGTCGTTATTAGATAAAACAACTCAATCACTAGAGAAAATCATCTCAAATACTGAGTCTCTTTCAAAGATACAGTAGATGGATAAAAAAAAAATTATTAGAAAAAATTACTTTATTAAAAGAAAAAAAAACTATTTTACACTAAGTTTTAAATTTTTTTCTCCGCTTATTAACCTAATAAAGTCTAAAAAATTCAAAAAAAAAATATCAATTTCACTTTACTTTCCAACATCTTATGAGGCAGATGTGCTCAGAATTATGGACATTGAATACTTTAAAAAATTTAAGTTTCTATTACCAATTATTGAGGAGGGAAATTCTATGAATTTTTATCAATGGGAGAAGAGTGATATTTTGACTGTAAATAAATATGGAGTTCCTGAACCAATTAAAACAAAAAAAATTATACCAGATATTATTTTAGTACCTTTGCTAGCTTTCGATAAAAACAAAAATAGATTGGGATATGGAAAGGGTTTTTATGATAAATTTTTTAATAGATATGTAAAAACTTGTGAAAAGATCTTGTCTATAGGTATTGCATTTTCATTTCAAGAGTATCAAAAACTACCGAAATATAAAAATGATTTTGAATTAGATTACATCATTACAGAAAAAGGTATAGTTTCATGAATATTCTAATTTTAGGTGATCTTGTAGGATTATCTGGAAGAACTGCGCTGAAAAAAAATCTTTCTAAAATCATAAAAAAACATCAAATAGATTTTACAGTAATTAACGGAGAAAACTCTGCAGAGGACGGGCACGGGATAACAGAGGAAATAGCTAGTGAATTTTTTTCATTAGGTATTGACGTTATAACCTCCGGAAATCACATTTGGGATAAAGAACAAACAACAAAATATATTGAGAGAGAAAAGAGACTTCTTAGACCTGCAAATTTGATACAAGGCTCACCGGGTAAAGGATATGGAATTTTTTTTTCTAAAGATAAAAAATTCAAAATAGGTGTTATTAATTTGATGGGAAATGTTTTCATGAAAAAAACTGAAGATGTTTTTAAAACTGCAGGTGAAATTAGTAAAAAAATTATATTAAAAAAAAATGTAGATTTTTCAATCATCGATTTTCATGGAGAAACTGCTAGCGAGAAAATGGCTATCGGTCATTTTTTTGATGGAAAATCTACTTGTGTGATAGGAACCCACACACACGTTCCAACCTCAGATACAAGAATTTTAGATAAAGGGACAGCCTATCAAACTGATATTGGTATGTGCGGAGATTATAATTCTGTTATCGGGTTCAATAAAGAAAATTCACTAAAAAGATTTTTCAAAGAAAAAAGTGCAACTAAACATTTCCCGGCAGAAGGAGAGGGGACTCTTTCAGGAGTAGTAATAAATGCGGATGAAGAAACAGGTTTAGCTAATAAAATTTCTAGATTAATTGTGGGCGGTAGTTTAGTACAATAGGCATGGCAGGACACTCACATTGGGCAGGAATTAAACATAAAAAAGGTAGGGCTGATAAAGAGAGATCAAAAATATTTTCTAAATTATCAAGAGAAATAACAGTGGCAGCAAAGTTAGGTGATAAAAATCCAGATATGAACCCGAGGTTAAGATCAGCAATACAAGCTGCTAAACAAGCAAATATGCCTAAGGATAATATTTCTCGAGCTATTAACAAATCTGATGTTTCTGGTGACAAAAATTATGAAAACTTAAGATACGAGGGTTTTGGTCCTTTTAATACAGCTTTAATAATCGAAACATTAACAGATAATAAAAATAGGGCAGCATCAAGTATAAGAACCATATTACAAAAAAATGGTGGTAGATTGGGTGAGTCTGGATCAACCTCCCATTTGTTTAATATTTGTGGAGTAATTCACATTGAAAAAAATAAGATTAAATACGATGATGTATTTGAAATTGCAATAAACGCTGGGGCTAAAGATTGTTCCGAAACGAATGAAATTTATGAAATAATAACGAAAAAAGAAGACTTTTATAAAATAAAGAAACTTTTAGAGGAAAAAATAGACAGAATCGTTTATTCAGCTATAGAATGGAAAGCGATGAACTACTTAGATTTCGATGAAGAACAAAGTAAAAAATTAATCCTAGTTTTACAAAGCTTAGAAGAACTTGATGACGTTCAAAATATTTTTATTAATGCTAATTTAAAAAGTTGATATTTTATGAGAATAATTGGAATTGACCCTGGTTTAAGTGGAGCGATTGCTATTTTAGAAGAAAAAAAGGTCTTAGATATTTTTGATATGCCAGTTATGTCAGAGGGAAAAAAAAATAAAAGGCAGCTTAACAGCGCACAATTAGTCAATATAATCAATCAATACAACAATTCTGAAGAAGAATTAGCTGTTGTGGTAGAACAAGTAAACGCCATGCCAGGCCAAGGAGTAACTAGTATGTTTAACTTTGGTCAAACTTTTGGCGCAATAAAAGGAGTCTGCGCGGCTCTAAGTTTACCAATTTTTTTTGTTAGGCCATCTAAATGGAAAAAACATTTTGAACTTATAAATTCCTCAAAAGACTCAAGCAGAACTAAGGTAATAGAGATGTATCCATCACTATCTAACCAATTAACAAAAAAAAAAGATGTAAATAAAACAGATGCAATTTTAATAGCTAGATTCTTTATAGAAACAAGATTAAGAGATAAAAATTAGCTTTTATTTTAACAATTACGCCAAATTCATGACACATTCTAAAAGTAATCAACCTTAATGGAACAGGATATAGCAGCCCAAGTAGTCGGATTAGGCGGAGCGTCAGACTTTTCTTTATGGAGTCTATTTTTAAGAGCTGACTTCGTTGTAAAATTTGTCATTATTTTATTAATTGCAAGCTCAATATTTTCATGGGCATTGATTTTTGATAAAATTAAACTTTTTAAGACTATTAATAAGTCCACGGAAGAATTCGAAAAAAAATTTTGGAAAGCAAAATCAGCTGAAAGTTTTAGCAATAACCTCCCAGCCAATTCTAATGATCCTGCCACTTTAGTCTTCAAAGCAGCAATGACGGAGCTTATTAAAACTAAAAGACAATCATCTGCTGTTCAAAGTGCAAGAGTTGAGAGAATTTTAGAAATTGCAACTGATAATGAAATTAAAAAAGTAGAAAAAAATTTCACTTCTTTAGCAACGATAGGGTCTACTGCTCCTTTTATTGGATTATTTGGAACGGTTTGGGGTATCATGAACTCATTCCAATCGATTGCAATTTCAAGAAACACTAGTTTAGCTATAGTCGCTCCAGGAATAGCGGAGGCATTATTTGCAACAGCTTTAGGATTATTAGCTGCTATACCTGCGGTAGTTGCTTATAATAAGTTTACCAGCGACTCTAGGAGATATTTTTCAAAAATAGAAAATTTCTCAAAAAGATTCTTATCAATAATTTAGCAATGTCCTTTAAATTCAACCACTCTAAAAATGAACCAATGAGTGAAATAAATGTAACTCCTTTTGTAGATGTTATGCTAGTGCTTTTAATTATTTTTATGGTAACAGCCCCACTACTTACAGTTGGTGTACAAGTAGACTTACCAGAATCCGCAGCAGACTCACTTCCAGACGATCAGGAACCGCTAACTATAAGTATAAATTCCAGAGGAGAGATTTATATTCAAGAGCATCAAGTAACTTATCAAAAAATGGTACCAAAATTATTGGCTATTGCAAAAAATAGGACTGACACAAGGATATATGTTAGAGGTGACAAAAATATTAATTATGGAAGAGTTTTAGAAGTTATGGGAACTTTGTCTGGTGCTGGTTTTTCTAAAGTCGCTCTTATTTCAGAGCCGTATAAAAATTAGGATGACTTATGGTAAAAAGTTTATTTTATTCTATTACATTTCATTCAATAATGATAATTCTAACAGTTTTAAGTCTTCCATTTATGCTTAGAGAACCAATAGAGCTTCCCCCAATCGTGTCTGTAGAACTTATACAAATTTCAGATAAAACTAATATTCCCTACGCACCAAAAGTAAGAAAAATAATTGAAGAAACAAAAAAAAAAGAGGAAAGAATAGTTTCAGAACAAGCTCCACCAGCTGCTAAAGCAAAAGAAAAGCCAGATAGAATTCCACTCCCTAAAGATTCAAATGAGGAAAAAAAAATAGTAAAAAAAAAACAAAATCCCGAAGAAGTTAAGCCGCAAATAAGACAGTCTTCTGAATTCGAAAAAAAGGAAATTATAGATACTAACCAAATTGCAGCTTTAATTGATAAGGCCAAGGAAACAGAGGCTATTAAACAAAAAGAAAGCAACAAAATTACTCAAAGTAGTAAAAAAAATTCTTTTGCTACTGGATTGACTCTTTCTCAAGAAGACGCCCTTAGAGCACAAATATTTGGTTGTTGGAGTGTTCCTTTAGGATTACCATATGATCAAAATCTCTTAGTTAGAATAAAATTACAATTAAAAAAAGATGGAACAATAATCAGATCTGAAATACTCGATCATGAAAGGATGAATAGACCAGGACAGAAATTTTATAAGGTATTAGCAGAAAGTGCTTTAAGAGCTGTAAGACTATGTCAACCTTTAAAAGTTCCTCCAACGGGTTATGACAAATGGAAAGATCTTCAACTCAACTTTAACCCAACCGAAATGTTAAAAGGATAAAATGAGAATATTAACTTTTATTTTTATTATCAATTTGTTTGTTATTAACAAATCTCACTCGTTAATAGAAATCGATATAACCCGAGGTAATTTAGATCCTTTACCAATAGCTGTATCTCCTCTTCATGTAGATATTAAATCTGAACAATATAAAGATTTAAAAACTAAAGATTTGGGAAATAAAATTTCGGAAATAATTGAGGTCAACTTTAAAAATACTGGTTTATTTAACCCTTTAAAAAAAGATGCTTTTGTTCAGAAACCGGATATAGCTCACTTAAAACCAAGATTTGAAGACTGGAGATTAATTAAAGCTCAGGCATTAGTAACTGGAAAATTAATAATAAAAGACGAAAAATTAAAAGTTGAGTTTAGGCTTTGGGATTTGACTGCGGCCAAAGAAATGACTGCCTTAGCATTTACTACTACACCATCCAATTGGAGAAGAGTTGCCCATATAATATCCGATAAAATTTATGAAAGACTTACCGGGGAAGAAGGTTACTTTGATACAAGAATTATATATGTAGCAGAAAGTGGACCAAAAAATCAAAGAGTTAAAAAATTGGCAATTATGGATCAAGATGGATTTAATACAAAATATCTAACTTTAGGAAATGAATTAGTTTTAACACCGAGGTTTAATCCAACAAACCAAATGGTAACCTATATGTCATATTTCAGAAATATGCCTCGAGTTTATTTATTAGATATAGAGACAGGAACCCAGGACATTGTAGGAAACTTTCCTGGCATGACTTTTGCACCAAGATTTTCGCCAGATGGAAAAAAAATAATTATGAGTTTTGCAAAAGATGGAAATTCTGATATTTACACAATGAACTTGGAATCCAGATTGGTTGAGAGAATAACAGATCATTCATCTATCGACACTTCTCCATCTTTTTCACCTGATGGAAAGTTTATAGCATTCAACTCTGACAGAAGCGGTTTACAACAAATTTACGTAATGAGAAGTGACGGGAGCAATGTAAAGAGAATTACATTCGGAAAAGGTATTTATGGCACCCCGGTTTGGTCTCCAAGAGGAGACCTAATAGCATTCACCAAAATGCATAAGGGTAGATTTTATATTGGAGTGATGAGAACTGATGGAAAAGGTGAAAGATTACTTACGGAAAATTATTACCAAGAAGCTCCATCGTGGTCACCAAACGGAAGAGTTTTAGTCTTTTATAGAGAGACAAAAGCTGGTGAAAAAGGAGAGGGATTTTCAGCTAAATTATGGTCAATAGATATTACAGGCTATAACGAACGAAAACTTTCCACTAAAACTGATGCTTCAGACCCATCTTGGTCCTCATTATTATCAAAGTGAGGTTGAATTTTATGAAAAATATACTTGAATAACTTTAAATAATTTGATTTAACCAAATTGAACCTAGGGGAAAAAATGACAATAAAGACGAATTTAAAAAATATATTACTAGTAATTTTTGCAACTTTAATATTAAGCGCATGTTCAACTGCTAAGAAATCCGCAGATATAGAAGGTGACGTTTATACTGGAAAAGAAACAGTTGAGTATTTAGCTGCTGGAGTTCCGGATAGAGTGTTTTTTGCTACAAATAAATCCTCTCTTACTTCCGCTTCAAGAGCCACTTTAAGAAAGCAAGCAAATTTTTTAAGAAAAAATAAAAGTTTGAATGTGACTATAGAAGGACATGCTGACGAAAGAGGTACAAGAGAATATAACTTGGCATTAGGTGAAAGACGAGCTAATGCTGCAAGAGATTATTTAATGACTTACGGCATATCAGGTAAAAGAATTTCCGTAATAAGCTATGGAAAAGAAAAACCTGTAAATCCAAAATCATCACCAGTCGCTTGGTCTCAAAATAGAAGATCAGTTACAGTTAAAGTTAACTAACTTTAATAAATAGTTTTAAAGACCCTTTAATAATAGATATTAAAGGGTCTTTTTTTTGCCATCTTATCTCAATAAAAAAGAATCATGTTTGATGTTAAAAGATTATATTCTCTATATATAATAATTTTTTCTATTTGTATTTTAACTACCTTGAAAGCAGAAGAAGAAGAAATCTACTTAAAGGCAATTACTGACCAAATTCAAGTCATAACAAAAGATCTTAAGACACTAGAAAAAGCAGTATATCAAAAATCAAATCTAAATAGTATTACTAGTTCATCATCTGTCAACTCTGATGGTTTGAATGAAGATATTTTAACTAAGCATCTTTTAAAGTTGAATGAAATAGAGGATCAATTTAGGGAACTAACTAATAAATTTGAGGAGGTGAACTTTAAATTAGATAAGCTATCAACAAGAGTTACTAAAATTCAATCAGATACACAATTAAGACTCACGGATATTGAAAGTAGCAACGAGTTAGTTTCTAAAGACGCTAAAGCACAACTACCCGGGACAAGTAAGCCACAAGACTTCGGAGCTAACCCAGGATATCAGACAAAAAATTTGCCATCACAACAAACAATTAATTCAGTTGAAAGTGCACAGACAGTGATAACGGAAAGTCCAGAAAAAAAAGAGTCGCTCTTACCTGATAAGCCACCAGTTGATCAATATGAGTTTGCAGTTAGTTTTATGAAAATTGGTGATTATGAAACAGCAGAATTTGCTCTAAAAGAATTTATAGAAAAAAATAAAGATCATGACCTAGCCGGAAGTGCCCAATATTGGTATGGAGAAACATTTAGAATTAGACAACTATATTCAGATGCAGCTTCAGCATATCTAGATGGTTATCAAAATTACCCTAAAAGTAAAAAAGCTCCAGATAATCTTTTGAAGCTAGGTATAACAATGGTTCAACTTGGAGAAAAAGATCAAGGTTGCAAAATGATTGCTGGGCTAAAAAAAGAATACCCAAAAGCAAGCAAGTCTGTGTTACAAAAAGCTCAGTATGAGCAAAAAAAATTCAAATGTAATTCTTAAAGATAACTTCAAAAATTCAGAAGAATTTTCTAAAGTTTATCTAAATTTTAAACAAAAATTTAAAAGAATAAAGAGTCAGCCAATTGTAATTGCAATTTCAGGAGGGCCAGACAGTTTAGCTTTAGCAGCGTTATCTAAGGCGTACAGTCACGAAAAAAAAATTAAATTTTACTATGTTTTAGTAGATCATCGAATAAGAAAACATTCATCTATAGAGGCCAATAAAGTTAAAAAATTGTTAAAAAAAAATCAAATTTCTTTGATCATTATTACAAATTACTCTAAAATTAAAAAAAATGTTCAAAGCGTAGCAAGAAATATTAGATATAAGTTACTTCTCGACTTCTGTGATAAAAAAAAAGCAAAAATTATTGTAACAGCACACAATCTCGAGGATCAAGTAGAGACTTTTTTTATAAGATTAGCAAGGGGAAGCGGACTTACAGGGCTATCAGCAATGAAACTGATGAGTAAACTTAATAAAAGTGTCAAATTATTCAGACCATTGTTAGACATAAAAAAAGATAATTTAATTCAGATTTCAAAAAAAGTATTCGGAAAATTTTTTCAAGATCCTTCAAATAGAGACAAAAAATATCTGAGAACGAAAATTAGATCTTTAAAAAAACCGTTGATTAAAAGTGGAATTAATTATGATCAAATTATTAAATCAATAAATAATTTAGCGTCAAGTAAGGCTACCTTAGACGAATATTATCAAAAATCTTATAAAGATATTGTAAAAAAATCAAAAAATGAGATTAATATAAATTTAAAAAAGTTTAATGTATTGAATAGAGAGATTAAAATGAGAGTTATTAACGATTCTATTAGATTATTAAAAAAAAACTACTATAACCCTCGATCAAAAAAAGTTATCAACTTGATAACAAGTTTAAAAACAAGCCAGTTTCAAAAACGTACGCTTGCTGGATGTATTTTTTATACAAAAAAAGATAATTTATGCTTAAAAATTGAAAAAAGTTAATAATCGACCAAAAATTGGAATATTTTGTCTTATTTACAACGTAATAAGTGTTAAATTATACTTGTTAATATAAATTTAATGATTATTTAAATATTATGAATTTAAAAAATTTAATAATGTGGGTCATAATAGTCTTGCTATCAGTAGGACTTTTCAACATGTTTCAAGACCCAAATAAAATTAATTCAAAAAATGACAACCTGGCGTTTTCAAATTTTCTTAATGAAGTTGAAGCTGGTAGGGTCGTTGAGGTTCGAATTCAAGGAAATAATATTTCAGGTGTATTAGCTGACGGAAAAAATTTTAGTACTTATTCTCCAAACTATCCTGAGTTAGTAGAAAAATTATCTTCTAAAGGTGTTAGTATCATAGCCTCTCCACTTGAAGATAAAATGCCCTCTCTATTAGGAATTTTGTTATCTTGGTTTCCGATGCTTTTACTTATTGGTGTATGGATATTTTTTATGCGTCAAATGCAAGGAGGAAAAGGTGGAGCAATGGGATTTGGAAGGTCTAAAGCTAAACTTCTTAACGAGTCCCAAGGTAAAGTAACATTTAATGACGTAGCTGGTGTGGAAGAGGCAAAAGAAGAGGTAGAGGAGATAGTAGAATTTTTAAAAGATCCAAAAAAATTTAGTCGATTAGGTGGAAAGATTCCTAAAGGGGCTTTATTAATAGGTCCGCCTGGAACTGGTAAAACTTTACTAGCTAAGGCTATAGCAGGTGAAGCTAATGTTCCATTTTTTTCAATATCTGGATCTGATTTCGTAGAAATGTTTGTTGGCGTTGGAGCGTCAAGAGTTAGAGATATGTTTGAGCAAGGGAAAAAACATTCCCCGTGTATAATTTTTATTGATGAAATTGATGCAGTTGGTAGAAGTAGAGGAGCTGGCTTAGGCGGAGGTAACGATGAAAGAGAGCAAACTCTAAATCAGTTGCTTGTTGAAATGGATGGGTTTGATACCAATGAAGGTATAATTTTAATTGCAGCAACAAATAGACCCGATGTTTTAGATCCTGCTTTGCTTAGACCAGGAAGATTTGATAGACAAGTTGTTGTAGGAAATCCTGATATTATTGGAAGAGAAGCTATACTTAAAGTTCATGTAAAAAAAGTCAATACTGGGCCAGACGTAAAATTGAGGACAATTGCGAGAGGAACACCAGGTTTTTCAGGTGCAGATTTAGCTAACTTAATTAATGAGTCAGCTCTTCTTGCTGCAAGAAAAAATAAAAGAGTAGTTACAATGTCTGATATTGAAGAAGCTAAAGACAAAGTAATGATGGGCGCAGAGAGAAGATCTATGGTTATGTCAGAAGACGAAAAAAAACTTACTGCATATCATGAAGGTGGTCATGCTATAGTAGCTCTAAACGAACAAGCATCTGATCCAATCCATAAAGCCACAATAATTCCTAGAGGTAGAGCTCTTGGTATGGTTATGAGATTGCCTGAAAGAGATCAATTATCTGTTTCAAGAGAAAAAATGCATGCAGATATAGCGGTTGCTATGGGAGGAAGAATAGCAGAGGAAATAATTTTTGGACATGACAAGGTAACATCTGGTGCCTCGTCAGACATTGATATGGTAACAAAGATGGCAAAAAATATGGTTACTAAGTATGGTATGAGTACAGAATTAGGCACTATAGCTTATGGAGAAAACGAGGAAGAAGTCTTCCTTGGTAGATCAGTGACAAAACAACAAAATATGTCTGAGGAAACAGCTAAAAAAATAGATCTAGAAGTAAAAAAAATTGTTGATAAAGGATATGAAAGAGCAAGAAAAATTCTTACTGAAAAAATTGAAGATCTTCATAAAATAGCAAAAGCTTTACTAATTTACGAAACCTTATCGGGTGATGAAATTAGAGATTTAATCCTAAAAAATATAAAACCAACTAGGTCTTTCAAAGAAGAAGATAGCGATGATGGTAAAACGTCGTCAGCCCTAGGATCGCTAGGACTTAAACCAAAACCTGCAATCTAGCTAAAAGATGATCAAATATTACACTAGAGCGTGTAATTTTATCTATGGCAGTCGAGCGAAGTTATTGATCAAAAGCGGAAAGGCATTACCTCTTTGTGGATTAAAAAATACCGCTTTTGATAAAGTTGAAATTATTTTACGGAAAAATAAAAAAATTATTAGTAAAATTATACATATTAATCAAATTAAAAGTTTAAAGAAAAAAGAGAAAAATAAAATCAAAAAAGATATTAAAAAAATAATTTCAAAAAGAAAAAACTTTTTACAAAAAGTAAATTTTTCTAAGCCTTCGATTATGGGTATTTTAAATCTTACTCCTGATAGCTTTTCTGATGGTGGAAAATATAATAAAAAAAATGAATCATTTAAACATATTTCAAGAATGATCAAGTCTGGCGCTGAAATAATTGACATAGGAGGTGAGTCCACAAGACCTGGATCAAAAACTATACCATCAGAAGTCGAATGGGATAGAATAAAATTTGTTATAAAGAACTTTAAAAGAAAATTTAAAAATATTTGCTTATCAGTAGATACTAGAAAATCAGACATTATGACTAAGAGTGTAAAAAATGGAGCAAATTTAATCAATGATGTCTCGGGATTTGAATATGATAATCAATCGATGATAAAAATAAGTAGATACAAGGTGTCAAAAGTACTTCATCATATGCAAGGCACACCAAATACAATGCAGAAAAATCCAAAATATAAAAATGTACTATTAGATATTTATGATTTTTTTGAAGATAGCATCAAAAAAAAATTCACAGATAAGAGAATTATAATAGATCCAGGTATTGGTTTCGGTAAATCTTTGCAACATAATTTGACTTTAATTTCTAATATTTCTTTGTTTCACTCACTAGGTTTTCCAATTATGATAGGAACATCTAGAAAAAAATTTATTAGTCAAATTTCTGGTAAACATGATAGTATTGACAGAACAGGTGGTACATTAGCGTCTGTTCTTTTTTTGTTGTCTCAAGGAGTTCAGATCTTTAGAGTTCATAATGTAAATGAGATCAAACAAGGAATTTTGGTATTTAACAAGATACTTTTAAATTAATGAGTAATAAATATTTTGGAACTGATGGTATTAGAGGAACTGTTAATAAAGGTAATATTACTGGTGAAAAATTTTTTAAATTTGGCTTAGCTTCAGGAACATATTTCAAAAATCAAAAAAAAAGTAAACAAATTGCAATAATTGCTAAAGACACTAGACTATCGGGATACACATTAGAACCTGCCTTAGTGTCTGGTTTAGTTTCAGGAGGCATGAATGTCTTTACTCTCGGACCATTACCAACAAACGGATTAGCGATGTTAACAAAGTCGATGAAAGCAAATATGGGAATAATGATTACAGCTTCACATAATCCTTTTTACGATAATGGTTTAAAACTATTTGGACCAGATGGAATGAAATTATCAGATAAAATAGAAAAAAAGATCGAAAAATTAATAGATGCGAAAATCACAAATCAACTTACTGATCCAAAATTATTGGGTAGAGTAAAAAGATTAGAGAATGGAAACGAAAAATATATAAAAATTTTAAAAAATAATTTTCCAAAAAATTTTAACTTAAAAGGTATGAAAATCGTTCTAGATTGTGCCAATGGAGCATGTTACAAGGCTGCGCCTAAACTTTTGAGGAGTCTTGGCGCTAAAGTGATTACAATAGGTGTAAAACCTAATGGCTTAAATATTAATGATAAATGTGGCTCTACTTATCCATCTAAAATAAAGTCTAAAGTCAAAAAGTTTAAGGCAAATGTTGGTATATCTTTTGATGGTGACGCAGATAGAATTATCATGTGTGACGAAAAAGGTAAAATCATTGACGGAGATCAAATAATTGCAATGCTAGCAAAAAGATGGAAATTTAAAAAAATATTAAAAGGTGGCGTCGTAGGCACTCTAATGTCAAACTATGGTTTAGAAAAATTCTTAAACAATCAAAATATTAAATTTCAAAGGTCAAAGGTTGGTGACCGGTACGTGAAAGAAATGATGAAAAATTTAAATTATAATTTAGGCGGTGAACAATCAGGACATATTATTCTTGGTAAATTTGCAACTACAGGCGACGGTTTATTAGTAGCTTTGGAAGTGCTATTTTCTTTAAGGAAAGGAAAAAAGGCAAGTGATATGTTAAATGTTTTTAGACCTTTGCCCCAAATTTTAGAGAATGTAACAGTTAAAGATAAAGAAATCATTAACACTAAAAAATGTAAATATGCTATTAGGTCAGCTATAAAATTTATGGGCAAAGATGGTCGATTACTCGTGAGAAAATCTGGAACAGAACCAAAAATTAGAATTATGGCAGAATCGCATAATAAGAGATTGATTACAAAATGTATTAACCTTATTAAAAGATCAATTAGATAATTTGAAACCAAGATCTAAAATATTAATCATAGCTGGATCAGATTCTTCTGGTGGAGCCGGTATACAAGCAGATATAAAAACTGTTACTGCATTAGGAAGTTATGCAATGACAGCAATTACAGCGATTACGGCTCAAAATACTAAAGGAGTTTACTCTGTAATACCCATCAAACCGGATGAAATTAAAAAACAAATTACAGTTACTTGTAATGACATCAGACCAGACGCTGTAAAAATCGGTATGCTTCATTCTTCAAAAGTAATACTTTCTGTGATCAAATCATTAAAAAAAATTGGTACCAAAAAAATTATTTTAGACCCTGTAATGGTTGCAAAAGGAGGTACAAAGTTAATAAATGATGAAGCTATAAAAATTTTAAAAAATAATCTAATAAATAAAACTTATTTAATTACTCCAAACATTCCTGAAGCTGAAGTTTTAAGTAAAACTAATATCAAAGATATAGATGATATGAAAATTGCAGCCAAAAGATTAATTACACTTGGTGCAAAAAATGTTTTGATTAAAGGAGGACATATCGACTCAAAATACGTAAAAGATTTATTCCTTAATAAGGATGAGATGATTATTTTTAAAAATTTAAAAATAAAAACAAGAAATACTCACGGTACGGGATGCACTTTATCAAGTGCAATAGCCACCTTTTTATCATGTGGAAAACCTCTAAAGTTATCTTGTGAGTTGGGAATTAAATATGTTAACCAATCTATAAAAATTAATCTTAATTATGGAAAAGGACATGGACCAATAAATCATTTAAATTCTGTAAAAGTTGATAAAAAATTTGAATAATGAGAAATGTTGTAGTTGTAGGCTCACAGTGGGGAGACGAAGGTAAAGGAAAAATAGTCGATTGGCTTTCTAGTGAAGCTGATGTTGTAGTTCGTTTTCAGGGAGGCCATAATGCAGGCCATACATTAGTTATAGATCAAAAAGTTTTTAAATTAAGATTACTTCCATCAGGAATAGTGAGAGAGGGAAAGATCTCTATTTTAGGTAATGGTGTTGTAATTGATCCTTGGGCTTTACTAAGTGAAATAGCGGAAATTAAGAAAAAGGGTATTAATGTGACACCTAAAAATTTTATGATTTCGGAGTCAGCCTCGCTTATCTTGCCATTTCACCAAGAGATGGATGAAATTAGAGAAGATACTGCAGGTAAAGGAAAAATTGGGACTACTAGAAGGGGTATAGGCCCATGCTACGAAGATAAAGTAGGAAGAAGATCTATTAGAGTTATGGATTTGAGATCTGAAAGTAATCTTGATGTTAGGTTAGAAAATGTTTTATTACATCACAACGCTATAAGAAAAGGTTTGAAAAAAAAAATCTATAAAAAAGATGAACTTAAAAAAAAATTACTAAAAATTGCTCCGGAAATTTTAAAGTTTGCTAAACCTGTTTGGTTAAGATTAGATAATTTTAAAAAAGAGAGAAAAAAAATATTATTTGAAGGTGCTCAGGGAATTCTCTTAGATGTTGATCATGGCACTTATCCTTACGTTACATCATCAAATACTGTCCCTGCATCAGCAGCTACTGGATCCGGATCAGGCCCTGACAAAATTGGTTATATTTTGGGTATTACAAAAGCATACACAACTAGAGTTGGTAGCGGTCCATTCCCAACTGAATTAAAGAATAAAATAGGTGAAAGTTTGGGAAAAAGGGGTAAAGAGTTTGGAACAGTAACTTCAAGAAAAAGAAGGTGTGGTTGGTTTGATGGTGTTTTAGTAAGGCAAACAATTAAAATTTCAGGAATTAATGGAATAGCTCTAACTAAATTAGATGTTTTAGATGAGTTAGACGAAATTAAAATGTGCGTTGAGTACGAACTCAATGGAAAAAAAATAGATTATTTACCCGCTGCATCTGAGGATCAATTTAATTTAAAGCCAATTTATCAAACATTTCCAGGATGGAAGACCAAAACTCAAGGCATAAGAAATATGAAAGATTTACCTGAAAACGCTAAAAAATATATTTATGCATTAGAGGACTTTATTGGTGCTAAAGTTTCGAGTATTTCAACTAGTCCCGAAAGAGAAGACACAATTTTAATCGAAGATCCGTTTAAAGCTTAATTTTTAGGCAATAAGTTTTTTGATTGACTCGCATTTATCATTGACTTCTGTAGCTTTTCAAATGCTTTGGTCTCGATTTGCCTTATTCGTTCTCTACTAATTTTATATTTCTTGCTTAATTCCTCGAGCGTTGAGGGATTTTCGTTTAATCTTCTTGCAACAATTATTGCTTTCTCTCTATCATTTAAAATATTCATGGCGTTTTTAAGCAATTCTTTTTTATCATTGTACTCTTGTTGTTGCGATACTAATAATTCCTGATCTAAACTATCATCGACTAACCAATCTTGCCATTCTTCTGTTTCACCCTTTTTAATAGGGTCATTAAGTGACTTTTCTTGACCCATCAGTCTTCTATTCATATTGACCACTTCATCAGTGTCCACATCTAATCTTTTTGAGATTTCGTCTACATGTTCTTTTTTTAAATCACCTTCTTGACCAGGTGCAATTTGGTTTTTAAGTTTTTTTAAATTAAAGAAAAGTTTTTTTTTGAGCGGTTGTTGTACCCATTTTTACTAAACTCCAAGATCTTAAAACATATTCTTGTATGGCTGCTTTAATCCACCACATTGCGTAAGTTGCTAAACGAAAACCTTTATCAGGATCATATTTTTTTACTGCTTGCATTAATCCTAAATTTCCCTCTGAGATCAATTCATTTACTGGTAATCCGTATCCTCTATACCCCATTGCAATTTTGGCAACTAATCTTAAGTGACTTGTCACTAACTTATGGGCTGACTGCAAGTTCCCGTTCTCTTTCCAATTTTTGGCTAGCATGTACTCTTCCTCAGCATCTAACATAGGAAACTTCTTAATTTGAGCAAGATAGATAGATAGTCCACCAACTGATGGAATAGGAAGATTGCTTATGTTTTTATTATCAGTCATGATTAAGACTTATATATAAAATAATTATTTTCAACTACTCAAATTATTGAGTAAATCCAGCATTTTTTTGAAGTCTTCAGGCAAATTTGAGTCAAAACTTACCAATTTTTTTTTAGTCGGATGTATAAAACCTAGAGATTTAGCATGCAAAGCTTGTCCTTTAATTCTATTCAATATTTTTAGAAAATCTTTATTAACTTTTTTAAATTTTGTATTTTTTTTTCCATATTGGTTATCACCTATGAGAGATGCTCCTTTATATTTAAAATGTACTCTTATTTGATGTGTTCTACCAGTTTCTAGCTCACATTCTATTAAACTAATTTTTGGAATATCTTTTATGTTAAAAACCTTAATCGTTTTATAATTAGTAACAGCTCTTTTTCCTTTAATTTCACTCACCATCATTAACTGTCTATTTTTTTTGTTTCTTGTAATTAAAGTTTCTATTCTTCCGTTAAGCGGTCTAATAGTTCCCCATATTAAACATTCATACTTTCTTTTTACAGAGTGGTTATTAAATTGAATACTAAGTTTTGAATGAGCAATATTATTTTTAGCAATAACTAACAATCCGCTTGTTTCCTTATCTAATCTGTGGACTATTCCTGGTCTTAAATTTCCATTAATATTTGATAGGTTATTTTTAAATTTAAATGCCAAACCATTAGCTAAAGTATTCTCATAATTTCCAGCACCTGGATGTACCACTAATCCTTTAGGTTTATTTATTATCAATAAATCATCATCCTCATACATTATGTTCAAAACAATGTTTTTAGGAATTAACTTAATTTCATTCTTTTTGGATTTATTAAGTTCAATTACGTCATTTGATTTTACTTTAAAGGCTGGTGAGTCAATTATATTTCCGTTTACTTTAACTTGTTTTTCTTTGATTATTTTTTTAATGAAAGATCTTGTATAATCCTTCATTTTTCTTGAAAGACTTAAGTCCAATCTTTCGGCTATATTACCTTCAGCAATAAAAAATTTTATTGTGTTATTCATGAATTAATTTAAAGTAGACTCTATGCGCCGGTAGCTTCAACTGGATAGAGCGCCGGATTTCGGCTCCGGAGGTTATGGGTTCGACTCCTATCCGGCGCACCACAATTAAATAATCCATTCGAAAAATTTATCTTTATTATTCGTAATATAATCTGGAAATTTTTGATCTAAATCAATTTTTTTTAATTTAATCCCCCTATTAAAGATATCTTCGTTACGCAGTATTTTTTCATCTATATTACTCTCATTTAAACTTCCATCATTAAATTCTCCATGAGAAAATGACTTAATTTTTTCTAAGATTTGATTTGAGGTCTGTAAGTATGAAAAATGCCATCCACCATTTATTATTTGTAGGTTTTTTTTGTCTATACGCCAAAACGGATAATCTTTAAATTTTAAATTTCTTAAAAATTGCATAGATACAATATCTTTTTTTTTTGCAATTCTAGATCCAATCCAACCACTTTCGTTAATATTTTGTAAGTTAAGTTTGTACATGAACATTTTTTGAGAAAAAGCAATAAATTTTTTATTTTTTTTTATTTGATTTATTTTTGAAAGATCTGGTATTTCATCTGAATCTGATAAAATTATTAAATCTTCTGAGGAGGCATCTTTAATGCCATTAATTAAATTATTTCTTTGATGCTGTTCGATTATAGATTCCCCACCTGTATGATTTTTAAAATCAATTTTGTTAGTATAATCCGCAATAACAAATTTTATTTTTTTTTTAAATTTTGGAAAATTTTTTATATCAAAATTTATTTTTTTATTATGACCTTGATGAGTTTTTGTTGATTCAGAAATGACAAAATAATCTACATATTTATCTAGGATATTCATCCTTAAATCCACCATGTGATCTTCATTAAAATATTGAAAACAGTCAAAAATAGCCATTAATTAAAATACAGATCCTCAAATTTGTTTAGTTCTTCTAAATTTAAATTTATTCTTTTTAGCATCAATTTTAAAAAATTTATTTGGCCAAATATTAATAATAAGCTTACAAATTTTTCTTTGGATTTTATTATTAAATTTTTACCTTTTTCATTGTTAAAATTTGGGACAAATATCATATCAGCCTCTGCTGGCAATCTTGTATTATGACTTCCTATTCCTTTGAGATCTATAGCCACATAATTAAGTTGATACAGATAATCTAAAAGTTCGTGCCAACTTGGAGCATTTTTATACATAGAAAAAATATGAGCTTCTAGTTTGATGAGAAGTGGCTGGAAATTACCAATACCTTTTAAAATTTCAAGTTCTGCTCCTTGAGTATCTATTTTAAGGTAATCAAGGCTTTGAATATTATATTTTGGAAGTAAATTGCTAATAGTATCACATTCAATTTCCAATATATTTGTTACTTTATAATTTTCATAATCTCTTTCTTTAATATTATGAATATCAAAATTTTCCTCATTCGGTTCGTACATGGAAGAACTGCCAAGCCGTTTGTCTAATATGAATAATTTTTTATTTGTTTTTTCACTCCATAGACCTTTATTTATTACATGTTTTTTCTTTATTTTTTCTACTTCAGAATTTATTGGTTCAATTAAAATATCCTCAAAAAATGACTCATACCTTTTAGGAAAAAAATTATCTGAGTTAAATCCTCCTTGAGCACCAACATCCAGTGCTATAATTTTATTATCTTTCATCAATTCATTAATAATTTTTGTGAAATCATGTGCGTGATTACTGAAATAGCTTCTTTCACTTAAAAAATTTATAGTTCTCCTATTTTTCTTTAACTTTAAAAGAAGCCAATAAAATAAAGGTAAAAAAAGTTTTAATATACTATTGGATAATTTCACACATTTCCTTTAACCATTTACTGCTATACTACTTCTTTGTAAAAGTAGTAAGACCTATTTTTTTACCCTCTATAACAGAGGATGAACAGTGTAGATTAGTCCTATCAAAAATTAACATGGACCCAACCTCCCATTCGTAAATGAGCTCCACTTCAAGTCCAACTAAATTTTCTATCTTTTCATGATTAACATATTTTTCGTGCATTTTTTTATCAAAGGGCTTGTTTCCGTACATACCCAGATGCTCTGCGGATCTTTTATTTTGACCATATTTCAAGTCTTTTTTTTCAAGTTCTTCTTTATTAGTTGTAAAGTTTGTTGATTGGCCATAAAACCTATTTTTAAATATGACCGTGCTTCCTACAGGCGTTAATGGGATTAACGTTTGTTTATATATTAAATCATCTAAGTTGAACCCCCCATCAATATGTAATCCTATAGGATTATAACTCTCTTGAAATAGACCCAAGATATCTTCACCGTCTTCTGTTTTTAAGTTATCGTATTTAAAATCCCCGATTTCATTTTTGAGTTTATCATAGAATATTCTTTCCAATTCTTTACCATAGTTTGAGAGCCATCTTTTTTTTATAACATTCTGACTTTTATTATGTACGGTAATTGGAAGCTCATTATATAAGTTTGTAAATTTATCGATTAAGTCTTTTCCAAAAATATTCTTAAGTACTTTTGGTTTACCTTCATTGTTTTTGATTTTTTCAATTTGTTTATGCATTTATTCACCCATGTTCATCAAGGTTCCTCTTTTTTTAGCACCAAAATAAGAAATATAAAAAATTATAACACCAAATACAAAATATGCTACTGATATAGAAATAGATTTAAATATGTTTAAGTAATTTACAGTGTTATTCATTAAAATGTTTCGCATTTCCTCAAAAATATGGACTAAGGGTAGACCCTTGGCTATTATTTGAAGAGAAAGTGGCAATATTTCTATAGGATAATAAATACATCCTAGCGGAGCCAGAAAAAATAAACTAGCCCAAGCAATATTTTCAAATGAAGGTCCATACCTTAGTAGTCCAGATGTTACTAGTAGCCCTAAAGTTATTCCAAATAGATATAGTCCTAATAATAAAAAGATGAGAGGAACCCCAAGATTGAGAACAGACACCCCAAATAATGGAATAGCTATAAGTGCGGCTGGCACCAAACCAATTAAAGTACGTAAAATCGCAGTTAAAGTTAAAGCTGTTATAATTTCCCTTATTCTTATTGGAGCGATAAATAAATTAGTAAAATTTCTACTCCATATTTCTTCAAGAAACATCATATTAAAACTAATACTAGCTCGAAACAAAAAATCATATAAAATAGCTGCTGTTAATATCACTCCAACGGTATTGCTGTAATATTCAGAATTAAGAGTAAAAAATTTAGATATAAATCCCCATAAAAAAATTTGTACAGACGGCCAATAAATTAAATCGAGGACTCTGGGAAAAGAGTTCATGATTAAATAAAGGTGTCTTAAACCAAGTGCATATATCTTATTAAAGTTCATCTTTACCCCTAGCCAATTTTAAAAATGTTTCTTCTAAATTATTTCTTCCATGTTTTTTGATTAATTCACTACAGGTGCCTTTGTCTATTACTTTACCTTTTCGCATCATGATAATACTGTCACATAACCTTTCAACTTCACTCATATTATGAGAAGCTAATAGAATTGTGACCTCGTTCTTTGATTTATATTCTTGGATATAACTCCTTATAAAATCACCAATATCTGGATCTAAACTTGCAGTCGGCTCATCTAGTAATAGTATCTCCGGTTTATTAATTAAAGATTTAGCTAGGGAAACCCTATTCTTTTGACCGGATGAGAGTTCTCCAGTTTTTCTTTGAAAAAAATTTTTGATATCTAAATCATTTGAAATTTCATTAATTCTATCATTCAAATTCTCTACTCCATAAAGCCTTCCATAAATTTCAAGATTTTGTTTAACAGTCAATTTTTTGGGTAGCTCAACATATGGTGATGCAAAATTAAATCTTCTTAAAATTTCATCCCGTTTGAATGAAATAATATTTTTGTTTTCAATTAAGATTTGTCCTTCGGTAGGGGAAACCAAACCTAATATCATGCCAATTGTAGTAGTTTTTCCGCAACCATTTGGACCAAGAAGCCCTAAAGTTTTATTTTTTTCAATTTGAAAATTAATTTGATTTACCGCAAGATATTGGTGGTAAATTTTGGATAATTTCTTAATTTCAATAAACATTAATTTGCTGCCTTAAGTAAACGGTCGTTAATTGCTAAACCTACTCCCTTATTTGGAAGTTTAGATACAAAAATTTTTTTAAATCCTTTTTTTTTAATTATTCTCATAATTTTGTATAAATTAGTTGCAGCTTCTTTCAAGTCAGCTTTTTTACTTAAATTGAAATAATTGTCATGTTTTTCATATTTTTTTCCAAAAACTATATAAGCATGGGAAGAATTTTTTGGTTTTTTTCCAAAAATGACAGGTATTCCTGGATAATAATGTTTTTTTAACATCCCAGGCGATCTTAATTGAGATTTTTTTTTAGAAAATTTACATTTTAAACATTTCTTAATCTCACTACTACTAATTACGCCTGGTCTTAATATTTTGGGGCTTTCAGTTAAATCAATAACCGTAGATTCAATTCCAATTCTTGAATTTCCACCATTTATAATGATTTTTAATTTTTTCTTGAAATCATCAAAAACATCAAAAGCATTTATTGGGCTGATTTTAGAAGAAAGATTTGCGCTTGGCATTGCAAGAGGAAAATCAATTTGTTTTAATATATTCCTAATTATTTTATGTCTTGGAAATCTAATGGCTACAGTGCGTAAATTCGCAGTAGCTAGCGTGGTAATTTTTGATCTCTTAGTTTTCTTCAAAACAAATGTTAAAGGACCTGGGCAAAATTTTTTGTAAAGTTTAATAAAATTATCATTAAGTACAACATCATGATTTATATCTTTTATACTGTGATAATGAATTATGAGGGGATTTTTTTTCGGTCTTTTTTTTATTTTAAAGATTTTTAATACAGCTTTTCTTAAGTATGCGTTTCCAGCCAGTCCATAAACTGTCTCTGTAGGCAATCCAGCTATTTTACCCTTTTTTAAAGAAATAACTGTTTTTTTTAGTATCTTTCTGTTGAAAGAATAAATATTTGAATAGAAGTTTTTCATAATGTAATTATTATTTAATTAATGAAGATTGAAAATATTCCAGCTGATATCAAAAGTAAATCATTAAAAGAGGCTAGAGATGAAATTAATAAAATACTTATTAAACTTGAAAGTCAAGATTTAGACCTTATTAATACCGAAACTACCTATAAACGATTAATAAATTTAAATAAACACGTTGAAAATCTTTTTAAAATTAGATCCAAAGAAATTTCAGGTAATAATTAGATAATAAAATGATTAATAAAAAACTAATTAAAAATGCAAAAAAAATAGATTTTTTTTTGCTTAGTTATTTAAAAAAACAAAGTAAATCACTTTTAGTAGCACCAATGAAATATGGTGTAATCTCTGGAGGAAAAAAAATAAGATCATCAATAATTTTTGATACTGGTAAATTGTTAAAAGTTAATGAGAATAAACTTCTTTCAATCTGTGCTGCAGTAGAGTGTATTCATTCTTATTCTTTAATACATGATGATCTTCCCTGCATGGATAATGATTCCATTAGAAGAGGAAAACCCTCAACGCACAAGAAATATGGTGAGGCTACTGCTGTATTAGCTGGCAACTCATTACTTACTCTAGCTTTTGAAATAATTGTAGATAAAAGAAATTCACTAACTTCCAATCAAAAAAACGAAATTGTAAGTCTATTATCAAATTTTGCGGGACATACCGGGATAGCTGGCGGGCAGGAGTTAGATTTAAAATTTGAAAATAAAAAGAAATCATTAAGACAAATAATAGATATGCAAAGTAAAAAAACAGGAAAACTTTTTAACTTTTGTCTTCAGTCTGTTGCTATAATTGCAAATTGCAACAAAAGAGAAAAATTTTTTTTTGGTAAACTGGGCGAAGAAATAGGTCTACTATTTCAATTGGCTGATGATTTTTTGGATATAAAAGGCTCTAAAAAGTTGGTTGGCAAACCAATTAAAAAAGACAAAAAAAAGGGAAAATCAACCTTAATAAAACTAATGGGTTATAACAATTCACTAAGGTATGCAGAAAAATTGAAGAAAAAAATATTGCTAAAATTAAAAAAACATGGAAAAAATGCAACTGAATTAATTGAAACAATTGAATTTATAAAAGGAAGAAATTTTTAATGACGAGGCTTATCAAACAAATTAACTTTCCTTCTGATTTAAGGAAATTTAAAAAAGAAAATTTAAAACAAATATCTGAAGAACTAAGGGATGAACTAATAGACGTAGTCTCTGAAACCGGAGGGCACCTGGGAGCTGGATTAGGAGTTGTGGAGTTGACTGTTGCTTTGCATTATGTATTTGATACACCAAAAGATAAATTAGTTTGGGACGTTAGCCATCAATGTTACCCTCATAAAATTATTACTGGTAGAAGAGATAGAATTAAAACTCTCAGAAAAGGTGGAGGTCTGTCAGGCTTTACAAAAAGGACTGAGAGTGAATACGATCCATTTGGTGCAGCTCATAGCTCTACATCAATTTCCTCAACTTTGGGAATGGCAGTAGCTAAAAAATTATCTAATAATAAAAACAATGTAATAGCTGTAATCGGTGATGGCGCAATGAGTGCAGGGATGGCTTATGAAGCTATGAATAATGCTGGAGCGCTTAAATCAAATTTAATTGTTGTGCTTAATGATAATGACATGTCAATAGCAAGGCCCGTTGGCGCAATGAGTAAATATTTAGCAAATCTTTTATCAGGTAAATTGTATTTTAGTTTTAGGGAAACAATAAAAATGATTATTTCATCTTTTTCAAAAAGGTTTTCGCAAAAAGCAGGAAAAGCTGAGGATTTGTTAAGAAATATAGTTACTGGAGGAACCTTATTTAGTGAATTAGGCTTTTATTATGTAGGTCCTATTGATGGACATGATGTAGAAAATTTAGTTCAAATTCTAGAGAATGTTAAAAATTCTAATCATCAAGGCCCGGTCCTTATTCATGTGAGAACACAAAAAGGAAAAGGTTATAAACCAGCTGAAGAATCGGGAGATAAATACCATGGTGTTTCAAAATTTAATATATCTACTGGCGAACAATCTAAGTCAAAATCCAATACACCGTCATACACGAAAGTATTTGCTGAAACTTTAATTAAACACGCAGAACAAGATACAAAAATAATTGGTATTACTGGTGCAATGCCATCCGGAACTGGACTAAATCTATTTGAGAAAAGATTTCCTGATAGAACATTTGATGTCGGAATAGCTGAACAACATGCAGTAACATTTGCAGCTGGTTTAGCCACCGAAGGTTATAAACCGTATGCAGCTATTTACTCGACCTTTTTACAAAGGGCCTACGATCAGGTAGTACACGATGTTGCTTTACAATCTCTTCCTGTGCGTTTTGCAATTGATAGGGCTGGTTTGGTAGGTGCAGACGGTCCTACACACGCAGGTTCATTCGATATTACATATTTATCTACTCTACCTAATTTTGTTGTTATGGCCGCAAGTGATGAGTCAGAACTTGTAAGAATGATTAATACTTCTGTTGAAATAAATGACAGACCTTCAGCATTTAGATATCCTAGAGGAAACGGTATAGGAGTTGAATTACCATCTATAAAAGAAGTTTTAAAAATTGGAAAAGCAAGGATCATTAGAGAAGGGAAAAAAATAGCTTTATTAAATTTTGGTACTAGACTAAAGGAATGTAAGAAAGCAGCGGAAAAACTTTTGACAAAAGGTATTGATTGCACAATAGTTGATGCAAGATTTTCTAAACCATTAGATGAAAAATTAATAATGGAATTAGCAACAAATCACGAAGTTCTTATAACAATTGAGGAAGGTTCAATAGGAGGTTTCGGATCTCATGTTATGCAATTACTATCTGAAAGAGGAGTTTTCGACACTGGTTTAAAATTTAGATCTATGATCTTGCCAGATATATTTATTGATCAAGACACACCTGAAAAGATGTACGAAATAGCAGGCTTGGACTCTTTGTCAATTATTAATAAAGTTGAGGAAACTTTAAACTCAAATATTATTTTAGCTAAAAATAAGAAATCTAATTAACCACACTGAGCTCTATGCATTAAATAATGGTCTAACAGCACGCAATTAATCATTGCTTCTCCTATTGGAACAGCTCTAATACCCACACAAGGATCATGCCTCCCTTTAACAGAAATTTTTGTATTCTTACCTTTTTTATCTATAGTATTACGACTTGTTAGGATTGATGATGTTGGTTTAACTGCAAAAGAAGCAATAATATTTTGACCAGAAGAAATTCCTCCTAAAATTCCACCTGCCTGATTGGATTTAAATTTAACACTACCAGAACTTTTACTCATTTCATCAGAATTTTCCTCTCCACTTAAAAAGGCTGCGTTCATACCTGCTCCAATATTAACTCCCTTCACAGCATTTATACTCATTAAAGCCGCAGCTATGTCAGTATCTAATTTGGAATAAATAGGTGCTCCTAAACCAACGGGGACACCAGTTGCTCTTAATTCTATTATTGCGCCGCAGGATGAACCTGCTTTTCTTACGGCTATAAGATATTTTTCCCATAGTTTTACAGATTTTTTGTCAGGACAAAAAAATGGATTTTTTCTAATCTCGCTATCATTCCAATTAGACTTGTCACAAGACATTAATCCTAATTGGGTAACTGCCCCAATGACATTAAATTTTGAGCCAATTATTTTTTTTAGCACGATTTTAGCAACCGCTCCGGCTGCTACTCTACATGCTGTTTCCCTAGCTGACTGTCTTCCACCTCCTCTAAAATCTCTGATGCCGTATTTTTTAAAATATGTATAATCTGCATGACCAGGTCTAAATTTTTCTTTAATTGTTTCATAGTCCCTGGATCTTTTGTCCTCATTATGTATAATAATCGATATTGGGGTACCAGTTGTTTTACCCTCAAATACACCTGATAAAATTATGGCATTATCAGACTCTTTCCTTTGAGTGGTAAACTTTGACTGACCTGGCTTTCTTCTATCCATATCTTTTTGGATATCTTTCTCAGATAACGGAATATTAGGTGGACAACCATCAATTACGCACCCAATAGCTGGACCATGGGACTCCCCCCATGTAGTGAACCTAAAAAATTTTCCAAAAGTATTAAAAGACATAGATAATTAATGTATAAATTATTTTAAAGAAATTATGAATCAAAAAAATGGCAAAAATTCACTAGGTATCGATATTTGCTTCGAAGATCTGGACAATCCTATAGAATTGTTCAAAAAATGGTTTTCCAAAGCTGAAGAAAGCGAAATTAATGATCCAAACGCTGTAGCAGTTGCAACGTCAAATAAAAACAACCAGCCTAGTGTAAGGATGGTTTTACTTAAAGGTTTGAGCGATAAAGGATTTGTTTTTTATACAAACCTCAATAGCAAAAAGAGCGGTGAACTAAAAGAAAATAAAAAAGCCTCTATGTGTTTTCATTGGAAAAGTTTAAGAAGACAAGTAAGAGCTCTAGGAAAGGTCGAGGAGGTTTCAGCAAAAGAAGCGGATAATTATTTTAATTCCCGCCCATATAAAAATAAGATAGGTGCTTGGGCATCATCTCAATCAGAGGTGTTAGATGAAAGAGAAACATTTTTAAAAAAAATTAAAGAATTTGAAGAAAAATTTCCTGATCAAAAAAAAGTTCCTAGGCCATCACATTGGTCTGGTTGGAGATTATTACCAGATGAGATAGAATTTTGGTTAGACGGCGATGGTAGAATTCATGAAAGATTAATTTATAAAAAAAAAAATGATAAATGGGATAAAGAACTCTTATATCCTTAATAAGATCTGTTAAGACTAAAACTAGTTAAATTTTGTAAAATTTTTTTATCTCCAGTGTCAGGAAAAATTGCTAAAGCATCAAAAGAAACATTTACAAAATATTCTGCCTTTTTAAAAGTTGCCTCAACTGCTTTATATTTATGAATTAAAGCTAGAGTCTCGCTGAAATCTTCTTTGGTTCTTTTTTCTTTTTTCATAATTTCGGTTAAAAAAGACTTTTCTTCCTTATTACCTTTTTGAAAAATTGTAATAAGGGGAAGTGTTACTTTTCCTTCAAAAAAATCTTTACCAATCTCTTTACCAAATAATTTTTCTTTTGCATAATAATCGAGAGCATCATCAGCTATTTGAAAAGCCAAACCTAAATATCGTCCATAAGACTCGAGTGCTTTTTTTTCTTTTTCCCTACTTCCAGATAAACAAGCTCCAGTTTTTGTTGCAGCAGCAAAAAGCGAGGCTGTTTTTAAATTTATAATTTCAATATAAGTCTCCTCAAGAAGGTCGGCCTCACCCTTATGTTGAAGCTGCAATACTTCACCTTGAGCAATTTTCGCAGAAGTGGATGATAAAAGTTTTAAAATTTCTAAGTCACCATCTTCAACCATCATTTCAAAGCATCTACTTAAAAGATAATCACCAACTAAAATTGAAGACTGATTCCCCCAAATTGAATTCGTAGTTTTTACACCTCTTCTTAGGTCGCTTTCATCAATGACATCATCATGTAACAACGTTGCTGAATGTATTAGTTCAACGCAAGCCGCTAAATTAATATCTCTAATATCTTCTTTGTAACCAGTTAATTTTGCTGATTCTAAAGTTAACAATGCTCTTAATCTTTTACCACCAGAACTCAGATGGTGGTTACTCATCTTCTCAATTAGATTTACATCGCTTTTCAGCTTATTTAGAATTAATTCCTCAACTTTACTTAGCTTACTGTTCAAAAGATTTTTAAGTTCCAAGTAAGCGGAATTTGCTGATTTTTTTAAAGGTACAACTGATCCCATAAGCGATCTTTATATTTGTTTTTAAGTAATAATAAAATTCTAAATGATCACCTGGTGACGCACCCACAATTCAACTATAAGTAGCGAAATTATTAATTAAAATTTAAATTTTTACTGTTATAAGAATAAAAGTAATCATCGTAAAAATATGTTTTCAATATTTAGAAAAAAAAAGGTAGTACCACATGTTAGGCTTACCGGCATAATAGGTTCGGCTGGTAAATTTAAACAAGGCATGGAGTTAGCCAACCAAAGAGATATTTTAAAGAAAGCTTTTTCAGTAAAAAAAATCACCCATGTTGCTATTTCAATTAATTCACCTGGCGGATCACCTGTTCAGTCGCACTTGATATATAGTTACATCAGGCAGCTAGCTGAAAAAAATAAAGTAAAGGTTATTGTCTTTGCTGAAGATGTTGCAGCTTCGGGAGGATATTTTATTGCATGTGCAGGAGATGAGATATATGCTAACTCAAGTTCTATAATAGGCTCAATAGGAGTTATTTCAGCATCCTTTGGTTTTAAAGACTTAATCCAAAAAATTGGCGTTGAAAGAAGAGTCTACACAGCTGGAAAGAATAAAAGCACTTTAGATCCATTTAAGGAGGAGAACGAAGAAGATATAAAAAGATTAAAAACTATTCAATTGGAACTTCATGCAGATTTTATTAAAATTGTTGAAAATAGCAGGGGATCAAAACTTAAGGATCCAGAAAAAAATAATATTTTTACTGGAGAATTTTGGACTGGAAAAACTTCACTTAAACTTGGTTTAGTTGACGGCCTAGGTAACGCTGATCAAGTTTTAAAAGAGAAATTTGGTGACAAATTGATTATAAAAACTTTTGAAAAACCCAAAGGATTTATTGCCAGAAAACTTTCTTCATCTGTTCAAGATCCTGTTGAAAAAATTTTAAATATAATTGAAGAAAAATCAATTTGGCAAAAATTTGGTTTGTAAATGCCGATCAAAAAAAAAGCTAAAAAAAAAACTTCAGAAAGATTAAATTTTTTGTCTTTCCAAGATATAATTATGAATTTACAAAAATTTTGGGGCAAAAATGGATGCGTAATTTTACAACCTTACGATATGGAAGTAGGAGCAGGAACTTTTCATCCAGCTACTACTTTAAGGTCACTAGGACCTAAACCCTGGAGGGCAGCATATGTTCAGCCATCAAGAAGACCAACCGACGGAAGATATGGTGAAAATCCAAATCGATTACAGTATTATTATCAATATCAAGTTATAATAAAACCCTCACCTAAAAATATAAAAAAACTTTATTTAAAAAGTTTAGCTACGATAGGTATTGACGTAAAAAATCATGACATTCGATTTGTGGAGGATGATTGGGAAAGTCCGACTTTAGGAGCAGCAGGTTTAGGATGGGAAGTCTGGTGTGATGGAATGGAAATAACTCAATTTACTTATTTTCAACAAATGACAGGAATTGAATGTAAATCTGTTCCTGTAGAAATTACATATGGTCTCGAAAGGTTATGCATGTTTGTTCAAGGAAAAAGTAATGTTTTCGATCTTGATTGGAACAACGACGGAGTAAAATATAAAGAAGTTTTCTTTCAAGCGGAAAAAGAGTTTTCTGCTTATAATTTTGAATTTGCAAATACAGATATTTTACTAAAAAATTTTGAATCTACTGAAAATGAATGTAAATCTCTACTCGAAAAGAAACTCTCTTTACCAGCTTACGATCAATGTTTAAAAGCAAGTCATATATTCAATTTATTAGATGCTCGTGGTGTCATTGGTGTTGCAGAAAGAACTGGTTATATAACTAGAATTAGGGAGCTTGCAAAAGGTTGTGGCGCCTTATGGTTAAGTTCACAAAGTTAAATTATGGCAGAACTATTATTGGAATTATATAGTGAGGAAATCCCGCCACAATTACAAATATCAGCAAGGTCGCAATTAAAAGAATTTATTGAAAACTCTTTCAAAGAGGACAATATAAAGTATAAAGAACTGTCAGTTTACTCTTCACCAACTAGACTTACTCTGTTCATTAAAAATCTTGCAGACAAAATTAAAACAGAATCTAAAGAAATCAAAGGACCTAAAGTAGGATCTCCTGATCAAGTAGTACAAGGTTTTATAAAGTCCAAAAAAATTAATGAACAAGACTTATTTGAAAAAGATACTGATAAAGGAAAGTTTTATTTTATCAAAACACAATCTCAATCAATCTCAATTGAATTTTTATTAACCAAAATTATTCCAAGTGTAATAGGAAAAATTAATTGGAAAAAATCAATGAAATGGTCAGACCATAATTTGATGTGGGGTAGGCCGCTTAGGTCAATTTTTGCAAAATTTAACAATAAAAAATTAACATTTAAATTTGAACATCTTGATACCACCGATGAAGTGATTATTGAACAAGATTTAATTACAAAAACTAAAAAAATAAAAGATTTCAAAGATTATCTAGGTTTTTTGAAAATCAACAAAATATTAGTTGATCACAAGGAAAGGGAAGAGATTATTCTTAAAAAGATCAGCTCATTTTGCGAGTCTAAGCAATACAAAGATAAACTTAATCCAAAACTTTTAGAGGAGGTTGTTAACATTGTAGAGGATCCAAATTTACTTCATGTTAGTTTCAGTAAAGATTATCTAGAAATCCCCAAAGAAATTATAATCTCTACTTTAGAGAAACACCAAAGATACTTTCCAATTTTTGATAGTAGAGATCGATTAACTAATTATTTTTTTGTTGTAGCAAACAAAAAAGATGAAAAAAAATTAATCACACAAGGAAACAGAAGAGTTGTAGAAGCTAGACTAGCAGATGCCAAATTTTTCTGGGATAAAGATAGATCTAAAAATCTAATCAAACAAATAGCCAATCTTAAATCAGTGATTTTCTATGAAAAATTAGGAACTATTTATGACAAAACACAGAGGTTAAGGCAATTGGCCGGTCTGTTGTCAGATGACTTAAATATTAATAAAGAAAAAGTTCAAGTTGCAGCTTCAATTTCTAAATCTGATTTATGTTCAGACCTAGTTCGAGAATATCCAGAGCTTCAGGGCGTTATGGGAAAATATTTTGCGTTAGTACAAGGTTTTGAGGAGGATGTAGCAAATTCAGTAAGTGATCATTATTTACCAATAGGTCTAACATCAGCACTACCTAAGAAACCTTTTAGCTATTCCATTTCAATTGTAGATAAGATAGATACCTTAGTTGGTTTTTTCTTTATTGATGAAAAACCTACGAGCTCAAAAGATCCTTTTGCTTTAAGACGAGCTGCAATTGGACTACTAAGAATAATAATTGAAAATAAATTATCGTTTAAACTTAGAGATTTAATAAGCTACGCTATAAGACTTTATCAAGAACAAGGTGTTGAAATTAAAAATGAAAAAACTGAACAACAAGTTCTAGAATTTATAAAGGAAAGAATGCGAAACGTATTAAAATTAAAAAATATTAAACCTGATGTTATTGAAGCATCAATCAGTTCTCATGCTGGAGATAATTTCTTAGCTCTTTATGCAAAAACACTTTTAATGAATAAATACAAAAATAAAGGCATAGGACTAAATGCAATCAGCTCATATAAAAGAGCTTCAAATATTTTAGATAAAGCTGGAAAAAGAATCACCGGTAGACCCGATGCTGTATTATTTAGAAAAGATGAGGAAAAAATACTTCATGAAAAAATAAATGAGATTCGGAAAGCTTTTACAGTTAAAGATGACAATAAGGACTATGAAAGCTTGTTGATAAAGCTTTCTGATACGAAAGAATCTACCGATAATTTTTTTGACAATGTCGTAGTAAATGATGAAAATCAGGATATTAAAAATAATCGATTAGAGTTGTTAAAAATGTTTTGTAATACTTTTGATAACTTCATTGATTTTTCAAAATTAGAAGGTCTGTAATGGCAAAAATAGTATTTAGCTTCGATGATAAATCTGCCAAAAAGTTAAAGAATAAAAAAAATATTTTAGGCGGAAAAGGAGCAAACCTTGGTGAAATGGGTAGATTAGGCTTACCCGTTCCTCCTGGATTTACTATTACGACAGATGTTTGTGATCTATTTTACAAAAATAAAAAAAAATTACCAAAAAAAGTAATACAAAATATTGAGTCAGAGCTGAAAAATATAGAAAAGAAAACTAAAAAGAAATTCGGTGATCTTAAAAATCCATTACTGGTATCAGTTAGATCAGGAGCTAGAATTTCAATGCCTGGTATGATGGACACAATTTTAAATCTTGGTCTTAATGATAAAACAGTTGAGTCATTAAAAAAGAAAACATCTAATGGAAGATTTGCAAAAGATAGCTATAGAAGATTTATACAAATGTATAGCAATGTAGTTTTGGGCGTAGAGGGACATTTGTTTGAGGAGTTAATTGATAATTATAAGTTAACTAAAGGAGTTTTGCTAGACACAGACCTAGATGAGAGCGATTGGGATGGTTTAATTATTAATTTTAAAGAGTTAGTAAAAAAAGAAAAAAAAATTAATTTTCCTCAAGATATAAAAGAACAATTATTAGGAGCTATCAATGCTGTATTTTTATCTTGGAATAGTCAAAGAGCTAAGACTTATAGAAAATTAAATCAAATTCCAGATCATTGGGGAACAGCTGTTAATGTTCAAGCTATGGTATTTGGAAACATGGGTGATGATTGTTCAACAGGTGTTGCTTTTACAAGGAATCCCTCAACCGGAGAAAATTCTTTTTTCGGTGAGTTTTTAATTAATGCTCAAGGTGAAGATGTTGTAGCTGGTACAAGAACTCCTCAATACATCACCAAAAAAGCAAAACAAGACTCAGGTTCAAAAGATCTTTCAATGGAAGAAGCTATGCCTAAAGTTTATAAAGAACTTGCGAAAGTATTTCTTAAGTTAGAAAAGCATTATAAAGACATGCAAGACATTGAGTTTACGGTAGAGAACAATAAACTTTGGATGCTACAAACAAGATCTGGAAAAAGAACAGCCAAAGCTGCCATTAAAATTGCAGTAGATATGGTTAAAGAAAAATTAATTTCAAAAAAAGAAGCAATCAAAAGAATTGATCCAAATTCATTAGATACTTTACTACATCCCACTTTAGATGAAAAAGTTGAGAAAGAGGTAATTGCTTCAGGTTTACCTGCATCACCAGGGGCTGCAAGTGGTAAAGTTGTTTTTACTGCTGACGAGGCGGAAAAATTAAACGGGATGATGCAAGATACAATATTAGTAAGGCTAGAAACATCACCAGAGGATATACACGGAATGCATGCAGCTAAAGGTATTCTTACCGCTAGGGGAGGAATGACAAGCCATGCCGCAGTAGTAGCGAGAGGAATGGGGAGACCGTGTGTTTCAGGCTCAAGTGAAATAACAATAGACTATGAATTAAAACAATTCAAAGCCGGCGATACGATTGTTAAAGAAGGAGATATTATTACTATAGACGGTGGAAGTGGAAAAGTAATGAAAGGGTTAGTACCTACTGTTCAACCAGAAATTTCTGGATACTTCTCTACAATTATGAAGTGGGCTGATGAGTTCAGAAAATTAAAAGTAAGGACTAACGCTGAAACGGAGGTAGATAGCAAAACTGCTAGAGAATTTGGCGCTGAAGGCATCGGTTTATGTAGAACTGAGCACATGTTTTTCGACGAGGAGAGAATTCTATCTGTTAGACAAATGATTTTGTCTAAATCAAAAGAGGATAGAAATAGCGCTTTAGATAAACTTCTACCTCATCAGAAAGAAGACTTTAAAAAAATATTTAAGATTATGTCAGGCTTACCTGTTACAGTAAGATTATTAGATCCACCACTTCACGAGTTTTTACCAAAAGCTGACAAAGATATTGAAGAAGTAGCAAGATCTTTAAATTTATCAGCGAAAGAGGTTAAAGATAGAATAGCAGAGCTTCATGAGGAAAACCCCATGCTAGGGCATAGAGGATGTAGGCTTGGTATTTCTTTTCCAGAAATTTATGAAATGCAATGTAGAGCAATCTTTGAAGCAATAGTTGAGTTAAAAAAGCAAAAAGTAAAAGCAGCTTTTGTAGAAATAATGATACCATTGGTTTCAACTGAGTCTGAATTAAAAATTTTAAGAACTTTAGTTGATAAAATAGCTAAAGAAATAGAAAAAGAAAATAAATTAAAACTTGAATATATGGTAGGCACTATGATTGAATTACCAAGAGCTGCTTTACAAGCTAAGTCCATTTCAAAACATGCTGATTTTTTTAGCTTTGGAACTAACGATTTAACTCAAACGACTTTTGGAATAAGCCGGGATGACTCAGGAAAATTTCTAAACGATTACATTGATAATAAAATATTCGATGTAGATCCATTTGTAAGCATCGACCAAAATGGAGTAGGAGAACTAGTAGAAATAGCTTCTTACAGAGGTAGAAAAACAAATAAAAATATTAAGTTAGGGATATGTGGTGAGCATGGCGGTGACCCAAAGAGTATTGAATTTTGCTCTAGAACAGGTCTTAACTATGTTTCTTGCTCTCCATTCAGAGTCCCAGTAGCAAGGTTAGCTGCTGCTCAAGCAGAATTATCTAAATAAGAGAGTTGTATCAAACGATTTCGCACTGTGCGTGATAGCTCCAACAGAAATTCTATTAACACCTGTTTTAGATATTTGTTTGATATTTTTTAAGGTAGCATTACCTGAATACTCGGTTTGATATTTATTTTTACAAAGTTTTAAACATCTCTTTAATTGAGAAGAGTTCATATTATCAAAAAGTATTCTTTTAAATTTTAAACCCATAACCTGCTTTAATTGATTGATGTTTTCTATTTCGACAGTAACAATTTTTTTTGTTTTTATCGCTTTTTTAATCAAGTCTCTTAGATTATTTGACGTTCTAATATGATTATCCTTAATAAGAATTTCATCACTTAAATTGTATCTATGATTATGCCCGCCACCTTTTTTAACACCATATTTTTCAAGTGTTCTCAAATTAGGTGTAGTTTTTCTTGTGCAACAGATCTTAGTTCTTTTATCAACTTTTTTTACGAATTGATTAGTAATTGTTGCGATACCTGAGGCATGATTTAAAAAATTTAAAGCAGTTCTTTCAGCTGTTAAGATTGTTTTTATCTTAGCTTTTATTTCAGCAATTACCTTATTTTTTTTAATTTTTTTTCCATCAGAGGCTTTTTTGATAAAGACTGTTTCTCTTCCAATTAACTTAAATGCTGCTTTGCAGAAATCTAATCCAGCAATTACTCCATCTTGTCTAGCTAAAATCTTAGCTTTAATTATTTTATCTTTCGATATTATAAGTTTAGTAGTTACGTCACCTCGAGGTCTCAAGTCCTCCTCTAGAGCTTTTTTAACTACAGATTTAATATAAGATTGATTTAATTTTTGCACCGATCTAACGACCAATTTCGGTCATTCTTTGTACAGATTGTCTAGCTGCTTTAGCCATTTTATCTTCAATGAAAATTTCATTTTTTTCATTTTCTAAGCAATCAAGAATTTTATGTAGTGTAATTTTTTTCATATAAGGACAAAGATTGCAGGGCTTAATAAATTCAACATTAGGGTTATCTGCTTGTACATTGTCGCTCATTGAACACTCTGTAACTAACATTACTTTTTTTGGTTGGTTTTTTTTTACGTAATTAATCATACCACCAGTTGATCCAGCAAAATCACATTCATCTAAAACATCACTAGGGCATTCGGGGTGACCTATAATTTTTATTCCAGGATTTGCATCTCTGATATCTTTAATTTCTTTTGGTGAAAACTGTTCGTGCACAATACAAGAGCCTTTCCAAGAAATTATTTTTACCTTAGTTTGCTTGGCTACATAATTTGCTAAATGTTGATCTGGCAAGAATATTATTTTATCAGTATTTAAAGATTCTACTACTTTAACTGCATTAGCAGAGGTACAACATACATCGGTTTCTGCTTTAACGTCTGCAGAAGTGTTAACATACGAAACAACAGGAACACCTGGATATTGTTTTTTTAATAATCTTACATCTTCTCCAGTTAATGAGGCAGCGAGCGAGCATCCTGCATTCATATCAGGAATTAAAACTTTTTTTTCTGGACTCATTAATTTTGCCGTCTCAGCCATAAAGTGAACTCCACAAAGAACGATTATATCCGCAGATGTTTTAGCAGCTTCAACTGCAAGAGCTAATGAGTCAGCTGCAATATCCGAAACTCCATGATATATTTCAGGTGTTTGATAATTATGTGCAAGAATTACAGCATTCTTCTCTTTTTTTAATTTATTTATTTTTTCTATCAAAGGAGCGTGTATTTTCCACTCTATTTCAGGAACGTGTTTAGAGATCTTTTTATAAATCTCAGAAGAGCTTTTATTAAACTGTTCTTGTGCAGACATACTTATTCTAATCTATCAACTTGAACTAATATTGTCATTCATTTATTGTCGCATTATTAAAGCGGTCGTGCTGAAATTGGTAGACAGGCACGCTTGAGGGGCGTGTGGGCTTCCCGTGAGAGTTCGAGTCTCTCCGACCGCACCAAAAAAAGGGATTTATGATAGATTATTTTAGAAAGCACAAAAGAATTATATTCATAATTTTAGTCATAGCTTTTATTGAATTAAGCGGATATGGGATTTTAGCTTCGTTATCTAGATTACTTAACGTACTCTAAAATTTTACACTCTTTATTATTTGCTAATAATTTTTTACCTTTAAAATCTTCAAGTTCAGGCTCGATAACTTTAATTAATCCGAAGGGGTAAGGCTGATCAATAAGTATTTTTCCTATTTTGATATTGTTAAAAATAATTTCATCACCAATATTTAATTTTTCAGATGATGATATGGGTAACAATCTTCTTCTAAGTTTATTTTTTAATTTCATCCTTGCAGTATTTTCTTGCCCTACAAAACATCCTTTTTTAAAATCTATGGCTTGAAGCGTCTCAAAATTTGCTTCTAAACCAAACAATTTATCTTTTAAATTTGTTAATCCTTTTTCAGGCACTCCTAATTTATGAGCAAGAGAATAATATTCCTTATTATCGATAATATCTAGACTTAGTTTTTTAATTGTTAAGTAAAGTTTCTCAAGATTTGAAATAATTCTCGCTCCTAACTTTTTATTTCTTGGATCTAGAAAAATAGGAGTATCTCTGTAAGTAATAGTATTTTCATTTAATTTTAATTCTTCTTGTAATTCTTTGAATTTTGAATCATTTATTACTCCAACAACGAATTCAGAAGAAAAGTCCTCAATTTCTACTTTTGATCTTAATTTGTATTTTGATAAATCTTTTATTAACTCTCTAGCAGAGTTCTCGCTACAGTCTAATAGGTATCCTTTATTACTCTGAATTATAAAAAATTCATTCAAATATTTACCTTGAGGAGTCAACAAGGCTGCGAAAACAGAGTTTTTATTAGAAACTTTATTTATGTTATTTGTAATTATATTTTGCAGAAAGTCTTTAGCATCTTGTCCACTTACTAAGATTACACCTCTTTTTTCTAAAATTACAACTTGATCTTTTTTCATAATTGTTACTTATACAATATATTATATATTAAAAAATATGTCTGATAACTATAGTCTCATAATTAAAAACGGATCTTGCTATATTAATGGAAAACTGACAAAAACGGATATTGGTTTATCAGGAAATAGAATAAAAAAAATAGGCAATATAGAATTAAATAGTTCTAAAGTTTACGATGCTACAGACAAAGTAGTTTTACCAGGAATAATTGATACACAAGTACATTTTAGAGAGCCAGGATCTACTGATGCAGAGGACTTAGAAAGCGGTAGTAGAGCGGCAGTGTTAGGTGGAGTAACTTCTTTATTTGAAATGCCTAACACAAATCCACCAACTGCAAATTTAATTGAATTTGAAAAAAAGTTACAAGCAGCTAAAAATAGGATGCATAGCAATTATGCATTTTATTTTGGAGCCACCCCTAATAATACTGATCAATTAGCTAAACTAAAAAATGTTGAGGGATGTTGTGGAGTAAAACTTTTTGCAGGTTCTTCCACTGGAAATTTATTAGTAGATAAAGAATCTGATATTGAGAAAGTAATTTCCAGCAGCGATAGAATTGTTTCAATTCATTCTGAAGACGAAGACATAATTAGATTAAGGAAAAAATTTATTAAAAAAGGAGATGTTCACTCACATCCGGAATGGAGGAATGTTGAATGTGCCATGTCTTCAACACGAAGAGTAGTAAAAATTGCGGAGAGATATAATAAGAAAATTCATGTATTACATGTTACCACGAAAGAGGAGGTAGATTTTTTGGCAATGCATAAAAAAAATGTAACTTTTGAGACTACTCCTCAACATTTAACTTTGTACGCACCTGATTGTTACGATAAATTGGGAACATATGCTCAAATGAATCCACCGTTAAGATCAAAAGAGCATTATGATCGTTTGTGGGCAGCAATAAAAAATAATATTGTTGATGTTCTAGGATCAGATCATGCCCCACATTTAAAGGCAAATAAGAATAAAGTGTACCCAGAAACTCCATCTGGTATGCCTGGAGTGCAAACAATATTTCCAGTTATGATTGATCATGTAAACAATGGAAAACTTACTCTGAACCAATTAATTAATTTAATGTGTGAAAATCCTTGCAGAATTTTTGGTATCAAAAATAAAGGCTTCATAAAAGAGGGTTTTGATGCAGATCTAACAATCGTTGATATGAATAAAGAGGTTGTTATTAAAAACGAGATAATTGCTAGTAAATGTGGCTGGACACCTTTTCATAATTATAAAGTAAAGGGGTTTCCAGTGGGAACAATTGTCAATGGAGCTCTAGTAATGTCTGAAGGGAAAATTCTTATTGAGTCTAAAGGAAAAGCTTTAAAGTTTTAATATTTTATTTTCAATCAGATCTTCTTTAATTTCATCTAAAATAGCCGGATCATCTATCGTTGCAGGCATCTTGTAAGGTTCGTTATCAGCGATTTTTCTTACGGTTCCTCTTAATACTTTACCAGACCGAGTTTTTGGTAATCTTTTAACAATAATAGATATTTTGAAAGCTGCAACTGGACCAACTTTTTCTCTAACCATTTTTATACATTCATCAATTATTTCTTTTTTGTCTTTTGTTACACCTGCTTTAAGAGCGAGTAATCCAATTGGTATTTGACCTTTTAGCTTATCTGCAATTCCGATAACCGCACATTCAGCAACATTAGGGTGTTCCGCTAAAACTTCTTCAATTGCACCAGTGGACAGTCTATGTCCAGCAACATTAATGATGTCATCAGTCCTAGACATAATCCAAACATATCCATCTTCATCAATATGGCCTGCATCATAGGTTTGATAATATCCAGGATAAGTAGACATATAATTTTCCTTGTATCTTTTATCAGCTCCCCATAAAGTTGGAAAAGTTCCTGGAGGTAAAGGAAGTTTAACAACTATATCTCCCATCTTTCCTGCACCAACTTCTTTGCCCTCTGAATTTAAAACTTTTAAATCATATCCTGGTACAGGTTTAAATGCAGATCCGTATTTTACAGGGAAAGACTCAATTCCAGTACAGTCTGAGGTAATTGCCCAACTTGTCTCTGTTTGCCACCAATGATCAATTACTGGAGAATTCGATAATTTTTCAAACCACTTAATTGTATCTGGGTCTGCTCTTTCACCAGCTAGAAAAAGTTTATCAAAATTGCTTAAATCATATTTTTTAAAAAACTCTCCATTAGGGTCTTCTTTTTTTATGGCTCTTATTGCTGTGGGCGCAGTAAAAAGAGATTTTACTTTATATTCTGAAATTATTCTCCAAAAAACACCAGCGTCAGGAGTTCCTACTGGTTTACCCTCAAATAAAACTGTTGTGCATCCATAAAACAATGGAGCATAAACTATGTAAGAATGACCAACGATCCACCCAATATCACTTGCAGACCACCAAACGTCATCTGGTTCAATGTTATAAATATTTTTCATTGTCCATTTTAATGCAACTATGTGACCTCCTATATCTCTAACAATACCTTTAGGAAGACCAGTTGTACCCGAGGTATAAAGTATGTAAGCATAGTCATTAGCATTCATTTTTTCACAATCAGTTGGGTTTGCTTCTTTGAGTGCTTCTTCCCAAGTAATATCTTTTAAAGGATTTAATTCTGCCTTATCTTTCTCTCTTTGAAAAATTATACATTTTTTAGGTTTATGTTTTGCGAGATCTAATGCTTTATTAACTAAAGGTTTATAATGAACTGTTCTTCCTGGTTCGTAACCACATGATGCTGTAACTATTAATTTTGCTTTAGAGTCATCAATCCTACTTGCTAATTCATTAGCAGCAAAACCTCCAAATACAACAGAATGTACTGCACCTATTCTCCCACAAGCTAACATCGCTACAACCGCCTCAGGAATCATTGGCATATAAATTATTACTCTATCTCCTTTATTTACACCTTGATTTTTTAGTGCTCCTGCAAATAGAGAAACTTTCTCTCTTAATTCTCTATAAGAAATATTTTTTTTTACACCTGTAATAGGACTATCGTAGATAATCGCAATTTTTTCACCTTTACCATTATCAATATGAAGATCTAAGGCATTATAACAAGTATTTGTAACTCCGTCTTCATACCATTTATAAAAAGGCGGGTTGCTTGAATTAAGAATCTTGCTAGGTTTTTTGTACCAAAAAATGTTTTCAGAAACTTCTTTCCAAAAACTCTCTCTATTTTTAATAGATTTGTCGTAAATTTCTTTATATTTTCGACTCAACGGATCCCCCTTAAAATTCCCTAATTTTAGAGAGTATTTCATAAATATCCCCAAAAAAAAATAAAAAAACCAATAAAATTGGCCTTTTTTGATGAAAAAAACACTTCACTGTAACTTTTTTTTTTACTATGGTTCCCGACAAGTTACTCGGTAGTGAGTAAGATTATCACTTGTCCGGGTAGTTTATATATAAACTAAACGAAAACTAAACAAACGAGGGAGGTTTTCATGAGAAAATTAGGTCTTTTTGCATTAGCAGCTGTTGCCTTTTTAGGTATTACTAGCTCAGCTAACGCAGCGACTGCATTGTTACAAACGAATGACTTCGTAGGAATTTCATTCTGGCTTGTATCAATGGGAATGATAGCTACAACTGTATTTTTCTTTTTAGAAAGAGGAACTGTTGCTGCATCATGGAGAACATCTTTAACAGTAGCTGGACTTGTAACTGGTGTTGCATTTGTTCACTACATGTATATGAGAGAAGTTTGGGTGTCTACAGGTGACTCACCAACGGTATATAGATATATCGATTGGTTAATTACTGTGCCACTTCAAATGATCGAATTCTATCTAATTTTGGCAGCTGTTAGAAAGGTGCCAACTTCTATATTCTGGAAGCTATTAATTGGTTCATTAGTAATGTTAATCGGTGGATACTTAGGTGAAGCTGGTTATATTCAACCTTTTGTAGGTTTCGTAATTGGAATGGCTGGATGGATTTACATCTTGTTTGAAATATTCTCTGGTGAAGCTGGAACGATGGCAGCCAAAGCTGGTAACAAAGCTATGGCGACTGCTTTTAGCGCTATGAGAATAATCGTAACAATCGGTTGGGCGATTTATCCTTTAGGATATATTTTCGGATACCTAACTGGTGGTGTTGACGCAAATGCTTTAAACGTTATTTATAACTTAGCTGACTTTATTAACAAGATCGCTTTTGGTCTAGTTATCTGGGCAGCAGCAATGCAAAACACAAGATTATCATCTAGATAATAGATAACTAAATTTAAAAGGGCGAGTATGTCTCACATACTTGCCCTTTTTTTTTGATATTGTAATAAAATGGAAATTTCAAAACCTTATAAAGGAAAAGGAAAGAGAAAAATTAAAAAAATGCCTTTTACTGTCAAAGGCTACATACTTTACTATGCTTTTTTTTGGGTAGTTATTATTTCGATTTATTTTGCTTATTATTAACCAATGCCTAAAATTATTTATAGAGATCATTTCGGTGAATCCAAAACTATTAATGTTGATAATGGTTTATCGGTAATGGAAGGCGCTATTCAAAACGATATACCAGGTATAGATGCTGATTGTGGTGGGTCAATGGCTTGCGCAACGTGTCACGTTTACGTAGATGAGAAATGGTTTGATAAAATTCCAAAGGCAGAGGACGCAGAAGTTGATATGATTGATATGGCATTTGAACCAAAAAAGAATAGTAGACTAAGCTGCCAAATAATTGTTAGTGATGAATTAGAGGGTTTAGAAGTTATAACACCAGAGAAACAGACTTGATGCAAAAAACTGATGTAATAATTATTGGAGCTGGTCCCGTGGGCCTTTTCGCAGTTCATCAGTTAGGTATTAAAGGTCTTCAAGCTGTGGTGATTGATAATCTTGATAAAATTGGTGGGCAGTGTATTGAACTTTATCCAGATAAACCTATTTATGACATCCCTGCAGTTCCAGAATGCACTGGCGAACAATTAACTACGAGATTATTAGAGCAAATAAAACCATTTAAAACTAAAATATTTTTAAATGAAAGAGTCGATGAGGTTCGTCAAGAAAAAGAAAATTGGGTTGTAAAAACAAATAATAAAAAAGAATTTAGTGCACCGAGCATCATTATTGCCGGAGGGGTAGGCTCTTTTGAACCAAGAAAAATTTCTTTGAAAGAAGCAGAAAAATTAGAAGGAAAATCCGTTTTTTATGCCGTAAGAAATAAAGATCAATTCAAAAATAAAAGAATATCAATTTTTGGGGGAGGAGACTCAGCGTTAGATTGGGCTTTAGAGCTTTCTAAATTTTCAAAAATAACGCTTATACATAGAAGAAATGAGTTCAGGGGAGCACATCATACTCTTTCAGAAATCAGAAAATTAGAAAAAGATGGAAAACTGTCAATTAAAACTCCGTGCCAAATTGAATCCTTAGACAATGAAAATCAATTAAAATCTATTACTATTAAGTATGACGATGGAAAAACAGAAACAATTCTAACTGACGTAATTTTAGGATTTTTCGGCTTGATCATGAAGCTAGGCCCAATAGCTGAATGGGGGTTAAATATGAGTAAAAAAACAATTGAGGTAAACTCGAATAATTTTGAAACAAACAAAAAAGGTATATTCGCAGCAGGTGATATTTGCTCTTACCCTGGCAAATTGAAATTAATTCTCTCAGGATTTCATGAGGTTGCACTTGCCTCTGTTGAATGCTTTAAAAGGGCCAGACCAAATGAGAAGTACAGGTTCGAATTTACTACCTCTTCTAAAACAATCCACAATCGACTTGGAAAAAAATGATTGAATTACTTACCGCTAATACACCGAACGGTAAGAAAATTTCTATAATGCTGGAGGAGATAAAATTTAAATATAAGGTAACTAAAATTAATATTAATAAAGATGAACAGTTCAAACAAGAATTTAAAAAATTAAGTCCTTTTAATAAGATCCCTGTGATAATTGATCACGAAGCTAATCAATCACTTTTTGAATCTGGTGCAATTTTAATTTATTTAGGTGAAAAAAGTGAAAAATTTTATGAAAAAGGAAATAGGATAATAATAAACCAGTGGCTAATGGGACAAATGGCATATGTTGGGCCAATGTTAGGTCAACATCATCAATTTCATCATTATAATCCTGGAAAAAGTGAATTTGGTGAAAAAAGATATTTTAAGATTTCAGAGAAAATTTATAAAGATTTAGACGAAAGATTATCGGAAGTTAAATTTCTTGCAGGAGATGATTATACAATTGCTGATATTGCTACCTTCCCATGGATAGCAAGACATGGATGGCACGATATAGGTCTGAAAAATTTTAAAAATTTGACCAGATGGTACGTGGAAATTTCACAAAGGGAAGCGGTTAAAAAAGGTTATGACTTGTTAAATATTGGAGAGGAAATCCCTAAAGTTTAGTCATCAATAAAAATTTTCTCGTCTCTTTCGTGTCTTTCTTGAGCCTCTATTGAAAGTGTGGCTACGGGCCTTGCCATTAATCTTTTTAAGCCAATAGGCTCACCAGTTTCTTCACAATAACCATAAGTGCCGTCTTTTATTCTTTGCAACGCAGAATTTATTTTTGATATTAATTTTCTGCTTCTATTTAAAGCCTTCATTTCAACTGATTTATCAGTGTAGGATGAGGCTTGATCAACGATGTCAGCCGAAGATACATTATCATCAGAAGAATTAAGTAAGTTACCCAAATTATTTGCATTAATAATCTCTCTTTTCCAATTTAACAATTCATCCGTAAAATACTTTTTGTGCTTTACGCACATATATTTTTCTTTTGAGTTAGGAATATATTTCTTTTTAATACTAGTTTTTTTTGCCATTTTTAGAATTGTGGCAGTATATGTTTGATTTTAGTCGTGTCAATAGCTTATAAATTGTAATAATTTCTTCAAATGATAGATAAAAAAAACAATCAAAAAATATATTATTTATTTCTTTTTTCGCACTTAATCTTGTGGACTTTAATTCCAACCTTCTCAAACATAAATCTTCCATTAGATACTATTGAGGCTTTGGCCTGGGGAAGTAATTTAGAATGGGGCTACTACAAACATCCACCATTCAGTGCATTTTCAGTTGAAATATTTTATAGTTTATTTGGCAATCAAGATTGGTCTTATTACTTATTAAGCCAGTTGTTTGTTATTGTAGCCTTTATTTCAATTTTTAAATTATCAGATGAATTACTTAATAATAAAGTATTATCACTAATATCTATTTTATTATTAGAAGGTATCTATTTTTATAATTTCACTACTCCAGAATTTAATGTAAATGTTAGTCAACTTCCTTTTTGGGGGTTGAGTTTATACTTTGCATGGAAATGTATTAAATTTAATAACACATTTGATTATATTTATTTAGGCATATTTTTAGGACTTGGAGTTTTATCAAAATATTTGTTTTTTTATCTTATTTTAGGAATTAATTTTTTATTTTTTTATTTTTGTTTTAAGGAGAGAAAAATTAGCTTTAAAAACATATTAATTTGTGGACTAATATCATTCATAATTTTGATACCACATATAGTCTGGCTGACGGAAAATAACTACTCTACTATTTTTTATGGTCTAAAACGAACTGGTGGAGTTGGAACTTTATCTGATCATATTATATTTCCAGTCACATTTATTTTAAAACAATCGATCATTCTAATACCATTTTTTGTTATGAGTTTATTTCTTATAAAAAAATTTAGATTTCAATCAAATTTTAAAAATCAAAAAATAATTTTTTTAATCTTTACAGTCATATTGCCTATATGTTTTGTAGTTTTGACCTCAATAATAATGGGAGTTAAAATAAGAACAATGTGGATGACCCCTTTTTATTTAGCTCTAGGTACATTAATTTTACTAATATTTAGAAAAAACATAAATATAAAAAAAATTAAAAAATTTTACATCACATTTTTATTTTTATTTATTTTATCTCCTTTAACATATTTAACAATTTCACTAAAAGATGAATCAAAACGAACAGACTATCCAGGTAAAGAAATTTCAAGACTAGTTCAAAACAAATGGGATGAAAATTTTATCAATGAAATTAAAATTGTAATTGGTGATGAGTGGTCAGCAGGAAACTTATCTTATCATTTAAAATCTAGACCAATATGGGTAAATGATTTAAACAATATAAAACTTGATTTAAAAGATACTCAAGGTGTAATTTATACCGGCAACCCAAAAATATTAAAAAAGGTCTGTCCAGGTGTTTATGGAACAATCAAACCTATTGGATACTGCATGATAGGAAAAAGATGAAAAAAATAATTATTTTAATTCCAGTATATAACGATTGGGACTCTCTTATTAAGTTACTTAATCAGATAAACGATAATATTAAAAATTTTGATCATTTTTATGTTGATTGTATTGTTGTTAATGATGCATCTACAATAAATGAACCCCATATAACTAAGCCAAGTAACATACAACTGCTAAAGATTATGAATATGAAAAAGAATAAAGGACATGCAAGATGTAATGCTTTCGGTATTAGATATATAATTTTAAAAGAAAAATTTGACTATCTTATTTTGATGGATGGAGATGGAGAGGATAGACCAGAAGAAATAAAAAGTTTTTTTGAACAACTAGGGCTGAAACCAGATAAGTCTATCGTAGCAAAAAGAGTAAAACGGTCTGAAGGATTTATTTTTCAATTATTATATCAATTACATAAGATTATTGCTTATATTTTTACCGGGGAAAAAATTAATTTTGGAAATTTTAGTTGTTTAACTAAAAGTGATGTACAAAAGATTTCTTCAAAACCAAGTTTATGGAGCTCTTATTCAGGTACAGTGAAAAAATATTTAAAACCTTTAAATGAAATTCAATCCACACGAGGCTTAAGATATTTCGGCCCCTCAAAAATGTCACTTTTCAAATTAATTTTACACTCATTTTCGATAATTTCTGTATTTAAATATCGCGTTTTTTTTAGATCAATTATTATTTCTCTTTTTTTAAGTCTTTTTAAAATAAGTCTTGGTGTAAACCTATTTTTCCTTCAATTTTTACTGGTTTTATTTTGCTTAATGATATTTGTAGTTTCATTAAGAGAGAACGAGGAGGAATTATTAAATAGTCAACAAAATTTAGAAAGTGTAAAAGATATAGCACACTAAAAAGTTGTATTTAGAGTCTTAAATAGAATCAAAAAGGAATCAAAACAAGAACATTTACTAAATATTTTGGAGTATTGTGGATATTGAAAAACCTAGATAGTCTCTAGTTGAAAAAAACTTTTATGATGAATTTAAGTTGCCATTGTGGTCGAGTAAAAGCAGAAATTAAAATCAATAAAATAAATAAATTATTGAGGTGTAATTGCTCAATATGTAAAAGAAAAGGAGCTATAATGGCAATGGTAAAAAATGATGAATTTCATCTTTTAGAAGGAGAAGATAAATTGCAAATTTATCAATTTCACACAAATGTAGCCAAACATTTTTTTTGCTCAATCTGTGGAATTTACACACATCATAATCCAAGATCTAATCCTAATATGACAGGATTTAATGTTGGTTGTGTCGATGAAATCGATACTTTCAATTTAGATGATATTCTAACAAATGATGGTTTAAATCACCCGCTAGATAAAAAATAAAATGAATTCACATCAATATAACTATCAAAAAGTAAAAGGTAGGTATCTAAATTTTTTGAAATCTCAAGAGATCTTATCTGAACCTTTTAGAGATAAAATGGGACAATTCGATAAATTTTTTCTTCCATTAAGTGAAAATATCTTTAAGTCATTTGCAAGAGACAATAAAACTAAGATTATTGGTCTTTCAGGAGGTCAGGGGTCTGGTAAATCTACTATTTCAAATATTCTTAAAATAATTTTAAAAGAAAATTTTAATTTAAGCACTGTAATTTTTTCAATTGACGATTTTTATAAAACTCTTAAAGAGAGAAGAAATATGTCAAGAAAAATAAGCCCGCTATTTATTACTCGAGGAGTTCCAGGAACCCACGACACTGTATTATTATTAAAAATCCTCAAAAAATTAAAGGAGCGAAATTTAAAAAAAATTTTGATCCCAAAATTTGATAAATCAATTGACGACAGATTACCTAAAAGTAAATGGCAAAAAGTTTTTAAGAAACCAGATATCGTTATTTTCGAGGGCTGGTGTGTAGGAGCAATTCCACAGAAAAAAAAGGATTTAATACTGCCAGTAAATGATCTAGAAAGAGAAAAAGATTATAAAAGAATATGGAGAAATAGAGTAAATCAAGAACTAGAAAAAAAATATAGTAAAATATTTAAATTAATTGATAAAATTATTTTTTTAAAAGTTCCAAGTTTTAAACATGTTTTCAAATGGAGACTACTACAAGAAAAAAAACTTAAAGTTACTTCAAAAGGGAAAAAAATAATGAATAATAATCAAATCAAAGAATTTATTATGTTTTATGAGAGACTTACAAAACATATGTTGAAAACACTTGTAAAAAAAGCTCAATGTGTAATAAAAATAGACGATAAACACAGACTAAAATCAATTAAATTTAAATAAATGAAAAAGATAATTTTTTTCATAAATATTTTCTTGTTCTCTTTTGCAAGTGCTGAGGAAAATCTAAAATTTTATATTAATAAAGCAATTGAAAATAATTTACAACTAAATGCTGAGAGAAAAAATCTCGAGTCTGTAAAACAAAGCAAAAATATATCAAGAAGTGAATTTTTGCCAAGTTTAACTCTATCTGCAGAACAATCTAGTGTAACTTCTTCTAATAGAACAGACCAAGATGGAGTAAGCTTGGCTGATACAAATTCTGATAGTGAAAATAAAACAATTTCGATTGAGCAAAAAATCTTCACTGGTTTTAAAGGAGTCAATACTTTTAAAAAATCAGAATTAGAAACTCAGAAAGCAAAGTTGAAACTCAAACAAGTCGAACAACAAACAATTATAGACACCACATATGCTTATTTTGATTTGATATACAAAACAAAAAGTGAAAAATTTAATTTTTTAAATGTTGACTTATTTGATAGACAGGTTGAATTTGACAACTCTCGTTCACAAAAAGGAGAAATAACCTTGACCGATCTAGCGCAGTCTGAGTCTTCTTTAGCAGGTGCCAATGCGAATTTAATTAAAGCTAAAACAGAACTATTATCATCGAAAACAAACTTTGAACGAGTGACTAGAGAAAAAGTTCCAAAATCTGAAAATT
>CACNWV010000004.1 GCA_902624195.1 uncultured Pelagibacteraceae bacterium
TGTTTTACCATTAATTTGCACTGCAAATTTAACTTCTTCATACATATTTTTTTTAATAGTTGGCCAGTTATTAACAGATTCGCAATTATATAATTCTAAGCATTCATGTGCCAAGTGTGGAGTGAATGGTATCATTGATTTCATAAAGTCCACTATACCTTCTTTAAGTACTGACGTACCAATTTTTGTATCTAAAGACTCTTTGAAAAAATTGTAAAATTCGTAAAAATGAGCGATTGCAACATTAAATCTAAAATTATTTATTGCAACGTCAATTTTACTTAAGAAAATATTTACGTTTGACTTAAATTTTTCTACTTCGGTCTCATCTTCACTTTTTACTTTTTTATTTAAAATTGAGATATTTAAATTCCAAATTTTTTGTAAAAATTTATTCGCTGATGAAACACCCACGTCAGACCACTGGACATCCTTTTCTGGCGGACTGTCTGATAATATAAACCATCTAACCGCATCAGCGCCATATAGGCCAATCATCTCTTCAGGATCAACTGTATTTTTTTTTGATTTTGACATTGACTCTGGAGGTCCAACAATTACTTTGCTTTTATCCGACTTTTTTATAAATTTATTGGAGTCGATATTTTCAACCTCATTAGGATATAACCAATTACCATTCTGATCTTTAAAAGATTTATGACAAACCATACCCTGGGTAAATAAATTTTTAAACGGTTCGTTCAAATTTATATTTTTGTTACAAAGATTGATGCCTTTTGTAAAAAATCTAGAGTAAAGCAAGTGTAATATAGCATGTTCTACACCACCAATATATTGATCTACAGGCATCCAATATTTTATCTGTTTTTCGTCTAAAGGAGTTTTAGTATTTTTGGGAGCGCAAAATCTCAAAAAATACCATGATGAGTCAACAAAGGTATCTAATGTATCTGTTTCTCTTATAGCTTTTTTTCCTGTAGATTTATGAATTGTATGTTTCCAACTTGGATGATTATCTAAAGGGTTACCCATAGATTTTACGTCAACGTCTTCAGGCAAAGCTACAGGTAATTCATTTTTATCAACTGGGACTACAGATCCGTCTTCAAGATAAAGCATAGGTATGGGACAACCCCAGTATCTTTGTCTTGAAATTCCCCAGTCTTTAAGACGATACAAAGTTTTTCTTTTACCAAGATTATTTTTTTCAATCTTATCTATTATCTTTTCTTTAGCTGACTCGATATCTAAATCATTAAGAAATGAGGAGTTTATTAATTTTCCATCGCCAGTAAAAGCTTCTTCTAAATTTTTTTTTTGGTTTTTATTAGCCACTACTTGAATTATTTCCAACTTATATTTTTTTGCAAAATCAAAATCTCGTTGATCATGAGCTGGGCAACCAAATATCGCACCACTGCCGTAGTCCATTAATACAAAGTTTGCAAAATAAACGGGTAGCGTTTTATTTTCTATAAAAGGATGGTTAACTTTGATACTAGTTTTAAAACCCAACTTATCTGCATTAGCTAAAGCTTCTTCAGTAGTCCCACTTTTATTACACTCTTCTTTAAATTCAATAAAATCCTTGTCATTCTCAAACTTTTTACTCAATTTATGATCTACAGATAATGCAACAAAACTGGCCCCAAATAGGGTATCTGGTCGTGTCGTAAAAACATTTATTTGTGATTTTTCATTATTAATTTGAAAGTTGATTTCGCATCCATAAGATTTTCCTATCCAATTTTTTTGCATTAATTTAACTTTTTCAGGCCATCCCTCTAAAATTTCTAGGTCACTAAGAAGTTCATTTGAAAATTTTGTAATATTAAAGAACCATTGAGATAATTTTTTTCTTTGAACTACAGCGTTAGATCTCCAACCTTTTCCATTTATTACTTGCTCATTTGCTAGTACAGTATTTTCCACCGGATCCCAATTAACATACGTTTCTTTTCTTGAAACCAAACCTTTATTATAAAAATCAATAAATAAGGATTGTTGGTGTTTGTAGTATTCCTTATCACATGTAGAAATTTCTCTTTCCCAATCTATTGAAAGACCTAATTGTTTTAGTTGTTCTTTCATTACTGAAATATTTTTGTTAGTCCATTTTTTTGGATGCAGATTATTCTGCTTTGAAGCATTTTCGGCAGGCAATCCAAAAGAGTCCCATCCCATTGGATGAAGAACATTATATCCGTTTAAGTATTTATACCTAGCTATTACGTCACCAATCGTATAATTTCGTACATGTCCCATATGTATTTTGCCTGATGGATAGGGAAACATTTCTAAACAATAATATTTTTTTTTAGAATCTTTATTTATTACTGAAATAGCAGATTTTTTCTGACGCCATTTTTTTTCAATCTTATGAAAATTGTATCTTTCCATTTGTAATCAAAAATTTATTTTTTAGATTTTTTAGACTCAAGTTCTAATGTTGCAGCTTTTGCTAGTATTGATCTCTGTAACTCGAATTTTATGTTAGAGTCAATTTCATTAATAGAACAAACTTCATTTGTTTTACATTTTTTATTGTGGACAATTACTTTAATACTATTTGATTGTATTTCAGTTGATAAAAATCTCACAGTTATTTTGATAGAATCATTTGCATTGTTAGAGTCGTTGTACCAGTCAGTAATGATAATTCCGCCTGAGTAATCTACTGTTGTTAATGGCATAAAATCAATTATTTCTAAAGAAGCTCTCCATAATGGATTTGAGGTGCTAAACTCGTAATTAGTTCCTTTCCTCCCACCAAAGGCACCCTTTAAACTTACTCCTCTACCTTCCTCAATATTTTTCCTTGCTCTTTGTTTGGCATCAACGGGAATGCTTGGGTCAACTTTTTTTGGTTGAGCGAATTTTGGAACTGAGCAAGAGCTAGTTACCAAAAACAGAAAAATTAGGAAATAAGAGCTAAATATCTTAACTTTTGAATAATTTTTAATAAAAAAGTTCATGAATAAAAATTTATAGCTTAAAATACTGATTTTCTGTACCTTTTTAAGTGTTGCAAAAATACAACTTTCCCCAAAAATAAAGAGATTTGGGGGACTTTTTTAACATTTGGCAAGAGGATTATAATAAAAATTAATCATTATTTTTAATTAAATATAAACAAAGGAAAAATAATGAAAATAACTAAAATATTAGTTGCTTTAGCTTTCTTGTTTTCAGTTTCAACTGCAAATGCAGGTGAACTATCAGTAACAGGTAGCATGGAAGTAACTTACCAATCAGAAGTTAATGAAACTACTGGTAACCCACTAGGTATGGACAGAGAATTAAAATTCTCAGGTTCAACTGAGTTGGATAACGGTATTACAGTTTCAGTAATGCAAGATACTGATGACAACTTATCATACGGTAACTCTAAAATTACTTTTGGAGGAGTTGCAGGTTTAGTTGACATTTACGTAGGTTCAGATGGATCAGAACTAGATGCTATCGATGACATAACGCCAACGGCTTATGAAGAAGCAAACGGTTCAGGATCAGGTACTTACAAAGATGTAGGTGGATTAGCTGGTGAAATGGGAATTGGTCTTAAATTTGATGTACCATTCTTAGGAACAGTAAAAACACAATACATTCCAAAAGCTGACGGAACAAAAAATGCTGATAATGCTGCATCTGCAGACACAGGCATGAAAGGTTCAGGTACAGAGATCGTAGTAGTAAACAATTTAGGTGATTTACCAGTAGTTGGTGGATACTTAGATGGTTTCAAATTAACAGCTGGATATGCTGAAGAAGAAATGGCAACAGTTGCTAATACATCAGACAGACATGAAGCTGTATTGGCTTTAACTGGTTCTTATGGAAACTTTAAGTTTGGTTACCAAAGAGAATTAGTTGATGAAGGTCAAACAGTTGCTTTAACTGACGCTGATTTCTACAAGATCGAGTCAATCGGTATTGCTTACGCAATTAACGATGCTCTTTCAATTTCGTATAACTCAATGGAGCAAGAACAGCACAATATCGACGCTGACTCAAGCTACACACAAGATACGAAAGCGATCAACGTAGGTTACACTGTTGGTGGAATGACAATTGGTTTCCAAGATGCATCAACTGACAATGCTAACATGGTTTTAAATGCTAAAGACGATACTAGAACAATCGGTATCTCAGTAGCATTCTAATTACGTTAGAACTCAAAAGATTAGAAAAGCCGGCTAGAAATAGCCGGCTTTTTTTTTATTTCTGTCATAATAGCTATACCTTCGCAAACTAAATTTTTTAAAGTATTTAGATTTGATTGTTTTATTCCTCCCAAAGCTATTAAATTTTTTGACATTTTTGAATAATTATTAAATCTAACAACTCCTAAAAAAGATTTGTTGCTATCATAATTAACCTTAAATAGTCTTGACATAAGAATTTGCTCACAACCTTGTTTTTTTTTTAAATGAATTTCTTCAGTACAATGGGCTGATCCAATTAAAGAGTAATTTAAATTTTTTAAGTAAAGATATCGATAACTTCTATTATGTGCTGAAATATAAAGTCCATCAGCCTTTAGATAAACTGCCAGTTTAAGATTATTTGCTACAAAAAACTTAAAACTTTTAAGACGACAATTTTTTCTAAATTTTTCAAGTTCATTGATATTCTCAATTTTTTTATCAGTTCTTCTATAAATAATTATTAATTTATTGGTTTTTTTAATATTTTTTAATTTCAAATCTTTGATACTCTCAATAATTAAAAAATATTTCTTTTTAAAAGCAAACATTATGAACACGATAGTTGAAAGATTTAAAAAAGTACAATTAGAAATTACATCTTTAAGACCTGTTAAACCTGTAAATATCATAGCTGTAAGTAAGACCTTTGATTTAAATCATATAAAACCATTGATTGATTATGGTCATAATCACTTTGGTGAAAACAAAGTACAAGAGGCTAAAGCAAAATGGACAGATCAAAAAAAAAAAAACCAAAATTTAAGACTGCATATGATTGGCAAGTTGCAAACCAATAAGGCAAAAGACGCTGTTAAAATATTTGATTATATTCATTCCCTTGACAGCCAGAAACTAGCCGACGCTCTTTCAAAGTATCAAATAAGTTTTAACAAAAAATTGCAGTATTTTATTCAAGTTAATATTGGTAATGAAATTCAAAAGTCTGGTATTCCTGTAAATGAACTGGATCCTTTTTACAACTATTGTGTAAAAGAAATTAATTTGAAAGTTATAGGTTTGATGGTAATCCCTCCCATTGATCAAGATGTTAAAAAATATTTTAAATTATTAAATGAATTAAATAAATCTTTAGCCCTTGATAATATGAGCATGGGTATGTCTGCAGATTACATTGAGGCAATAAAACACGGATCAACATTTATAAGAGTAGGAAGTTCTATTTTTGGTCCTCGATCTTAACTTTGGTATTTTTATTTATTTTCTTTAAAATCTTTAAAAGGTGTATTTTCTTTAGTGCTATACATCCCTCAGTTTTTTTATAATTTTTTTTAGCTACATGTATAAATATTGCACTACCTTTATTTTTTATTACTGGGCTCATATTATAATTTAAAATTAAAATAATATCGTAATTATTTTCTTTTCTGAAAAGTTTTTCAAAATTGTATGCATAGGGTAATTTAATAAGTTTATTGTAATCTTTAGATCTTGGATCATCACACCACCCCATATCCTTTTTGATAGCAATTTTTTTAATTTTGGTCTGAATTTTTTTTACTCTATCTTTCCTATATAATATGTATCTTATTTTAAATATTCCTTTTGGTGTTATTAAGTCACCTTCCTTTTTCTTATAAGCAATTCCCCTTTTACCTATTGCGCATTTTGCTTTATAATTATTAAAAGTTAAGTATTTTTTATTAATTATTATATGCATAAGCTAAATGTTTTAATTTTAGGCCCATCTTCATTTGTTTCAACTTTAAATGAATTGAAATCTTTTTTAAAGTTTAATCCTTTATCGAATAATGTAAAAACAAATCCGAATGTTATTTTATTTCATACGGATGCTTTATTAAATAAAAATCAAAAAAAATATATTGAGAACAAGAATTTAATTAAAATATGTGTAGGAAAAAAGAAAGATCTCATAGATAATTTTGATCAAAATTTGGAATTACCAGCTACTTTAAAAGAAATTAACGCAATTGTTGAGAACACATCTGCTAAGAAAAAGTTTAATAAAAATTCTTCAATTAGAATTAAGAGTTATTTATTAAATAAGAATGAAAAAAAGTTATCTAAACTAGGCAAATTCATAATTTTAACAGAAAAAGAGATCCAGCTTCTTGAGCTGCTCCTCAATAATAAGACTCCAATTTCGAAAGATAAAATTTTATCCTTTGTTTGGAATTATTCGTCAGATGCAGACACACACACAGTAGAAACACATATATATAGATTAAGAAAAAAAATTACCGATAAATTTACAGACGAAAAATTTATAGTAAATAGTAAAGAGGGTTATCATTTGTGAAAAAAAGAAATAAAATTGCAAAAGATTTATTTACAACTAAGTACAGAAAAAGAGTTGTAAAACCAAAAAAAGGGAAAGGTAGTTTTAAAAGAAAAAAAACTAATTTAAGTTTTGTATAAAAAAATCAATTGTTAAATTGACTGCCTCATCTAATTTTTTTCTATTTTTTCCTATACCACTTTCTGACGTAAAACATTTTTTTCTTGCCTCTTTTCTAGATATTTTTTCCCCGCTATATAATTGAAATGATCCGTCTGGCATTTTAACTATTGGATCATACCGACATCCATTAACTGCAACACCTTTACCAATTTTACCTTTCGTACTAAAAAAGTGATTAGCTTTTGGAATATTAACAAGTTTCACTTTGTTACCTGCTTGTAGTAATTCTTTTTCAAGAATTTTACATGGTTCAACGTAATAATGACTTTCTTCTCCTTTTATAATTAAAACTGGGAAATCCAGTTTAATTGGTTTATGAAATAAATTACACCCTGGTTCAGCCGAAGCTATAGCTTTCCAAGCATTCGGATATTTATTATTGTAAGGAGTGCCAATGGTCTTAAGAACCTGTTGAGCACCATAACTAAAACCTGTGTAAAAAAATTTTTCTTTATCGAACCTTTCATCTTTAATTAAAATTTTTCTTAACTCATTCGCGTAATTTAAAGCATCTGGAAAACGTGCTTTTTCATGAGCTTTAATAGGTTTTTTATAAAACGCATCTAAGGCAGCTACGGCAAAACCTTGCTTAGTTCCTTCTTTTATTATCCTTTTTGAATACTCATCAGTTGCACCGTCTTGAATTTTTTTACCATCTCTAGTACTCCCATGTTGGGTTATAATTACAGGTAATTTTCCTGAGTATTTCTTGGGAAAAGAAATTTCTACTATAACTTCCGAGTGATTTGGAAACTTTCTATCTTCGCTATTAAACTTTAGATATTCTGAAGCTGTAGCATTTAGAAAAATTAGATAAAAAATTGTTAGGTATTTAATCAATTTAGTCTAGCTCCAATTATTTGAATTACTTTAGAAGACATGTCTGTTCCAATTTCCAAACTTTCTTTGGCAGTTTTATTATTAACAAAACCATGTAGGAAGCCGCTAGCGAATAGATCTCCTGCACCTGTTAAATCTTTAATTTGGAGTTCTTTTTTTGCAGAACATTCTACAACTTCATTATTACTTATTGCCACTGCTCCTTTATCTCCACGAGTAACAACAATTAACTTATTTACTTCTTTAGCAAAATTGATCACATCATCAAATTTGTTAACATCAATTAATGACATGATTTCTTGCTCGTTTGCAAATGTGATATCTAATTTATTTTTTACTAATTCTAAAAAGTGAGGCTTATGTCTTTCAACACAAAATAAATCTGATAATGACATAGCAACTTTGTGACAATTATTTATTGCCTTCTCAAAAGCCTTTTTTGGCTCACCTTCATCCCAAAGATAACCTTCTAAAAACAAGATTTCGCTATTCTTAACTGCATTCAGATCTATGTCATTTTCATTAATTTTCCCTGCTGTACCTAGAAAAGTTATCATAGTTCTCTCAGAGTCAGGTGTAATTAATATTAAACAAGTCCCAGTTGGAATTAACTCTTTTTTTTTGGAGTAGAAAAACTGGACATTTTCTTTTTTTAAACCCACTTCATACTTATTACCCAAATCATCACTGTTGATTTTGCCTATAAATCCGACTTTATTCCCAAGTTGTGAGAGCCCTACTATTGAGTTAGCTACAGATCCACCTGATACAGTTTCTTCTATTTTAAGATTAGATAATAATCTTTTAAGTTCTGCTTCATCCACTAGCTTCATTGTACTTTTTGTTAAATTATTTTGAGAGATAAATTTGTCTTCAACTTTACAAATTACATCAACGATAGCGTTTCCGATTCCTAAGACTTTCATTTAAGCTTTTTTTGTTTTAATAGGTTTTTTTCTATTGGGATAACAGCTTTTACATATTTTACAAGTAATTCCATAACAATCTCGAGCTTTACAATATTCCCTACCGTACCAAATTATTTGTAAATGAAGTTTGTTCCAGTATTTTTTAGGAAAAATGCTCTTTAAATCCTTTTCTGTTTGCACAACATTTTTTCCATTAGTTAAACCCCATCTTTGAGCTAGTCTGTGAATATGAGTATCTACTGGAAATGCAGGAAAACCAAAACCTTGGGACATGACAACACTAGCCGTTTTGTGCCCGACACCAGGTAACTGCTCTAATTCATCATAAGTTTTTGGAACTTTTCCTTTATATTTTTCTACTAATGTTTTTGATAAGAAGAATATGCTTTTCGCTTTTACTCTAAAAATGCCAATTCTTTTAATTAGTCTCTCAATTTTTTTTCTTCCAAGTCTTACAAAGTGTTCAGGCTTATTAAATTTTGGATAAATTTCTTTTGTAACATTATTCACGTTTACGTCTGTACATTGAGCCGAGAGCAGTACAGATACTAAAAGTGTAAAAGTATTTTTATAATTAAGCGGTATAGGAACTTTTGGATAGGTCTTATTTAAAATCCTCAAAATGGTTTGTGCTTTTTTCTTGTTATTCACTTAAAATTAAGAAGGTCTCGCATTGAATATAGACCTGCTTTTTTTGACATCAACCAGGAAGCCGCAGTCAAAGCTCCCTCAGAATATAAAGCTCTATCAAAAGACTCGTGATTAAGTTTAATAATTTCTTTTCCACTTGAGAATCTCACTTCATGTTCACCAATTACTTCACCTTTACGAATTGAATTAAAATTTATTTTTTTTGAATAAGGAAAAGATTTTTTATTTAAATATTTTTTTCCAATTAAACTATTTAAGTTTTTATTTTTCCCGTCAGCTATTCCTTTTCCCAACATTAAGGCAGTCCCTGAGGGATAGTCTATTTTATGTTTATGATGAACTTCATATATTTTGCTCAAAAAATTGCTACTTAAAGATTTTGACGCTATCTCAGTTAAATACATTAGCAAGTTTACCCCTAAGCTCATATTGCCTGCCTTTAGTATAGGAATTTTTCTAGATAAATTTTTAATTAATTTTTCCTCTTTCTTTGAAAAACCTGTTGTTCCAATTACAACTCTTTTCTTTTGTTTAACAGCAATACGCAGAATCTGTATTGTACTTTTAGGAACAGTGAAGTCTATTATCACTTTAGCTTTTTTGAAAGCGTCGTATGAATTGATTTGAGGTTCAATTCCAGAAATTCTTTTTCTTATCTTTTTATTTTCGGTTAAAGACACAACTTTAAAAGCTTTATTTTTACTTACTGATTTAATGAGTTGTTGTCCCATTCGACCCATACATCCAGTAATAGCTAAATTTATTTTTTTCATTATTTAATCAAATAAATAACTACAATAATCACTAGTACAATTATAGTCCAGATAGATAAATTACTTAAAAATTGTTTTAGTTTATTATTGGTGGATAAAAAACCTGGTAAGATCAAAGCAAGCACTGCAATCAGAAATACTGCAGACATAATTTGATCAGTTTCCATTTATTTTAACTTTTTTTCCAAAACTTTTTTGCCTTTTCAAAAAAGCTTTTTATAACAGGATCTGGTTTATTTGACTCTATTTTATTAAATTCATCTAATATTTCTTTTTGTCTCTTAGAAAGTGAAGTGGGCACCTGAGTTACAACTCTAATATACAAGTCCCCAAAAGTGCTTCTCCTTAGAATTGGCATACCTTTACCCTTTAATCTAAATTGTTTACCATGTTGAGTTCCTGCAGGAATTTTAATTTTGGATTTTCCTCCGTCAATTGAGGGTACCTCTACTGAAGTTCCTAATGCAGCATCTGAAAATGTAACAGGCAACTCATAATATAAATTTTCTTCTGATCTTTTGAAGATATTATGATTATCTATTGATATAAATAAATATAAATCTCCACTTGCACCTCCTTTAGAACCTGCCTCACCTTTTCCAGATAATCTTATCCTTGTTCCATCATCAACTCCTCTTGGAATTTTGACAGTTACGTTTTCAGGAGCTTGTACTTTTCCATTACCGTTGCAAATATTACATGGAGTACCAATCATTTCTCCGTATCCACTACATTGCGGACAAGTTTGTTGAACTGTGAAGAAACCTTGGTTAGTTCTGACTTTTCCTCTACCGGAGCAATAGTCACATTTAACTGGCTTTGAACCCTTAGCTGCACCACTTCCTGAACATGATTTACAAGATTTGTAAGTGGTATACCTTACATTTTTTTCAGTTCCCGCGAATGCATCTTCTAGGCTGATATCAACATCGTACCTTAAATCATTCCCTCTGTTGCTCGTTCTTCTTGACGGTTGTCCCCCAAAGTCACTAAAAAAATCCTCGAAAATATCAGAGAATGATGAGCTATCAAAACCACCAAATCCCTGAAAACCACCTCCTCCTCCTCCGCCTTCAAAAGCAGCGTGGCCGAATTGATCGTAATTGGCTTTTCTCTTATCGTCTGAAAGGATGTGGTAAGCTTCGCTTGCCTCTTTAAATTTCTCCTCTGAAGCTTTATCACCTTTGTTCTTATCAGGATGGTATTTTAGAGCTAATTTTCTGTATGCTTTCTTGATATCATCTTTTGAAGCTCCTTTCGGAATACCTAAGACATCATAACAATCTCTTTTAGCCACAGGACGTCTCCTTATTTTTTATCTTAGGCGCTTTTCTCTTTATCTTCTTTCACGTCTTCAAAATCTGCATCAACTACATTATCTTTCTCGGCAGGCTTAGCATCCTTTGGATTACCAGGCCCTTTATCATCATCTTTAGGTTTTTGTTGGCTTTTATAAACAGCTTCACCAAGCTTCATAGAAACTTGAATCAAGTTTTGAGTTTTTTTCTTAATATCGTCGATGTCAGTTCCCTCTAATGATTTTTTAAGATCAGTTATACCATTTTCTATAGCTTTTTTTTCATCAGCTGAAACTTTGTCTCCGTGTTCTTTTAAACTTTTTTCTGTTGAGAATATTAAGCTATCAGCCTGATTTCTTGCGTCTACAGACTCCCTTTTCTTTTTGTCAGCCTCTTTATTTGCCTCAGCGTCTTTTACCATTTTCTGAATCTCATCGTCTGATAAACCACCCGATGCTTGTATTTGTATTTTCTGCTCTTTTCCAGTTCCTTTGTCCTTAGCAGAAACACTTACTATACCATTTGCGTCAATATCAAACGTAACTTCTATTTGAGGAGTTCCTCTTGGAGCAGGTGGTATACCTACCAGTTCAAAATTACCAAGAATTTTATTATCAGCAGCCATTTCCCTTTCACCTTGTAAAACTCTTATAGATACAGCAGGCTGGTTGTCCTCAGCAGTAGAAAAAACCTGACTTTTTTTAGTTGGAATAGTTGTGTTTTTCTCGATTAATTTCGTAGAAACACCTCCAAGTGTTTCAATGCCCAATGATAAAGGGGTTACATCTAAAAGCAAAACATCTTTCACATCACCTTGTAAAACACCTCCTTGAATAGCTGCGCCCATAGCAACTACTTCATCAGGGTTCACGCTCTTGTTTGGCTCTTTACCAAAGAAATTTTTAACAGTTTCAATTATTTTAGGCATTCTTGTCATACCACCCACCAAAACAACTTCATTTATCTCCGCAGCAGAGAAGCCTGAATCTTTAAGTGCAGTTTTGCAAGGTTCCAAAGTTCTATCAACTAAATTTTGTACTAAAGCCTCAAGTTTAGCTCTAGTGAATTTTAAATTTAAATGTTTTGGTCCAGATTTATCTGCAGTTATAAATGGCAAATTAATTTCAGTTTGAGCTGCAGAAGAAAGTTCAATTTTAGCTTTTTCAGCTGCTTCTTTTAACCTCTGAAGTGCAAGCTTATCTGATTTTAAATCAATGCCATTATCTTTCTTAAACTCTGAGGCAAGATATTCAACAATTGTATCATCAAAATCTTCTCCACCTAAAAAAGTATCTCCGTTAGTAGATTTAACTTCGAATACACCGTCGCCGATTTCTAAAATTGAAATATCGAAAGTACCGCCACCTAAGTCATAAACAGCAATTTTCTTTGCACCTTTTTTATCAAGTCCGTAGGCAAGTGAAGCGGCAGTTGGTTCATTAATAATTCTTAAGACTTCGAGTCCAGCTATTTTTCCTGCATCTTTCGTTGCTTGTCTTTGAGAATCGTTAAAGTATGCTGGCACAGTAATTACTGCTTTAGTGACAGCTTGACCTAGGTACTTTTCAGCAGTCTCTTTCATTTTTTGTAAAACAAACGCAGAAATTTGAGCTGGTGAATATTTTTTTCCTTTACCTTCAACCCATGCATCACCATTTTCAGATTTTACTATTGTATAAGGAACCTTTGAAATATCTTTTTGCACTGACGGACCATCAAACTTTCTACCAATAAGTCTTTTTACAGCAAAAATAGTATCACCTGCGTTGGTGACAGCCTGTCTTTTTGCGGGTTGACCTACTAATTTTTCCTCTTTTTCTAAAAAAGCTACAACTGAAGGTGTTGTTCTAGCACCTTCAACGTTTTCTAATACTTTAGCTTGCGAGCCATCCATAATAGCAACACAAGAGTTTGTTGTTCCTAAATCTATTCCGATAACTTTACTCATTATTATTTCCTTTGTACGGATTTATATGGGTGCTTTTTTCGTTTCTACAAGGTTATTTTTCACCTTTTTTTTCAATTTTTTCAGCATTTTTTGTATTTTTTCTCTTCGCAACACCTACCAATGCAGGTCTTAACAATCGTTCACCCAACATGTAGCCTGATTGTATCTCTTGAAGGATTGTTCCAGTATCGGATTTATCATCTTCTATTTCTGTGATTGCCTGATGAATATTAGGATCAAACTTTTTACCTTTAGCGTCAATTTTTTTAATTTTATTTTTTTCGAAAATAGAGATTAAGTCCTTTTCAATGACTGTAATATTTTCTATAAACTTTTCTAAGTCTTTGTTCTCCTTAAGAATATTATCGTTTCTAATAGCTATTTTAGCTCTTTGCAAATTATCTAGAATAGCTAAACTTTCTTTCGCAAAATTGAAAGAACCAAACTCAAAGGCATCTTTTATTTCCTTTTCAAATCTTCTCCTTTGGTTCTCGATTTCAGCTAAGGATCTCAAAAGTTTATCTTCCGACTCCTTTAATTTTTCGTCTAGAGATGGTTCTTTTTCATTTTCTTTACTCTCAGGATTATTCGGATCTTTATCTGTTTGATCTAAATTGTCTTGTTTTTTTTTATTATCATCTGGCATGTAGTGCTATATAGTAAATTTTTCTAGAATTACTAGATAGCAATGAAAAAAATTTTAGTGGGCACTCATAACCAAGGAAAATTCAAAGAAATCTCTTACTTAATTTCAAAGAAATTTAATAAAATTTCCCCAAAAGCCTTAAAGATTCCAAGCCCCAAAGAAACTGGAAAAACTTTTAAATCAAACTCGTTACTAAAAGTGAACTTTTTTTCAAAATTTGTGGATTATCCAGTGATCTCAGATGACTCAGGTTTATGTATTAAATCACTCAAGGGCAAACCTGGCATATATTCAGCAAGATTAGCTAAAGATCATGGAGGCTTTCAAAACGCAATGAAACATATCTTAAAGAAATTAAAAAAAGAAAAAAATAGATCAGCTGTATTTGTCTGTAGTCTTTCTTTCAAAATGCCCAAAAAAAAACCAATTAGCGTTATAGGAAAAATCAATGGTTCAATATCTAATAGAATTTTAGGAAAAAAAGGTTTTGGGTACGATCCCATATTCATTCCAAAATCAAGCCCCATTACCTTCGGTCAGATGTCAAAGTTGAAAAAAATGAGAATGGATCACCGATTTATAGCATTTAAGAAATTAAAAAAAAAAATTAAAACTTTGTAAATTTACTATTAGCTACCTTATAAATATTTAGTTCTTGAATAACTTTTTTGTCTTTAAAACTGAAAGTTCCTATTTTACCTTTTATCTTATTCTTAAATGAAAAATTGCTAATTGATTTGAGATTACCGTTTTTTTTCCATAGATAATAAATTAATCCTAAAGTGTCATAAGTTAATATAGTAATCTCACTTGGGTACATATTAAATTTATTAAAATACCTTTTATTGTATTTATTAAACTCTTTATAGTTTATTGAAGGGTAGTATAAACTCTTGATTGTGTTTTCGTAAAAAATACTTTCATCGAACCACTGATTAATAGTCGTAAATAAAACTTTTTCTTGATTTACATCTGTATAGATTAGAGAAGTTAAAACGCTTTTTAAGCTATTTCCAAAATCAATAATTATCACCGAGTCAAAGTCAACATCACCTAAAGTGTATAGCTGTTCTAATCTTTCTAGCTCTTTAATTGATTGTGCATCTTCCTTATCTTCAAACATTTTTTTCCGAAGTTCTAGGCTTCTTTTTCTTTGAGAATAGTTAGTTAATTTTTCTATTTCACCTGTCAAAACCTCAGGATTAGAATTGTATATAAATGATTTAAAACTAAAATTTATGTTTTTCAATTTTTGTGTAATTAAATCAGTATATTCATTATCAGGATACATAATTATAGTTTTCTTTTTTTTTTGCTTTTTTATAAAACTTGTTAAAGCAATTAGTTGAGACTCTAAACTTATTCCAACACTGATTACATTATTAGAAAATTCTGGATTTATGTTGGATGGAGAAATAAAAATATTATTATTATATTTTTTTAACAAACTAAACTCTTCAAAGTGAATAGGGCCAATAATGATATTAGCTCCTTGAGAATTTATATCTTGAATAGCTGTATTTAGTTTTTCCTTGTTACGATATCCCGAGTCTCTAGGAATAATAAAAACATTCTCATCATCGATCTCCTCAAGGGCTAATTGTAAAGAATATAAAAGAGAGTTTCCTAATTCTTTATATTCTCCACTAAGAGGAGCTAATAACCCCACTTTTAAACTATTATTTTTTTCATTACTTAAAAGATTAGAGTTAAAAAAAATAATTGTGTAAACTAATATTAGATAAATTTTTTTCATAAAATGAAGTTATCAATTAATACATTATATATCGTTTCAACTCCAATCGGTAATTTAGATGACATAACACTAAGAGCTATAAAGGTATTGAAAAACTCTGATATCATTCTTTGTGAAGACACAAGACATTACCTTAAATTATTAAATAACCTTAAAATAAAAAAAAAATTAATTTCATATCACAAATTTAATGAAAGAAAGCAAACACCAAGTATAATTAAATATATAAAACAGGGCAGAATTTTGTCTTTAATATCAGATGCGGGAACTCCATTATTGTCTGACCCTGGAAAAGTTTTAATTAACGAGTGCATAAAGAGTCAAATTAACGTAGTTCCGATACCAGGCCCATCATCAATAACTGCAAGTATTAGTGTATCTGGTTTTAGTGATCAATTTCTTTTTTACGGTTTTTTACCTAAAACTGAAAATGAGTTAGAGAATGTTTTAAGAACTCTCTCAAATTTACCTTTTTCAATAATTTTTTTCACGCCACCAATAAAATTAAACTTTTATTTAAAAAGGTTTAAAAAATTTTTTTCCAGTAGAAAAATTCTAATTGCAAGAGAAATTTCAAAAATACATGAAACATTTTATACGGGAGATATTGATAAAATTGAATTTTTTGAAAATAATCTTAAAGGAGAATTAACATTAGTAATATCAGAAATTAAAAAGAATAAAATTAGGGAAAACCTATTTGACGACAAAAAAATTATCAACATGATAAAAAAAAATCTAAAAAAATATAGTATTAGAGACACTGTTGAATTGATATCAAAGACTGAAACAGTTAATAAAAAATTAATTTACAAATTATGTTTGGAAATTAAAAATGAGAAAAATACTTAGTATTTTATTAATATTATTAATTACGTCCTGTTCTTCTTTTAGTAGATTTGGCGCAGGTGTAGACATCACTTTTGACCCAAGGACTATTGGTATGCAAATAGATGATACTATTATGCAAAAGAATTTATCAGCTAGACTAGCACTTGCTGATAAAAAATATTTTTTAACAATTCAATCTGAAATCAGAGATGGTAACATTTTTTTATCAGGAAAAGTTGATAAGCCTGAAGAGAAGATAAAGATTACCAAAATGGCTTGGGAGACAAATGGCGTAAGGTCTGTAAAAAATGCAATTACAATAAAGGGTCAATCAAATTTTAAGTCTACGGCAAAAGATGTTTTGATTACTAGTCAACTCAGGTCTGCACTTATTTTTAATAAAAAAACTAAAGCAAGAAATTATACACTGGAAACCATTAATAAAAATATTTATATTTTTGGAATAGCGATGGATCAAGAGGAAAAGAAAGAAGTTATTAATGAGGCTAATAAAATTTACGATGTGAAAAAAGTTTTTCCCTCAATTTATTTGGCAACAGAATTAAGTAGAAGTAAAATTAATTAGAATAATCAATTACATCAGATGAGAATGCAGCTATCGAGGCTAAATTTAAAATTTCTGATGTAGTTGCTCTTAAAGGAGCAACTTCAATTGGAGAACCTAGACCAATTAAAAGAGGGCCTATAAGTTTTCCACCTCCAAAAACTTTCATCAGTTTTGTTGAAATTGCAGCGCTATGCAGCGCAGGCATTATTAAAATATTTGCATTTCCCACAATTTTTGAAAAAGGATAGACTTCTTTATATATAGGATTTAAGGCAACATCAGGCTGCATTTCTCCATCAAAATCGAAATCTACTTTTTCCTTCCTCAAAAGTTCTATAGCGTCTCTTACATGTTTAGTATTTTTTGAAATTGGCTTTCCAAAAGTCGAATGAGATAAAAATGCAACTTTAGGATCAAATCCAAATAGTCTAGCTACTCGTACACATGATTTTGAAACTTTGACTAATCTATCTGGAGACGGAAAATCTTGTACATTAGTATCAGCTACTAAAATTGTTTTTCCTTTTAAAGTTATCATTGTCATTCCAAATATTTCTTCACCTGGTCTTGGTTCAGTTACTTTTTTCAGCTTTTCTACGGATGCCGCGTAGTGTCTGATATTACCAGTTACCATCGCATCTGCGTCTTTACATGCAATCATCGAAGCTCCCCAAGCTATCCTATCATTTCTTACAAGACGATCTACATCTCTTTCTAATTGCCCCTCTCTCTGAAGCTTTTTATACAAATGCTTCACGTATTTTTCTCTTTTCTCTTTGTCTGTGGAATTAACAATTTCAATTTTATAATTTTCATCTAAACCAATATTTCTAAGTTGTTCCTTAATTCTCTTTTCAGCTCCAATTAAAATTGGTGTACCTAACTTATTTCTCCCAAATTCAATTGCAGCTTTAAGCATATTTTCATCCTCACCTTCAGCAAATATTACTCTCTTAGGATTTTTTCTCACTTTTGCGTTTATCCCTTGCATTAATGACATTGTAGGATCAAGTCTATTTGTAAGCTGATCTTTGTAGATTTCGATATCCTCGATATTTTTTCTAGCAACACCACTTTTCATAGCTGCTTCAGCTACAGCAGCTGGAATAACACTTATTAATCTTGGATCAAAAGTTGAAGGTATAATATACTCTTTTCCATATCTTGGACGATCACCACCATAAGCTGAGGCAACTTCATCAGGTACACTTTCTCTTGCTAAAAGTGCAATTGCATTTGCTGCAGCTACTTTCATAGCTTCATTAATCTCTTTTGCTCGGACATCTAATGCACCTCTAAATATATATGGAAATCCAATTAGGTTATTAACTTGATTTGGGTAGTCTGATCTCCCAGTAGCAATAATTGCATCAGATCTAGCTTCTTTTATTAATTCTGGTTTTATTTCTGGGTCAGGATTAGCACAAGCAAATATAATCGGATTTTTTGCCATAGACTTAACCATATTGACTGACACAACATCTTTCGCTGATAGACCTAAAAATACATCAGCATTTTTCATAGCTTCTTCTAAAGTTCTGAGTTTAGTCTCAATTGCGTGTGCAGATTTAAATTGATCAATATTTTCTCTACCTCTGTAAATCACTCCTTTACTATCACACATAATGATTTTCTCACTTTTTATACCTGTACTTTTAAATAAATTTGCACAAGCTTGTGCCGAAGCACCTGCACCATTAACTACAACTTTAACTTCATCAATTTTTTTTTTAGATATATCTAATGCATTTATTAATGCCGCTGTGGTTATTATTGCCGTACCGTGTTGATCATCATGAAAAATTGGAATATCTAAAAGTTTTTTTAATTTTTGCTCAATTACAAAACAGTCTGGCGCAGCAATATCCTCTAGATTAATTCCCCCAAAAGTTCCTCCTATATTTTTTATTGTTTCAATGATTGAGCTTGAATTATTACTATCTATCTCAATATCAATTGAGTCTATATCTGCGAACCTTTTAAATAATACTGACTTACCCTCCATTACAGGTTTAGATGCTAATGCTCCTAAGTTTCCCAAGCCTAAGATCGCAGAGCCATTACTTATAACTGCTACTAAATTGCCTTTACTTGTATAATCATATGCTAGCTCAGGATTTTTAGCTATTTCTTTGACGGGCGCAGCTACACCAGGAGAATAAGCAAGGGAAAGATCTCTCTTTGTAGTTAAAGGTTTACTTGAATTAATCTCAATTTTGCCCGACTTTCCTTTTATATGAAAATCTAGTGCCTCTTTATCTGAATAATGATCAATTTCTGTTTTCTTTGGCATTTATTTATTATGAGTATGTAATATAAAGAAATTTAATTCACTATAAATTTATGGCTTAATTTAGATAAAATATGAATCTACTCTCATCAGCCTCAATATTTAGTTTTTTCACTCTAATTAGCAGAGTTTTAGGTTACATAAGAGACGTTTTAATAGCAATTTTTTTAGGTGCTTCAATTTTTGCTGATGCTTTTTTCGTAGCTTTTAGATTACCAAATACTTTTAGGCGTTTATTTGCTGAAGGCACTTTTAATGCAGCTTTTATACCTAGCTACACTTTAGCAAAATTAAAAAACAAAAAAACAGGTAAAGTATTTGCTGATAATGTTTTAAGTCTTCTTTTAATAATCTTATTATTAATAATAACAATTGGTGAAATATTTACTCCATATTTAGTTTATTTAATTGCTCCTGGTTTTTTAGAGGATAATGATAAATTTAATTTAGCAGTTGAGTTTACAAGAATTACTTTTCCCTTCTTATTATTTGTTAGTCTCTCTTCCTTTTTTTCTGGAATTCTAAATTCTTATAATAAGTTTGCAGCAGCAGCAGCAGCGCCAATAATTTTAAATATCATATTAATAATAAGCATAGTAGTTTCGTATTTTTTTGATTTAAATATTGCAAAGCAACTTTCTTACGGTGTTACAATTGCAGGAATTTTACAATTATTATTTTTACTCTATTTTACGTTTGAATTTTATAAACCGAGTATTAAAATTAGTTTCAAAATAAGCAACAAGGTAAAATTTTTTTTTAAAAAACTATTACCAAGTATTTTCTCATCTGGTGTTACTCAAATAAATATTTTAATAGGAACAATAATAGCTTCTTTTGAATCAGGTGCAGTATCATACTTATATTATGCAGACAGAGTTTATCAAATAAATTTAGCTATTGCAGGAATAGCTGTCAGTACAGTATCTCTACCTGTTCTTTCAAAAGCTTTTAAATTGAAAAATCATACAAAAGTTTCAATCATTCAAAATAAAGCGATACAATTATCCTTAATACTTTCATTGCCTGCGAGTCTTGGCTTAATCATTGCGTCTCGTGAAATAGTGAATGGATTATTTGGATATGGATCTTTTTCTCCGAAAGATGTTGAATTAACGGCAGATGCTTTGATGTTTTTTGGCTACGGGATAATTGCATTTGCATTAGTGAAAATATTATCAAATTTTTTCTTTGCAAGAGATAATACAAAAACGCCATTTTACATCTCTTCATTCATTGTTTTCTTAAATGTTACAATAAGTTTGAGTTTTTTCGATCAAATAGGATTTCTAATTATTCCAATAGCCACTTCTATTTCTACCTGGGCAGGTGTTTTAATTTTTTTATACATTCTTAACAAAAAAAATTATTTACTTTTACGAACTGAATTATTTTATAACATTTTTAAAACAGTCATCTCCACAGCCATAATGTGTATCGTGCTTATATTTACGCTTAAAAAGTATTCTGCTTTTCTTGATTATTCATACACTTATAAGTCAGTTTATTTAATAATTATTGTAGGTTTCGTAGGGCTTGTTTATTTGTTATTCTGTTATTTACTAGGATTATTAAAAATTAAAAACTATAAAACAAATTGAATGAGTAAAAAAAAATTAGTGTTTTCAGGCGTACAACCAACGGGAAACTTGCATCTTGGAAATTATCTTGGAGCTTTAAGAAACTTTGTTAAATTACAAAAAGAAATGAATTGTATTTATTGCGTTGTTGATTTACACGCTATAACAACATTTCAAAATCCTGACAATCTAAGAAAAAATGTTTTAGAAACAGTTGCTGGTTTTATTGCTACAGGTTTAAATCCAAATAAAAGTATTTTATTTAATCAATCTTCAGTTTCAGGACACGCTGAATTAGCATGGATTTTGAATTGTGTTTCTAGAATAGGTTGGTTAAATAGGATGACACAATTCAAAGATAAGGCTGGATCGGATAAAGAAAAAGCTAGCGTAGGTTTATATATTTATCCAAATCTAATGGCCGCTGATATTCTACTTTATAAGGCAACACATGTCCCAGTAGGAGCCGATCAGAAGCAACATTTGGAGTTATCAAGAGATATTGCACAAAAATTTAACAACGACTTTAAATGTAAAGACTTCTTTCCTATACCAGAGCCATTAATTTCAAAAAAAGTTTCTAGAGTGATGAGTTTAAGAGATGGGACTAAAAAAATGAGCAAATCTGAGGAATCAGACTATTCAAGAATAAATTTGAAAGATAGCTCAGACGATATAATCAAAAAAGTAAAAAAAGCGAAATCAGATTCAGAACAAATACCAGATAATCTTAAAAGTTTAGAACAAAAACCTGAAGCAATGAATTTAATAAATATTTATTCAGAAATTTCAAAAAATTCTTTAGACGAAGTTTTAAAAGAAATGTCCGGAAAAGAATACTCATATTTAAAAAAAAAATTAGCAGAAGTTTTAATCAGCGAAATAACACCAGTTGGAAAAGAGATTAAAAAACTCCTGGGAGATAGGTCGCACCTTGAACAAATTTTGAAAAAAGGCAATGAAAAAGCCAATATTATTGCTGAGGAAAACCTTAAAAATGTTCGTGAAAAAGTGGGATTGATATAATATAAATTCTTCATGATACAAACAGAGATTACACCAAATCCTAATTCGCTAAAATTTTTATCAGAAAAAACTATATCTGCGACCGGAACCGAAGAATTTCAAAAAGCTCATCTTAAAAACTTAAAAGTACCTTTTATAAAAGAGCTTTTAGAATTTAAAGGTGTAGAATTAGTTTTATTATCAAAAAATTTCTTATCTGTAAAAAAAACTGATGAAGTTTCATGGGATGAGCTTAAACCTATGGTGATTTCACACATTAATGATTACTTTGAAAAAAATAATGAACCCATTTTAAAAGATAGTAAAAAATCAGAAAATTCACTCACAGATGATGAAACTGTTAAGAAAATTTTAGATGTTTTAGATACAAAGATTAGACCTGCAGTTGCAAGAGACGGTGGTGATATAAAATTTAAATCATTTGAAAATGGAGTAGTTAAAGTTGAGTTGCAAGGAAGTTGCTCAGGATGCCCAAGTTCTTTAATGACTTTGAAGCAAGGAGTGCAAAATTTACTAAAACATTACGTAAAAGAAGTTAATTCAGTTGAAGCAACCTAAATTATGAAAAAAAAATTAAGTTATAGAGATAAATTACTTGAACTTGCTTACATATATAATGTTAAGGAAATTCAAGAGTACACAAAGAGAAGAAAAAACTTAACTACAGGTCAAATAGAATTAATATTAAAAAAAAATAAGATTGTAATCCCAAAAGATTTTAAAACAAGTTTTTTTAAAGAAAATTTTTCGAAGCCAATTTCAAAATTAAAATCCAACATAGTTGAATATAAAGAAGAAAAAATAAAAGATAAAAATAGATTTTTTAGAAGAATTGAAAATTACAAACATGATACCTCAAGAAAAGTTAATCATGGATTAAATAATATTTGGAGAGGGTTAGGTGCTGCGGGATTAAATTTTTTAAACATTATACCTAAGCTTGGAACTACAATTGCCAATTTTTTTGGAGAACTTTTCACCGATATATTTAATTCGATATACAATCAACAAATTGATCAAAAAAGTGCACGTAATGTTATAATAGGATTCTTTGTTATAGTGGGTATTACAACAGCATTGGTTGGAGGCTTCAACGCATATAAAAATTACGATTTTTCAGAAAAAAAAATAGAGACAAAGAAGCCTGAGCCTAAAATTAAAAAAGATGTAAAAAAACCCGATATTAAATTGAAAAAAGAGCAAAAAAAACAAGATCTTAAAGTTGAAAAAAAAGAAACGAAAAAAGATTTAAAAGCTAAAAAAGAGGAAAAGAAACAAGATTTAAAAGTTAAAAAGAATAGTGTTGCTGAAGTTATTTTACCAGATTTAAATTTAAAAACTGCAACAGTTATACAATTATTCAAAGATGTAGATTATGATCTAAGAAAAGTGAGAGACGAAAAGTTAGTAAAACCAATATATTTCACTCAGTTGCCAAGAGATTTAGACAACCTGCAAAGTGTTCAGCTTAAAAAAGAAACTTTTATTAAGATTGTTTTGCCATTGATTGTAGCTGAGAATGAGAAAATTTTAGACGATAGAGAAAAATTAAAAGTTTTAAAAGCGAAAAAATTTACTACAGAATTAGAGAAACAATGGTTGAGACAAAAACTTTTGGAATATAAGGTGAAAAAAGGTGATCTTGATCAGTTGATGGTGAGAATGGATATTATACCTGCTTCAATAGCACTAGCGCAGGCGGCAAAAGAAAGTGGATGGGGAACATCAAGATTTGCTCTTGAGGGGAATGCTATTTTTGGACAATGGACTTGGGATGGACAAGGAATTGCGCCGTTGAAGAGAGATGGAGATAAAAATCACAAAATTTTAAAATTTCCGATACTTAGAGCGTCAGTAAAAGCTTACAAAAATAATTTAAATACTCATAAGAGTTATTTCAAATTTAGAGAAAAAAGAAAAAAATTTCGAGATAAAAAAACAACTATCACAGGCTTAGCACTATCAGATACTTTGAAAAATTATGCACAGACCGGGTCAGAGTATACAAAAACTCTAAATCAAATTATAACCCAGAATAGTTTAACAGATTTTGAACCAGTTAGATTGGTGAATTCTGTAAAGCAAGTAGAATTGAACTCATAGCTACTTTTCGCTTACAACATATTGAATACCTAGCCATCTCCAAAAACCAGCATTTTCTCTAAGAGAGCAGTTAATACGTCCACGCTCGCCTATAAATTTTTCTTCAATATCAATCTCTAAGATATTGTTTTGTGTAAAAGATGTTTTTGAATTTCTCCACCTGTTGCCTTCATTAGAATAACATGAGATTTGTTCTAAGTTTTTTATATTCTCATAAAATTGAATTTTTACTTTGGGTGGATTTTTTGATTGTAATAAATAGCGATCCTGAGGTTCAATTTTTCTGTATTTAAAAGGCAAAGTTCTCATTAACGTTTTGAATCTTTCTAATTCTCCGTATTTTTCATTTATTGGAAATCTCGGTAATTCCCACAAATCTTTAGTTTCATCGATGACTCCGGAGTGTTGCCCAAATGCATATTTAAATCCTAATTCTTTTATAATTTTCTTAAATTCAAGACTATATTCACCAAATGGATACGAAAAGAATTCAGAATTTTCACCAAGCTTTTCTTTAAAAATTTTGATTGATTTTAAAATGTCATCTTTAATATTTTCTGAAGTTTCCTCAACTAGATATTCATGAGAATGGCTATGATTTCCAATTTCAACATTTTTTGAATTGTATAATTCACGAATTTGATCCCAATTCATGTAATTATAAGATCCAACTTCTCTTGTGTTTACGAATAATATAAAAGGTATCTTTTTTTCTTTTAATACTGGCCAAGCATTTTCGTAAAACGATAATAAGCCATCATCAACTGTAAGCAAAATTTTTCTATTTTTTTTATCTTGAGCTAAGCTTGTTTTAAAATTATCTGGATGTATAAATTTAATATTTTCATTTTCAATTACTTCTAATTGTTGTTTAAAAATATCCATTTTAATGTTTGTGGAAGGATATTTGTTTTCATTAAATCTATGATACATGATGGAAATTAATCCATAATCATTGAAATTATAATCGTTCGCAGCAAATACCTTTGATTGATTTGTTTCAAAGGCTATAATGAGCGTTGAAATGATAAAGAATTTTTTAATCATAAACTTTATTGGAGATAAGGATAAACTAGTCTTAAGGGTAAATAAGAATTTTTTCATTTACAATCTTGATAGTAAAAAAAATAATAAAGAACAACTAGTTTCTGAGATATCAAGATTTTTAAATTCACATAATGTTGTATTAAATGAGGAATTTAGCGTAATAGTTAATCAAGGACCAGGCAGTTTTTCTGGTATAAGAATATCACTAGCGATTGCAAAAGGCTTAGAAATATCAAAAAAAGTCAAATTATATGCTTATAATAGCAAAAATTTGAAAGATTTTGATCAAGTAAATATTGAAAAAATGTTAAAAAAAAATTTAATTGAAAAAAAATTGATTAAGCCGGTGTATTTAAGTTAAATTAAAGTATGAGTATTATAGAGGAAAAATGTAAACAAAAAGGGGTACGACTAACAGATCAAAGAAAAGTTATTGCAAAAATTTTGTCAGAGTCAAAAGCAGTATACGGTTCAAAAGACCACCCCGATGTTGATGAACTTCACAAAAGAGTTTCGTCTATAGACGACAAGATAAGTATTGCAACGGTTTACAGAACAGTAAAACTTTTTGAGGAAGCTGGCATATTAGTTAAACATGATTTTAAAGCGGGTAAAGCCAGATATGAAATAAATGATGATCATAATCACTTAATTGATATTAACAGCGGAGAAATTGTAGAATTTGTGGATAAAGATATTGAAGATCTACAAAAAAAAATTGCCAAAAAATTGGGTTATAACCTCGTGGATCATAAATTAGAACTTTACGGTTCTAAAATCAAAAAATAATTTGAAAAAAAAAATTTTTATAAAAACATTTGGTTGTCAGATGAATGAATACGATAGCAATCGAATTTACGATTCAGTCAAGGAAATTGATTACGAAAAAACAGATAACTTATTTGAAGCAAATTGTTACGTTCTTAACACTTGTCATATTAGAGAAAAGGCTACTGAAAAAGTTTATCACGATATAGGAAGGGTAAAAAAAATATTTAGAAATAAAATTAAACCTATAGTTTTAGTGGCAGGATGTGTCGCTCAGGCCGAGGGTGACATACTTTTAAAGAGAGAGAAGTACATCGATGCTGTTATTGGACCACAGTCATATCACCATTTCAAAAAAACAATACTAAAACTAGAAGATAATGCAAAAAAAATTAATTTTACCGATTTCGATGTTAATAAAAAATTTGATAATTTAAATATGACTAGAAACACAAATAGTAATGTTTCATCTTTCTTAACAATACAAGAGGGATGTGATAAATTTTGTAAATTCTGCGTAGTCCCTTACACTAGAGGTGCTGAGCATTCTAGATCTATTAAAGAGCTAATTAATGAGACTAAAGAATTAGTTGATAATGGAGTAAGAGAAATTACTTTATTAGGTCAAAATGTTAACGCTTATAACTTTCAAAAAAGCAAACTATCAAATCTTATTTACGAAATTTCAAAGATTAAAAATCTTAAGAGGATAAGATATACCACTTCCCATCCCATTGATTTTTCTGAAGATTTAATTGAAGCACACAAAATTTCTCAAAAACTTATGCCTTTAATACACCTTCCAGTTCAAAGTGGATCCAGTAAAATTTTAAAAAAAATGAACAGAAAACATTCTATCAAGGACTATCTTGATTTGATTAATAATTTAAAAAAAGCTAATTCTAAAATTAAATTTTCTTCCGATTTTATAATTGGTTACCCAGGTGAGACAAATGAAGATTTTAATCAAACACTAAAATTGTTAAGAAATGTCGAGTTTATCAATTCTTATTCTTTTGCTTTTAGTCCAAGACCAGGCACTCCAGCTGCTAGGATGGAAAAAGTTAATGATAATATTGTCAAAGAAAGATTAGTAACTTTTCAAAATGAAGCTGATCGAATAAAGATGAAATATAGAAAAGGCTTATTTAATAATTTTTCTTGGGTAATGTTTGAAAATGAAATGAGAATTAAAGGTAAATTCTTTGGTCGGGATGAGTTTTCGAACTCAGTAATTGCTAATAGCAATTTAGATTTAAAGGGTAAAATTTTAAAAGTGAAAATTATCGAGGGAAACAAAAATACATTATTTGGGGAATTAGAAGGCGAACGTAACAAAGTTTTTGCTGCATAAATATGTCAGAGATAAGTAAATTAGATCAAAATTTGATAATTAAAAAAATAGATAAAGAAACAATCAATCTACAAATAACCAACAATGAGATGCTCATGTCAATTGTTGGTCAATTTGATCAAAATCTTAAAGATCTTTCTAAATATACAAAAACCAACGTATTTTTTAGGGGTAATTCGATAACTTGCAAAGGAAAAAAGGAAAATCTTAGCGTATTTTGTGAAGCTATAAAATTTTTAATAGGAAAGTATTTTGTAACTAAGATAATCGAAAAAGAAGATATACTATTATCGGTAAAAAAAAATATGGAACTAGAAAAATCAAACGTCAAATCTTTTAAACAATTAATAAAAACTCCAAGAAAGTCAGTTATAGCTCGTTCTGAAAAGCAATCAGATTATATTAAGGCTTTGAAAGAAAATGATATTATAATGTCATTAGGACCAGCTGGAACAGGAAAAAGTTTCTTAGCAGTTTCTGTTGGCGTTTCACTTTTATTAGAAAAAAAAATTGAAAGAGTCATTCTTTCAAGGCCAGCAGTTGAGGCTGGGGAAAAACTTGGTTTCTTGCCTGGAGATATGAAGGAAAAAGTAGACCCATATTTAAGACCTTTGTATGATGCTTTATACGAGCTATTTGGCGCAGAAAAAATCGATAAAAAAATCGAAACAGGAGAAATAGAAATAGCTCCATTGGCTTTTATGAGAGGTAGAACACTAAAAAATTGTTTTGCAATACTTGATGAAGCTCAAAATGCTACCGAAACTCAGATTAAAATGTTTTTGACGAGAATAGGTGAAAATTCCAAATTAGTTGTTAACGGTGATCCTTCTCAAATAGATTTAATCAATAAATCTCAATCAGGTTTGATTAAATCAAAAGATATAATAAAGCACTTAAAGGAAATAAAAATAGTAGAATTTGATCATAATGATGTAGTAAGACATCCATTAGTTTCAAAAATTATTAGTGCTTATCAAAAGAGAAGTACTGATGATCAAGGTTAACATTATATCTAATAGACAAAATTTAAAAAAATTTTCAATAAAATCTACAAATCTTATTGAAAAAAAAATTAATAAGATCAACAAAAGATACAAAAAATATAAAAATAAAGACGTTTTTTTTACTCTGCTATTATCTGAGGATAGCGAAATTAAAAAATTGAATAATAATTTTAGAAAAAAAAATAGAACTACAGATGTTTTATCTTTCCCATTTCACGAAAAAAAAGAATTGCATAAAAAACTTGTTAAAGATAGAGAAATTTATTTAGGCGACGTCATTGTCAACTTAAACAAAATAAAAGGAAAAATGAACTTCTTTTTGGAGCTTGATAAACTTTGGATACATGGATTAGTTCATCTCTTTGGTTATGATCACAAGAATAACGTAGACTTTATGAGAATGACAAGAATAGAAAAGAAGTTTCTCTCATACATAAAATGATTGAAAGTCATCTAAACAATCGTTTTCTTACTTTATACCTCTATCCTTTGATACTCGGATGTTTAACAGTATTTTCTTTTCAACCTTTTAATTTTTCAATTATAAATTTTTTTATTTTTCCAACAATTTTTTATCTAGTTGTTTACATTAATAAAAAATCTAAAAGTATTTACAGAAAAAAACCATTTAAAATTAATTTTTTTATATTTGGGACATCTTTTGGGTTTGGATTTTACTTAAGCGGTATCCACTGGATAACAAATTCATTAACGTTTGACGAAAACTTTAAAATTTTGATACCTGTCGGATTAATTTTTATACCATTATTTTTGAGTCTTTTTCTATCTCTCGTATTTCTAACTATAGGCCCCTTTCTTGCTTTTAATTTACAATCAATATTTCTTTTTACAGGAAGTTTGGCACTATCAGACTACGTACGCTCAAAAATTCTAACGGGTTTTCCATGGAACTTATGGGCGTATAGTTTTTCCTGGAACGTAGAGATTTTACAAATTTTACACGTAGTTGGTTTATTTGCTTTTAATTTGATTGTAATAACTCTTTTCATGATACCATCAGTAATATTCTTCAAATTAAATTTAATTAAAAAATTTACTTTAGTTTCTTTAATTCCTTTACTTTTTTTTATTCTCTACATTTATGGAGATCAATCTGTTAATAAAAATCAGAAAACTTTAAGATTAATCAATGAAAAATTAAATATAAAAGTCGTATCTCCCAACTTTAAATTAAAATATGGATTAAATGATGATGAAATAAGTGAAAGATTAAAAAAATTAGTAAGATACAGTGAACCTCAAAAGAATTTAAAGACTTTGTTCGTTTGGCCCGAAGGAGTGTTTAGTGGCTATAATTTTCAAGAAATACAAAGTTTAAAAAATATGTTTATTCAAAATTTTGATAAAGATCACTACATCCTGTTTGGAATTAACAGACTAAGTAACAAAGAAATGGGGACATATAACAGTCTAGTCGTAGTTAATTCTAATCTTGAAATACTTCAAGAATACAAAAAGCAAAAAATTGTCCCGTTCGGTGAGTTTTTACCTTTTGAAAGTTTATTAAATAAGTTAGGTCTTAAAAAAATAACTGAAGGTCACGGCTCATTTTTAAGAGGAAAAAAACAAAGCAATTTAATTTTTGAAAACCTTAACATTTTACCATTAATTTGTTATGAGGTAATTTTTACTAATTTTGTACAACAATCTGACAAAAGTACTAATTTAATTATTAATATATCAGAGGATGGTTGGTTTGGAAATTCAATAGGACCAGATCAGCATTTTGCTAAAGCAATTTTCAGAGCTATAGAAAAAAATTCTTTTTTGGTCAGGTCAGCTAACAAAGGGGTAAGTGCTATAATTGATAATAAGGGACAGCTAGTGAAAAAACTCAATAACTACGAAACAGGCCATATTGAGTTTAATGTACCCTTAATAGAAAGTGAAAATATAAATAAAAATGATTTGATTTTTTTTGTGCTTTTAATTACTTATATTTTTATCTTTATTTTTTACAAAATTAAAAATGGAAAAAAATAGTTACTTATTTACAAGCGAGTCTGTTTCAGAGGGTCATCCAGATAAAGTGAGTGATCGCATTTCTGACATGGTTGTTGATACTTATTTGTCAAGAGATCCGTTTTCTCGAGTTGCTTGCGAAACTTTAACAACAACTAACAGGGTAGTTTTAGCTGGAGAAACAAGAGGTCCAAAATTTGATAAAGATGAACTTATAAGTAAAGTTAGAGATTGCATTAAAGATATTGGCTATGAACAAGAAGGCTTCAGCTGGAAAACAGCTGAAATTGAAAGTTATTTACATGAACAATCATCAGATATTGCAATGGGAGTTGACTCTAAAGATAATAAAGATGAAGGAGCAGGTGATCAAGGTCTTATGTTCGGATATGCATGTAATGAAACGCAAGAATTGATGCCAGCACCAATACACTACTCTCACAAAATTTTGAGGCTGATGGCTGAAGACAGGAAAAAAGGAATTTTACAAGGTATAGAGCCAGACAACAAAAGCCAAGTAACAATGTTATATGAAAATGGAAGACCAGCTAAGGTTACTTCGGTAGTAATTTCGACACAACATTCAAAAGATTTAAATCAAGAAAGAGTTAAAGAATTAGTTATTCCTTATATTACAAAATCAATACCTTCAAATCTTTTGAAAGATCTTAATCCAAAAGAAATTTATATTAATCCAACAGGTCAATTTATAATTGGAGGACCTGACGGAGACACAGGTCTTACAGGAAGAAAAATTATTGTTGATACTTACGGTGGTTCAGCTCCTCACGGAGGGGGAGCGTTTTCTGGTAAAGACCCTACAAAAGTTGATAGATCTGCAGCTTATGCAGCGAGATATTTAGCAAAAAATGTTGTTGCTTCAGGGGTATCAGATAAATGTTTAATCCAAATAGCATATGCAATCGGAGTTTCAAAACCTCTTTCTATTTTCTTAAAATTATCAGATGATGATGAAGAAAAAGTAAAAAAAATAATGACAATTATTAACGAAAATTTTGATCTCTCACCTAGAGGTATTAGAGAAATGCTAAAATTAAATAATCCAATTTATCAGACTACTTCTGCTTATGGACACTTTGGTAGAAAACCCACTAATTCAGGTGAGTTTTCTTGGGAAAAAACTGATAAAGCAGATTTATTTAAAATGTAATCTTGAAAAAACCTTAATTTTCTTCTAAAAGTAATTTAAATTGATGAATTTCAAAATGGGCAGTAGCCCATTTTTTTTTAGGGGGAATAAAATGTTGAATAGGGGACTAGATAAACTTGAGCTTTTACGCATCGTCGAGGCTGTTGCAAATGAGAAATCTATCGATAAAGAACTTGTTCTTGGATCGATGGAAAGTGCTATTCAAAAGGCTGCATTAACAAAATTTGGAAACGATAACAATATAGAGGTTATTATAGATAGAGAAAATGGAGAAATCAAAATTCAAAAAGTTTTAGATGTAGTAGAAAAAGTAGAGGACTCAGCCAGGGAAATAAATCTTGATGATGCTCGAAAAATATCACCAAAACATAATACTATTAAGGTGGGCGAAAAAATTTATGAAGAGTTACCACAAATTGATTTTGGTAGGATCGCAGCTCAAAGTGCTAAACAGGTTATTAGCAGTAGAGTTAGAGAGGCTGAAAAGAACCGACAATATGAAGACTTTATAGATAAGCAAGGCCAAATATTGAGTGGGATTATAAAAAGATTAGAGTATGGGAATGTGATTGTAGATTTGGGTAAAGCAGAGGGAGTAATAAAAAAAGATGAATTAATTCCAAGAGAGATATTAAAAACAGGAGATCGTGTAAAGGCTTACTGCTACGAAGTTAAAAAAGAACTTAAGGGCCATCAAATATTTTTATCTAGAGCCCACCCACAATTTCTCGCAAGATTATTTTTTCAAGAAGTTCCAGAAATTTATGAGGGAACAATCGAGATAAAATCAGTAGCTAGAGATCCTGGTAGTAGAGCAAAGATCTGTGTTTATTCTCAGGACTCCTCAATCGATCCGGTTGGAGCTTGTGTTGGTATGAGAGGGAGTAGAGTACAAACTATAGTCAATGAATTACACGGTGAAAAAATTGACATTATAAAGTGGACTGAGGATTTGCCTACGTTAATTTCAGAGTCCTTGTCACCTGCTGAGATTCAAAAAGTCTTAATTGATCAGGATAACAAAAGGATTGATATTATTTTGACAGAGGAAAACCTTAGTAAAGCGATCGGTAGAAGAGGTCAGAATGTAAGGTTAGCATCAAAATTAACTAATTTTGAAATAGATATTCTCACAGATAAAGAAGACTCAGAAAGAAGGCAGTCAGAGTTTAAAGAACGAACAGAAAATTTAATTAAGAATCTAGAAGTGGATGAAACATTAGGTCAGCTATTAGTTTCAGAAGGTTTTACTTCAATTGAAGAAATAGCACAATCACTTCCAGAAAAAATTTCAAAAATTGAGGCAATAGATGATGATACTGCTAAAGAACTTATTAGTAGATCAAAAGAAACACTTGAGAAAGAAAAAGAGGCTGTAGCACAAAAGCTAAAAGAACTAGGTGTAGAAGAACAATTAATTAACTTAAAAGGTATGACTCAAGGAATGTTAGTAATTCTTGGACAAAAAAATATAAAAAAAATAGATGATTTTGCAGATTTATCCTCTGACGAACTTATTGGTGGATTTGATGAGATAAAAGGTAAAAAAATAAGGATTAATGGTTATCTTGAGGAATTTTCTCTTTCAAGAAAAGAAGCTGATGAGCTTATCATGGCAGCTAGAGAGATAGCTTATAAATAATGTTATGGATAAAGACAAAAAAAAAACTCTTACTATTTCTTCCAGTCTAAAAAAGAAAATTGATACAAGTGTTATAACAACATCTGGTAAAAAATCGTTTTCAGTAGAGAAAAAAAAGTCTCCAAGATTTAATAAACCTTTTAATAGATCTAACCCAACTGTTAACACAGATTTTAATAAAGAAATAAAGAAGAAAAATTTCACCAGAAAATTCATAGAGCAACAAGCTACTAAGGATTTTATTAAAAAAGATAACAAGCCAGCAGGAAAGAGCAAATTAAGGTTGAAAGGTCCTGTAGATAAAAGAGATTTCAAATTGACAGTTTCAAGAGCATTAAACGTGGAGGAAATCGAGATTAAGCAGAGAAGTTTGGCTTCAGTAAAAAGAGCTAGACTTAAAGAAAAAAAGAAACCAGAAGGTGATGAAAAAAAAGAATTTAAAAAAGTTATCAGAGAAGTAAAAATACCAGATCAGATTACAATACAAGAGTTATCTAATAGAATGGCAGAGAAGTCTAGTGAGATAATAAAGTTTTTATTTAATATGAAAGTTGTGGCAACGATTAATCATAATATTGATAAAGATACAGCTGAATACATTGTTAAAGAATTTGGCCACAAACCAATTATTGAAGATAAATCTGCAATTCAACCAGGGAAATTAAAAGAGAGTTTAAAAGGAGAGGTAAAAATAAGACCGCCAGTAGTAACGATCATGGGACATGTGGATCACGGAAAAACATCTCTGTTAGACGCTCTCAGAGATACAGACGTTGTATCAGGCGAGTACGGAGGAATTACACAACATATTGGAGCTTACCAAGTAAAAACAAACAATGATAATTTAATTACTTTTATTGATACGCCGGGACATGCTGCGTTCACAGAAATGAGAGCAAGAGGATCCAAAATAACAGATATAGTAGTTCTGGTTGTAGCAGCAGATGATGGGATAAAACCTCAAACAATTGAAGCAATAAAACATGCAAAAGCGGCTAAAGTTCCTATAATTGTTGCAATTAACAAATGTGACTTACCGGAAAAAAATATCAGCAAAATAAAAAATGAAATGATGCAATATGAGTTAATTGCTGAAGACTTAAGCGGAGACACACTTTTTGTAGAAGTATCAGCTTTAAAAAAAATAAATTTAGAAAAACTTAAAGAGGCCATATTACTTCAATCTGAAATTTTAGATTTAAAAGCTTCTTTTACAGATAGTGCAAAAGGTGTGGTTATAGAATCAAAGATTGATAAGGGTAAAGGACCTGTTTCAACTATTCTGATTAGCAATGGAAAATTAAAAAAAGGTGATTATTTTATTTGTGGAGATACCTTAGGAAAAATTAGAGCAATGATAAACCATTCAGGTAAAATAATTGAAGAAGCTTTCCCATCCATGCCAGTTGAAGTCCTTGGAATGAACAGCACAGCTTATGCAGGAGCTGAGTTTGAGGTAACTAAAGACGAAGATGAAGCAAAAAAAATGGTAGAGTTTAAAAAAACCAATAAGGCTCAAAATACTTTGTTAGCAAAAGACAAGACCACATTATTTGATAATGTAAAAAATAAAGATGAATTAAATATAATAATTAAATCAGACGTGCAAGGATCGAGCGAAGCATTAAAGATGGCTATAGATAAGATAGAGCATAAAGAGGTTGAAGCTAAAATTATATTATCGGATATAGGCATGATTAATGAAACCGATGTATCTCTTGCGAGAGCATCAAACGCATTGTTAATCGGGTTTAATGTTAAACCGAATAGAGAAGCAAAAAAATTAGCCGACGAACAAAAAATTGAAATAAAATATTTTAATATAATATATGAGGCATTAGAGTTTGTAGAAAAATCTCTATCCGGACTTTTAGAGCCAGATATTAAAGAAACAATTTTAGGAAGTGCAGAGATTAAAAAAATATTCAAAGTGTCTAGTGCAGGTAAAATTGCTGGATCAAAAGTTATAAGTGGAGAAATAAAAAGCAAATCTAAAGCCAGAATTATCAGAGATGGTGTTGTAGTTTATAGTGGAGAAATTCTTACAATCTATAGAGAAAAAGACCAAGTAAAAGAGGTCGGAACAGGTTTTGAATGTGGAATTAGTATTAAAGACTTTATTGATTTCAAAGAAAAGGATGTAATCGAATCATATATTGCTGAAGAAATTAGGAGATCAATTTAATATGGATAATCAATATTCTCAAAAATCTTTTAGCCAAAGACAACTAAGAGTTGGAGAGCTAGTGAAACAAAATTTAGGAGAGCTTTTTTTAAGAGATGAAGCTAAAATCCCATCGATAAATTCGAAATTAGTTACAGTGACTGAGGTTAGAATGACCCCAGATCTAAAAACAGCAAGAGTTTACGTTATTCCTTTGGGTGGTATAGGTACTAAAGAAACTGTAAAAATCTTGACTGAATACTCACATATTGTTAGAAAAGCCCTGTCTAAAAGATTAGATATTAAGTTTCTTCCTAAACTCACTTTTGTTGAAGATAACTCTTTTGAATATGCTGAAAAGATTGAAAAAATTATAAGAGAAAATAGAGATAATGATAAAGAAAAAAAAAGATACAATTAAATCTCTTGCATTACATGCCAAAGATGTGGGTTCGACAGAAATACAAATCGGATTACTTACTGATAAAATATCAAAATTATCAGAACATTTTAAAAAGTATAAAAAAGATAAACACTCGACTCTAGGTTTGACAAAATCAGTAAATAAAAGAAAAAAACTTTTAGCTTATCTCAAAAAACAAAACACTGATTCATATCAAAAAGTCATAAAACAATTAAATTTAAGGAAATAATGTTTAAAATACATAAAGAAGAAATAGAAGTTAACGGTAAAAAATTAATTTTAGAGACAGGAAAAGTGGCACGACAAGCAGACGGAGCAATCATTGCTACACTTGGTGAAACAGTGGTAATCGCCACCGCAGTCGGAGCTAAAAAAGTTGCGGAAGGCCAAGACTATTTCCCCTTATCAGTAAATTATCAAGAAAAATATTACGCAGCCGGTAAAATACCAGGAGGATATTTTAAAAGAGAGGCAAGACCTACGGAGGCTGAAACATTAATTTCAAGATTAATAGATAGACCAATAAGGCCTTTATTCCCATCTGGTTTCATGAACGAAGTTCAAGTTCTTCCAACTGTTTTGTCTTATGATAGTCATAACCAACCAGATATATTATCAATTATTGCATCGTCAGCGGCGTTAGCTATCTCAGGTCTGCCGTTTTTAGGCCCTATTGCCGCGAGCAGAGTCGGTTATAAAGATGGAAAGTATTTATTAAATCCATCGTTAGAAGAATTAAAAGACTCAGAGCTAGATTTAGTGGTAGCTGGAACAAAAGATGCAGTTCTGATGGTTGAGTCTGAAACGTCAGGACTATCAGAAAAAGTTATGCTAGATGCTGTGAAGTTTGGCCATGAGAAATTTACACCTATAATTGAAGCAATAGAAAAATTAGCAAAAAAGGCTGGTAAACCTAAATGGGAAATAGAAGAGGTTGATAATTCAGAGATTAAAAAGAAAATTGCTAAAAAATATGAAAGCAACTTAAGAAGTGCATTTAAAGAAATAGACAAAAAAAAAAGATCTACGGCTATTTCTGAAATTGAGAACGGATGTAAAGAAATGTTTATTGAAGACGAGACTATTACAGAAAATCAAGTAATGTCTCAACTAAAATCTCTTGAGAAAGACATAGTAAGAACAGCGATTTTAAAAGAAAAGAAAAGAATTGATGGTAGGGGTTTGGCAGATGTGAGGCAGATCAAATGTGAAGTAGGTGTTTTACCAAGAACTCATGGTTCAGCTCTTTTCACTAGAGGCGAAACACAAGCCCTTGTAGTAACCACACTTGGAATGACAGATGATGAACAAAGACTAGAAAGTCTGGATGGCATGCAAAGATCAAATTTTATGCTTCATTATAACTTTCCTCCTTTCTCGGTAGGAGAATGTGGTAGAATAGGTACTGGTCGTAGAGAAATCGGACACGGTAAATTAGCATGGAGAGCAATTAACTCTTCTTTACCATCTAAAGAAAATTTCCCATATACATTAAGGGTAGTTTCAGAAATTACCGAGTCTAATGGATCTTCATCCATGGCAACAGTTTGTGGAACATCATTGTCATTAATGGATGCAGGAGTTCCAATTAAAGAACCTGTAGCCGGCATAGCAATGGGACTAATAAAGGAAGGTGAAGAATTTTCTGTTCTTTCCGATATCTTAGGAGACGAAGATCATCTAGGAGATATGGATTTTAAGGTAGCGGGAACAAAAAATGGTATTACTTCTCTTCAAATGGACATCAAGATAACGGGTATAACATTTGAAATCATGGAAAAAGCTCTAGATCAGGCCAAAGCCGGTAGAGAAAATATTTTAACTGAGATGAATAAAGCTATCAAAACTTCAAGAAAAGAGTTTTCAAAACACACGCCTAAAATGGAAACTGTAAAAGTTGACAAAAAAGATATTGCTACAGTAATTGGCAAAGGAGGGGCTACGATAAGAGAAATTGTTGAAACCTCTGGAGCAAAAGTAGATGTTAAAGACACAGGTGAAGTTACTGTTGCAGCACCAGATGAAGCTTCAAGAAATAAAGCTATCGAAATAATAAAAAATTTAATTGCTAAACCTGAAATGGGAAAAATTTACAAAGGTAAGGTTGTTAAGATTATGGAATTTGGAGCATTTGTGAATTTTTTAGGGAAACAAGATGGTCTTGTGCATATTTCTGAGCTTGCAGATAAAAGAGTGGCAAAGGTCGGAGATGTAGTAAAAGAGGGAGATGAAGTTTCCGTTAAAGTTGTTGGTTTCGACAGAGGAAAAGTCAAATTATCAATGAAGCAAGTATCCGCCTAAGATATATTTTTAGGATCTGGCATACCAACTTTGTTATACCCAGCATCCACATAATGAATTTCCCCTGTAACACCTGCAGCCAGTTTACTTAACAAATACAAACCTGAATTTCCAACATCATTTATGTCAACATTTCTTTTCAAGAAAGAATGATCCTCGTTCCATTTATATAAAAATTTAGCATCACCTATAGCGGAGGCAGCTAATGTTTTTATAGGACCTGCACTAATAGCATTTACTCTAATTTTTTTTTGACCAAGATCTCTCGCTAAATACTTTACACTTGCCTCTAAGGCGGATTTGCAAACACCCATTACATTATAATTTGGTATCGCTTTAGTAGACTCGTATGTGAGGGTTAATAAACTTCCTCCCTCTTTCATTATCTTTGAGGCCTCCTTGGCTACTTCTGTAAATGAAAAACATGAAATGAGCATGCTTCTAAGAAAGTTTTCCCTGCTTGTATTTAAATACTCCCCAGATAATTCTGATTTATCTGAAAAAGCAACAGCATGAACCACAAAATCGATTTCACCCCAAGATGATTTGATGTTTTCAAAAAGTTTAACAATGTCCTCTTTTTTTTCAACATCGCAACTAAATGTGACTTTAGAATTTAGTTTTTCTGCTAAAGGTATAACTCTTTTTTTTAAAGCATCACCTAAATAAGTAAAAGCTAACTCAGCACCCGCTTCAGAGAGTTTCTGAGAAATACCCCAAGCTATTGAGCGTTCATTTGCAACTCCCATTATTAAACCTTTTTTCCCTTTCATTAAGTCCATTATGTTACCTTCTCGAATACTAAAGTAGCATTCGTTCCACCAAAACCAAAACTATTAGACATTATAGAGTTTAAATTCACATCTTTCTCTACTTTTGTAACTATTGGATATTTCTTAGCTTCATCATCCATATCTGTAATATTTGCAGATGCAGCGATAAAATTATTTTTCATCATAATTAAACTGTAAACAGCCTCATGCACTGATGTAGCACCAAGAGAGTGACCTGCAAGGGATTTAGTTGAACTAATTTTTGGCTTGTATTCATTAAAAACTTCACCAACTGCTTTTAATTCAGTTATATCCCCAACTGGAGTGGAAGTGCCGTGGGTATTAATGTAGTCAATTTTGTTTTTTGCGGTATTAAGTGCCATTTTCATACATCTAACAGCGCCCTCGCCAGATGGAGCAACCATATCATAGCCATCGGATGTTGCTCCGTATCCAGTTAGTTCAGCATAAATTTTTGCTCCTCTTGCTTTAGCATGTTCGTACTCTTCTAAAACTAGAACACCTCCCCCACCTGATATCACAAAACCATCTCGAGTCTTATCATAAGGTCTGGAAGCTTTTTCTGGTGTATTGTTATATTTAGAAGATAAAGCTGTCATAGCATCAAACATTGCCGTCATCGCAAAATGAACTTCATCACTACCTCCAGCAAAAATAATTTTTTGCTTTCCAAGTTGAATTAATTCCATCGCGTTTCCAATACAATGTCCACTTGTGGCACACGCTGAACTTATTGTATAATTAACTCCTTTTATCTTAAATGGTACAGCTAAGGTTGCAGAAGCAGTACTAGACATTGTACGAGGTACAACAAATGGGCCCATTCTCTTTGGACTTTTTTCTCTAGTTTTATCTGCAGCTAATATAACATTCTCAATAGATGGCCCTCCGGATCCCATAATCATACCAGTAGAAATATTGCTGACTTCTTTAACTTCTAAGCCAGAGTCTTTTACAGCTTCATTCATAGAGATGTAATTATATGCTGAGCCTGGACCCATAAACCTAATGAATTTTCTATCAACATGATCTTCAAGTTTAATATTTGGTTTACCATGTACATGACTTTTTAAATTATACTCCTTATACTCTTCCGAAAAAGTTATTCCTGACTTTGCATTTATAAGAGAATTACAAACTTCATCTTGATTATTTCCTAAACATGAAACAACACCCAAACCTGTGACTACAACTCTTTTCATGATTTAAACAACCCTACTTTCAAGTTTTCTGCTCGATAAATTATTTTACCGTCTGCACTTAAAATTCCATTAGCCAAACCTACAGCAGTACCTTCTTTTTTTAAAATTCTTTTCATGTTTATTTCGTAAGTTGCCATTTTTATATTTTTTAAAACCTCTCCTGTAAATTTTACAGAATTTACCCCTAAAGCTCTTCCTTTACCTGGCTCACCAGACCAGCCTAAAAAAAATCCTACTAATTGCCACATCGCATCTAATCCTAGGCAGCCAGGCATGACCGGATCTTTTTGAAAGTGACATTCAAAGAACCATAAATTATCCTTAATATCAAGTTCAGCCTTTATGTATCCTTTTTTAAATTCGCCAGCATCTTTTTTTATAACAGTGATCCTATCAAACATTAACATAGGAGGAAGAGGAAGTTTTGCATTTCCCTCACCAAATAATTTTCCCTCTCCACACGAAATTAATTCATCATAAGTATAGCTATTTTTTTGCATAATTTTAAAGTCACTTTTACTTGATTTAATAAACTATTCATATATATTTTGTTTTAGAATGATTATAAACTAGCAAAAGTATAATAAAAAGCATGAAACATAAAGATATTTTGAACAAATTACGCACTTCGGGTTTAAGACCAACAAAGCAACGAGTAGAAATAGCAAAGTTTTTATTTGACAGAGAAAAAACTTTTCATTTTACAGTGGAAAGTTTAAATAAATTATTATTAAAAAAAATAACAACAAAATTTGCCCTAGCCACTATTTACAACACAATTCATGCTTTTAAAAAAGCAGGACATTTAAACAAAGTTGAAGTGAGAGGTAAAAGATCATACTTTGACACCAATATCACAAATCATCATCATTTCTACGATAGCGATACATCAGAGTTAATTGATATAGATGTTAAAGATGTAATTATTCAAAAATTACCAAAGGCTCCAAACGGAAAAAAAATAAAAAATGTAGAGGTATTTATAAATTTGAAAAATTGACAGTTTGTCGCTTGTTTTTCACTTTAGAATTATTATAAACTAGAATTATTGGAATGAGTGTAGATTATAAAAAAAATAGTAACGGAAAATGTCCTGTGATGCACGGCGGTGTTACCAAAGCAGGGGAGTCAAATACAGCACGTCTTTGGCCCAATAGTATTAATTTAGACATTTTACACCAACACGATACAAAAACAAATCCATTACCAGGATTTAATTATAAAAAAGAAGTTAAAAAATTAAATTTTAAAGCATTAAAGAAAGATTTGCTAAAATTAATGACAGAAAGTCAGGACTGGTGGCCAGCAGATTTAGGAACATATAGCGGTTTAATGGTTAGATTAACGTGGCATCAGGTTGGTACTTACAGAGAATTTGATGGAAGACCTAATGTTGGATCACACCGTTTTTCCCCCCAAGATTCATGGCCGGATAATACTAATTTAGATAAAGCAAGACGTTTACTATGGCCAATTAAAAAAAAATATGGAAACAAATTAAGCTGGTCAGACCTTATGGTTTTAGCTGGAACAATGGCCTACGAACACGCAGGATTTAAAACTTTTGGATTTTCTTTTGGTAGAGAGGACATATGGGAACCCGAAAAAGATGTATATTGGGGCAAAGAAACGGTTCCGCTTGCGGTCAATCGGTATGGAAATCCTCAAGATAGGTCATCTTTAGAAGCTCCACTAGCAGCTTCTCACTTTCAACTTGTTTACGTTAACCCCCAAGGTGTCAATGGAAAACCTGATCCAGTTAAAACAGCAATGGACGTAAGAGAAACATTTGGTAGAATGGGAATGAATGATGTTGAGACTGCCGCACTTACGATTGGAGGTCATTCAATAGGTAGAGCCCATGGAAATGGCAATCCTGAAAATTTAGGACCAGAACCTGCAGGTGCAGAGATACATGAGCAAGGTTTTGGTTGGAATCAAGAAAATGGAACTGGTGAGAAACAAATTACTTCAGGGTTAGAGGGAGCGTGGACGACTAATCCTGATAAGTGGGATCATCAATACTTAGATCTTTTACTTAATTATGAATGGGAAAGTAAAAAAAGTCCAGCAGGCGCGTGGCAATGGGAGCCAATAAACCTTGAGGAAGAAAAAAAACCTAGAGACTTAGGCGATCCTAAAAAGAAAGCAAGGTTAATGTTTACTGACGCTGATATGGCTATGGCTATGGATCCAGAATATAGAAAAATCTCCGAAAAATTTTACCAGGATCCAAAGTTTTTTGAGGACTCTTTTGCACGTGCATGGTTTAAATTGACACACAGGACGATGGGCAATAAAGAAAATTATATAGGTCCATGGGCTCCAAAAGAAGATCTATCGTGGCAAGGTAATGTGCCAGCTTTAAAAAAGAAGTATAATATGGAAAAAGTAAAAAAATTGATCTCATCAACTAACTTAAGCATTGGAGAATTAGTATCAGTTGCATGGGATAGTGCTAGAACCTACAGAAGAACCGATAGAAGAGGAGGTGCTAATGGTGCAAGGATTCGACTTGAACCTATGAAAAATTGGGAGGCAAACGAGCCTGAAAAACTTACAAGTATTATTAAGGTTTTTGAAAGTATCTCTAAGAAAACTGGAGCATCTGTTGCTGACGTTATCATTCTTGCAGGAAACGTGGGTCTAGAAAAAGCAATTAAAAAGGCAGGCTTTAAAGTAAAAATTCCATTTACACAGGGGCGTGGCGATGCTTCGCAAAACCAAACAGAAATTAAAAGCTTTAAATGGTTAGAACCTTTTCATGACGGATTCAGAAATTATGTGAAGGCAGATTACTCCGTAATGCCAGAGGAACTACTATTAGAACGTGCATCTTTGATGGGATTAACGGCAAAAGAGATGACATGTCTTGTTGGTGGAATGAGAGTACTAGGTACAAATCACGCAAGCGCAAAAGACAAGGGTGTGATGACCAAAAGAGTTGGTGCTTTGACAAATGATTTTTTCACTAATTTGGTAGATATGAGATATAAGTGGCAACCTACCGGTAAAAACTCATATGATGTTATTGACCGGAAATCAAATAAAATTCACTTTACCGCTTCAAGAGTTGATTTAGTGCTTGGATCAAACTCAATATTAAGATCATATGCTGAAGTTTATGCTCAGGATGACAATAAAGAAAAATTTATAAAAGACTTTGTAGAAGTTTGGACAAAAGTGATGAATGCTGATAGACCAAATTTAAAAAAATTAAATTAAAATGGAGAATTTGAAAAAAATGGAAAATACTGAAACTGTAAAACAGAATGCTCTAGGAGATTTTTGGAACGTGCCAAATATAAAATTTGACATACAAAGACTTAGATTAGATTTGGAAAAAGTTTTAGAAAAGAAAAACTTTAACTCTTTAGGAATTAAAAGTTTTGGAGCGATACCATTAAATCAAGTACCTGGCGATAAATCATCGATAGAAGGTCATAATGTAAGAGGTACCTATTGGACAATTCCTGATGAGAGCGGAAAAGAGGCAATTAGAGATAAGCCAATCGATGAGTCAAAATATACAGAGTTACTTCCTGAGTTTAAAGGAACTTATTTTGAAGAAGTATTTACCACTTTAAGAAAACATTTCAAACTTGGACGGGTTAGGATTCTACTAAAGGAACCTAGATCTACACTTAGTTGGCATAGAGATCCAGAACCGAGATTACATATTCCTATTATAACAAATAAGGGGTGCAGAATGGTAATTGAAGAAGTAAGTAAGCATATGCCAGCAGATGGCACCGTAACAATTACTAATAACACAAAATACCATAATTTTTTTAATGGAGGGGAGCAAAACAGAATACATTTAGTTGCTTGTGTTCTTGAAAATCCTTTTAAGAAAAATGGCTGAATTTGATAGAGGTATATATCTTACCGCAAAAGATATCTATGAGAATAATAAAGGCTCTTTATTAAGAACTTTAATATACACGATTGGTCACTTTGCAATTGCAATTACAGTATTAATGTTAATTGCTGATGTCCCCTTTGTTGTGGCTCTAACAGATGCTATCGTAGAGCCTATAGCAAATGCGGTCTGGTACTTTGCTCTCGACAAGATTTGGACAGCAAAATTTAAAAAAAAATAAGGTCTATTTAGTTTTGCCCCAGAGATGTTTTAATTTTACCCACCCTGTGATTTTTCTATCTGAAATTTTACACCAACCATCTTTACATTTTTTAATTAATAAAAGCTTTCCTGATTTTGAAACAGCCAAAGGTTTTGAGTAAATAGTTTTACTTGAATAAATGTAAGAGTTGTCATCTATTATAATAGCAGCCTTCTTTTTTGATAATTGCGAAATATGCACCCAACCTGTGTTGTTTTCATGATCTCTAACTTTTCTAAAATTTTCAAATTCATCTTGAACTAAAAGAGGTAAAAATTTCTTTTTATAAAATAACTTAATTGGATACTCGAAAGATGGCCCTTGCCTTAAATTAACTTTTTCATTTCTTAAAGTTAAAAAATATTCATCTGCATAAATGTTTGTAAATACAAATAAAATAATTAGAAAACTTGTAACTATTTTGAACATTTATTCTTGCAATTGGGATTTAAGCTTAACTTTATCTTTCTAAAATCAGCCTTTATCGAGTCAAATATTATCATTTGGTTTTTTAATGTTTCTTTAAAACCTATAATTGATTTTAACACTTCATTAGCTTGTAGCGATCCCATAACTCCGGCAACTGGAGAGAAAATTCCCTCTGCCTCGCAATTATTAACAATAGGCGGTTTCTCAGGCATGAAACAACGATAACAAGAAGATTTTTTCTTAAAATTAAATTTGTATAAATGTCCATCAAACTTACTAATCGCCGCTGAAATTAAAATTTTTTTTTCAATTTTACATTGATCGTTTATTAAATATCTACTCTCATAATTATCTGTGCCATCACAAATGATATCATAATTTTTTATTATAGATTTTATATTTTGTGTAGTTATTTTTTTATAGTTCTTAATTGTGATATTATTATTTATTTTTTTTGCTTTAATTTTTGCTTGAGAAACTTTTAATTTTCCTAAATCTGACTTAGAAAAGAGCGTTTGTCTATTCAGATTACTAATTTCTATTTTATCATGATCAGCTATACCAATTGTGCCAACGCCTGATGCAGCTAAGTAAGTTAATAACGGACACCCTAATCCTCCCATACCGATTATTAATACTTTCGCGTTGTAAATTTTTTTTTGTCCACTCACTCCAACTTTTTTTAATATAATTTGTTTTTCAAATCTTTTGTAATCTTCAAAATTTGAGTTCATGAATTATTTTATTCCAGTGGAACCAAAACCATCACTACCTCTATCAGTCTCGTCCAGGTTCTTTACCTCTTTAAGTTTAATCTTTACTATTGGGCACAAGACCATCTGAGCTATTCGTGCGCCCTTTTCTACCGTAAAAATTTTATCACTTAGATTTATTAAAATAACTTTTATTTCGCCTCTGTAATCAGAGTCTATAGTTCCAGGTGTATTAAGGACAGAAATCTGATTTTTTGCAGCTAAGCCAGATCTAGGTCTAATTTGCATCTCATAATTTTTAGGTACCGACAAAGAAATCCCTGTTGGGATTATTGAGGTCTTTCCTGGATTTACAATTACAGGTCGGTCAATATTTGCAGATAGATCCATACCAGAAGATCCATTAGTTTCATATTTTGGCAGACCAACATTTTTCGATAGTCTTTTAATTAAAATTTCTTTCATCAATTAAGAGTTTATCTAAAATAACATCAACAATTTTTTTTGCGATAAAGCTTTTTTTATTTTTTTTTAATTGTTTTATTTTTCCATTATTATCAATTATCAAAACTTTATTATAATCTGAATTAAACCCTACATCTTTTTTTGAAACATTATTTGCAATAATTAAATCACAATTTTTATCTTTTAATTTGGAAAAAGAGTTTTTATTTATATTTTCTGTTTCCGCAGAAAATCCAACAACTATTTTAGGTCTATGTTTGTTATTTTTTCCCAAATATTCAACAATGTCTCTATTTTTTTCAAATTTTATATAATTAAAATTTTTAAGATTTTTCTTTAGTTTATTCTTATTTATTTTTGATGGTTTAAAATCCGAAACAGCTGCAGCGCATACGGCTATATCCACGGGGAGTGTTTTTTTAACCTCCTCGAACATTTCACCCGCAGAAATAATTTTTTTTGTTTTTATCTCACTGTGTGTAACTAAATTTGACGGACCTGAGATTAATGTAGTTTTTATACCATATCTATTCAGCACTTCTGCTATTTCACGACCTTGTTTTCCGCTCGATTCGTTAGAAATATATCTTACTGGATCTATATACTCTCTTGTTGGCCCTGTTGTAACAAGCGCTTTTAGATTTTTTTTCTTCATGAAATTTCTTTTATTAAAATAGTTTTCCAGATATGTGAAAATTTGTCTTGGGCTTGACATTTTACCTTCTCCGTACTCACCACACGCCATCTCTCCTTTTTCAGGACCTAAAAACATGTAGCCATAGTCCTCTAAAATATTAATATTTTTTTGCGTTGCTTTGTGTATCCACATTCTTACATTCATAGCTGGAACTAATAAAATATTTTTATTTGATGCCAAAATCACTGTAGTTGCTAAATCTTCTGCTTTTCCAGCGGCTAGTTTTGTCATAAAATTTGCTGTAGTTGGCATAACAATTATTAAATCAGCCCATCTAGATAATGAAATATGATCAATTTCTGCCTCAGTGCTTTTATCAAAAATATCTTCAAATGTTTTATTCTTAGTTAAGGTAGTAACGGATAATGGAGTAACAAATTCTTTGCCACTTTTTGTTAAAATCGTCTTTACATCGTTATTATTTTTTTTTAACAAACGTATCAAATCTAGAGACTTATAGGCGGCAATTCCACCACCGATAATGATTAGTATTTTCCTATTTTTAATAGTCATGGTTTATTAGAATACTAATAGAAAGATAATTACAATACCAAAAATACTAATAATTATATTATTTCTAAAATTTTTAAGTTTCATTTGCTCAATTTCTAAATTCTTATTTGTTCCTACAGATAAATTTAACTTTCCTTCCGCCATTAGTCTGAGAGCATAGTCAGCTCTATCCATGAATTCAGGTAAGTCTGGAATCCGCTTTATTATTTCTGAGGAAGTATTTATTGCTTTATCGAAAGTTGATTTTGGACTTTTCATGTCTTTAAGCCAGTTCTCGAGCACCGGCCTAGAAACCTCCCAAATATTTGTTTCAGGATACAGTTTTCTTGCAACACCCTCCACTACTACCATAGTTTTTTGCAACAATAACAAGGGTGGTTGGGTTGCCATATTAAATTTTTCAGTGATCTCAAACAATTGAGCAAGTAGGTTTCCCCCAGAAATATCTTTTATTGATTGACCAAAAATAGGCTCTCCGACAGATCTTAAAGCTTGTGCAAACTCTTCTTTAGATGCTTCTTGAGGTACTAGACCGGCTTGAAAATGAACATCTGCTACTTTGACATAGTCTCTTTGAATAAAACCATATAAAATTTCTGCTAAGAATTTTCTGTTGTTCTTATCAAGTCGACCCATAATTCCAAAGTCTACTGGTATAATATTACCTTTTTTATCAACAAAGATATTACCTTGATGCATATCTCCGTGAAAAAAAACCATCTCTAACAGCTTGTTTTAAAAAAAACTGTATTAGGTTTTCTGCTAGTTTTTTTAAATTTACACCTTGTTGTTCTAATTCTTGATATTCTCTTATTGAAGTACCATCAACTTTGTCTAAAGTAAGAACTTTCTTTGTCGTATAGTTCCAATAAATTTGTGGTACGTTAAATCCAATATCATTTTTTGTATTTTCAAAAAGTTCATTTGCTGCTGCTGCTTCAAATCTTAGGTCCATTTCAATATTAGTTATTTCTCTTAAAAGATGAACAACTTCGATTAATTTTAACCTTTTTGTTTTAGCAACAGTGTTCTCAACAATATAGGCAAAAAGCATCAATGCATCTAATTCTTCATTAAATAATTTTTCAATATCAGGTCTTAATATTTTTATGGCCACTTCTTTTTCCTTGTTTTCAATTTTTATTTTGGCCAAATGTACCTGAGCTATTGATGCTGCTGCTATAGGCTCACTTATTTCTGTTATGTGTTTAAAGTAATCGTCTCCTATCTCCTTCTTGATTACTTTTTTTGCATCATGTAAATCAAAAGCAGGAACTTTATCCTGAAGTCTCTCTAGATTTTTTGCAAGTTCTTCCCCAATAATATCTGGCCTTGTAGCAAGAAATTGACCCAATTTAATAAATGTTGTACCCATGCCCTGAAGGGCAACACAAAGTTTTTCACCAGGAGCCTTTTTTACGTCTATTTTATTAGAATGAGATCCAACAGATAAAATGTTAAAAAACAAATTTAGGCTAGTAGGAATTTTATGAATTTCATTTATTGTATCTATCGCTCCAGATGTAGATAGTTTTCTGGCAATGTGAAATAATTTAAAAACTCTTTTCAACATTTATATCTTCCAACCCGAATGTATTGCCGATAAGCCGCTTGAAACGTTTCGATATTCAACGTTAGAAAAACCATTCTCAGAAATTAATGCGGCTAATTGATCTTGATCATAAAACTTTTCAATACTTTCTGTTAAATATCTATAAGGTTTTTCCGAGCCAACTATCAGTTTACCTATATAAGGGATAGTTCTGGAATATTGCTTATAAAAAAAATTTAATAATTCGTTATCTACTTTAGAAAACTCCAAACAAAGAAATCTACCACCAGGCTTCAATATTCTTAAAGCTTCTTTTAAAGTTAAATTAATATTTGTGACATTTCTAATTCCAAAACTAATTGAGTAATAATCAAATGAGTTGTCCTCAAACGGCATTTTCTCAGCATGTGAATTTACCCATTTTATATTCTCAAAATTTTTGAGCTTAGATTTGCCCAGATTTAACATCTGTAAGTTGGGTTCTACACATGTAATTTTAGCTGTATTTTGCGACTTTTCACTAAAAAGTTTAGCTATATCTCCAGTTCCTGAGGCTACGTCAACTAACTCCGAATATGGCTGGGGATTCATCCAATCAATAAATTTTTCTTTCCATACTCGATGAATACCAAACGACATTATATCATTCATTAAATCATATTTCTGGTGTACTTCTGAAAATACTGAATTGACTAATTTATTTTTATCTTGAATAGTACTTTTCATATTAGAATTATATGCCAGAATTACCTGAAGTTGAAGTTGTTAAAAGGTCCTTGGAGACAAAAATCTTAAACTTGAATATCGAGAAAGTAAAGATCAACGACGGTAAATTGAGATATAAGGTGAATAAGACTGCAATTTCAAAGTTGATTGGAAAAAAGATTATTAAAATTGAAAGAAGATCAAAGTATTTGATTTTTCACTGTAGAAAAAATTTATTTATGCTAGTTCATCTTGGAATGACAGGTAAATTTTTCTTTATTGATGATAAAAAAAGAAATTTCAAAACAAGTTTTTATTACAAACTTAATCTTAAAAAAGATAAAAAACACGATAGAATTGTATTTTTTTTACAAAAAAATCAAAAATTAATTTATAATGATATTAGAAAATTTGGTTTTATAAAATTTTACAACAAAGACAATTTGTTAAAGAGTTTGCACCTTAAAAGATTAGGACCAGAACCTTTAGGAAAGAATTGGAACTTAAAATACTTCAAAGACTATATTCTCAATCGGAGTAGAAATATTAAGGATATTTTAATGGATCAAAAGTTTGTATCTGGCCTAGGAAATATCTATGTAAACGAAATTTTATTTTCAAGCTCAATTAGTCCAACACGTCAGGTCGATAAAATTAAAAACTTCGAAATGAAAAAAATTATTAAAAATACAAAAAAAATCCTTAAAAACGCTATAAAGTTAGGAGGATCTTCAATTAAAGATTTTTCTAGTGGTAATGGAAAAAAAGGTGACTTTCAGCAACATTTCAAGGTTTATGGAAAAAAAGGTGATTGTTGTTCTAATATAGATTGCAGGTCTAAAATTAGACAAGTTACAATTTCAAATCGCTCATCTTTCTTTTGTGGAAACTGCCAAAAATAATAAAGTTGACCGCTATTATGGCTACATATATATAATCTTTAAAATGCCTAACACAAAATCAGCAATAAGAAGAGTAAGAAGGGTTAAAAAACAAACCCAAATTAATAAAATTAGGAAAAGTAAGTATAAAAATGCCATTAAAAAAATGGATGCTCTGATTAAAGGGAAAGAAATAGAAAAAGCAAAAAAAGATTTTCCAAAATTCCAATCAATTCTAATGCAGGTTGCTAAATCTGGTGTAATTAATAAAAAAACTGCAGCTAGAAAAATTTCAAGAATTTCAAAAAAAATAAAATAGTTTCATCAATCCTAAGTTGATCAACTAAAAATAAATTAATCTACATTTAGAAATAAATAAAATTTAAATCAAAATGTTGTTTCTTTTCTTAGTTGCAAATTTTAATTTCTATCTGAGCGATAACGTTACAACCTAACTTAATTTTTTTTTTATTTTTTTTAAAAAAAATCTTGCAAATATTTTTAAAAGATCGTTAATAGAATTATCTTAAGAATTAATCGCATGGAAAAAAATAATACCAGTTCTCAGAATTTGTATGTTTCGGAAGAAGAAAAAATCTTAAATTGGGAAGATGTTCAAGGCGCATTTAAAAAAACCTTCGGATCAGAAGTTTACAGTAGCTGGCTTCAAAAAATCACTTTGATCAAAGAGTACAACGATTTTTTAATTCTTGGTGTACCAACACGATTTTTTAGAGACTGGATCGTATCAAGGTATTTAGACAAAATTTTAGAGCAATTAAGAGGTTTTAAGTTAAGTATTAATAGAATTGAATTTAAAATAATTGAGGAAAATAAACAGAATCAGGAGCTTTTAAAGATCAATGAAATCAGCAAAGTAACTGAAATAAAAGATTCAATTCTAAATTATAATAGATTAAATCCAAATTTGAATTTCAGCAATTTTATCCAGGGCAAAAGTAATGATATTGCCTTATCTTACTCTAAAAAAGTCTGTGAGCACGTATCACGTTATAATCCTTTATATATTTGTGGTGGAGTAGGACTTGGGAAAACACACTTACTTAATGCGATAGGCTTAGAGTTGCAAAGCGAGAATAACGTAATGTTTATTTCAGCTGAAAGATTTATGTATCATTTTATTAAATCAATAAAAAAAAATGATATGGTTAACTTTAAGGATTTTTTTAGAAAATCCTCTATATTTATCATAGATGACATTCAGTTTATCAGCGGAAAAGAAAGCTTACAGGAGGAGTTTTTCCACACTTTCAATAGTTTGATAGATAAGGGCTCTCAAATTATTATCTCCGCAGATAGAGCACCAACAAAACTTGATAGAGTACAAGAGAGAATAAAATCTAGACTTGGTGGCGGTCTTGTAGTTGATATAGATTCCCCTGATATAGAACTTAAAATTAAGATTATAAAGAAAAAAATTGACGAGATACAAAATCAATTTAAAGAAAATATAAACTTAAATGAGGATGTAATAAGTTACATAGCCTCAGAGAGCAAAACAAATATTAGAGAGTTAATCGGTGTTTTAAATCGAGTTATTGCATTTAGCAGAGTGCACAATAAAGTTTTGACTGTAATTGATTGTAAAAATATTTTAAAAGACGTTTTCAATCAAATTAGAGTTATTACCGTTGATAAGATACAAAATGTTGTTTCAAACTATTTTAATATTGCACTGAGTGATATGTTGTCTCAAAGGCGCTCTAGGCCTTTAGCAAGACCAAGACAGATTGCAATGTACTTATCAAAAAAAATGACAACGAGATCGTTACCAGAAATTGGAAGAAGATTCGCGAACAGAGACCATACTACAGTAATTCATGCTGTAAAAACTATCTCTAGACTTTCAGAGCAAGATGACGAAATGAAAAAAAATATAAATCAGATAAAAAGTCTTTTACAAGAACAGTAACATAATGCAATTTGTAGTTAAGCGAGATCTTTTACTTAAATCTTTAAATTTTGTTCAAGGGGTAGTGGAAAAAAAAAATACACTACCAATACTTTCGAATGTATTGCTCATAATAAAAAATAAAAAATTATCAATTATTGCTACAGATTTAGATATAATTTTTTATGATGAAATTTCGGATATAAAAATAATTACAGAGGGAAGCACAACTACCTCAGCAGCTATATTATACGATATTTTAAGAAAGATTTCCTCTAATTCTGATCTAAACTTTAATTTAAAGTCGGAAAATAAGCTTAGTTTAAAAAGTGATAATTCAGATTTTAATTTATTGTGCTTACCAACGGATAATTTTCCGACTTTTGCTGATCAGTTTGATGACCAGGAAATTGAAATTAATGGAAAAAGATTTTTAAAACTTTTAAATAAAACTAAAATTTCAATTTCAAATGATGATACGAGACACTATTTAAATGGGGTATTCTTACATATAACGGAGGCAAACGGAAAAAATTTTTTGACGGGTGTGGCTACAGATAGCCATAGATTGTCATCAAGCAGTTTAGAAATCCAAAATTCTTATGACTTTAAATCAATAATATTACCTAAAAAAACTGTTTATCAACTGTGTTCTTTACTTGCAGAAAATAATGAAAAATTAATTGTGCAAATAATTGATAATAAAATCCAATTTAAAGTTGGAAACATAAAATTGGTTTCAAAAGTTATCGATGGTAAGTTTCCAGATTATAAAAAGGTCGTACCTATTAATAATGATAAATCTTTAGTTGTATCTTCCAAAGACTTCATCAATTCGATTGAAAGAGTGGCAAGCGTATCTCTGGATAGAAAAGAAGGTGTTAAGTTAGCTATTAGCAAAGACAATATTCAAGTTTCAGTTAATAGCGCAAACTCAGGGGAAGGAAATGAAAAGATAGTTGCAAAATTTAATTCTGATAATTTGAATATTAGCTTTAATTCCAAATATTTAATTGAAATAGCCTCAGAAGTAGAAGATAAAAACTTAAAAATGAATTTTAAAGATCCGGTATCACCAGTTTTAATCGAGGATGTTGCTGATAGGAACAGTTATTACGTGATAATGCCAATGAAAATCTAATTTTTTTTGAAATTAGAAATAAATTTATTTTTTGCTTTTAAATCCATTGATATTAAATACTTTTAGTTCAATACCTATTACAGTCATTTTATATTGCAGTAAAAAAGTGATATATTTTAAATTCCAAAAAAAATAAAAATGTCAAAAAATTCAGAATTAAATAAAAACCAATCTTATGGTGCCGACTCTATAAAAGTTTTGAAGGGTTTAGACGCTGTTAAAAAAAGACCAGGCATGTATATCGGTGACACAGATGACGGATCAGGTCTTCATCACATGGTTTTTGAGGTAATTGACAACTCAATTGACGAAGCATTAGCTGGTTATTGTAAGAATATCTTTGTAACGATCAATACTGATAATACCATTACCGTTGAAGACGACGGACGAGGTATTCCTGTAGATATGCATAAAGGAGAGAAAATTTCTGCAGCAGAAGTTATAATGACACAACTACATGCAGGAGGTAAATTTGATCATGACTCTTATAAAGTATCCGGAGGATTACACGGTGTCGGTGTATCAGTTGTTAACGCCTTGTCAGAGAAGCTCTCTTTGAATATTTTTAGAGAAGGAAATGAGTACGAGGTCAACTTCAAAGATGGTAATTCCATAAAACCACTCAAAAAAATTGGAAAAACCAAGAAAAAAGGCACAAGAATAAATTTCCTTCCGTCTAAAGAAATCTTCTCATCAATAAAGTTTAGTGCATCAATATTAGAAAAAAGGATTAGAGAACTAGCATTTTTAAACAAAGGAGTCTCAATTTCTTTAGTTGACAATACAAGTAAAAAGAAAAAAGAAAGCATATTTAAGTATGATGGCGGTATCACAGAGTTTGTTAAATATATAAATAATAAAAAACCTATTCTAGTTAATAAAAATGAAAAAGAAGTTTTTAAAAAACCAGTATATGTAACCTCAACTAAAAATAATGTAATTGTTGAATGCTCTTTTGAATGGAATGCGGGTTATTCTGAGGAGGTTTTACCGTTTACTAACAACATTCCTCAAAAGGATGGAGGAACTCACTTATTAGGCTTTAGAAGCGCGTTAACTAGAGTAATTAATAAATATTCATCAGATCGAAGTAACAAGAAGAACAAGATTACTTTATCTGGAGAAGATATTAAGGAAGGATTAACAGCTGTTCTCTCTGTTAAGATGCCGGATCCAAAGTTTTCATCTCAGACAAAAGATAAGCTTGTTTCTTCAGAAATAAGAAACATAGTAGAAAATATTATAAATGAAAAAGTTTCTACGTGGTTTGACCAGAACCCCTCAGTAGCAAAGATTATTTTAGAAAAAATTACCCAAGCTGCAATGGCTAGAGAAGTAGCAAGAAAAGCTAGAGATAGTGTAAGGAGAAAAGGTACATTTGAATTATCCGGTCTTCCCGGAAAATTAGCAGATTGTCAAATTCAAAAAAGGGAGGGAACAGAGCTGTTTATAGTTGAGGGAGACTCTGCCGGAGGTTCCGCAAAACAAGGACGGATTAGAGAGTTTCAAGCAGTACTACCTTTAAGAGGTAAAATATTAAATACTTTCGTAAATGGAAAAAAAAATGGGGAAGATCAGTCTACTAAAGCTTTATCGAAAATGATGTCTTCTAGCGAGATAGTCACTTTAATAAACGCATTAGGCACCGGTTCTAAAGATTTTAATATCGAAAATTTGAGGTATGATAAAATAATCATCATGACTGACGCTGACGTAGATGGATCACACATAAGAACTCTTTTACTTACCTTCTTTAATAATTATCCCTTTAATCAACTAATAGAAAATGGGCATTTGTATTTGGCACAACCTCCTTTGTTCAAAATCACAAAAGCGAATAAAAGTGTTTATATTAAAAATGAAAGGGCATTAGAAGAATATATATTTCAAATGGCTAAATCTGATAAAAAGATTAAAAAAGGCACATCTGATTATAAAAAGTTCTTACAAGACCAGAGAGAGAAATTATCAATACAAAGGTTCAAAGGTTTAGGAGAAATGAACCCAGAAGAACTTTGGGAGACAACTTTAAATCCTGACAACAGAACAATGCTTAAAGTTCAATATACTAAAGGCACTAAAGATAAATCTAAGGAAGACCAAAAAATGATTGAAATTCTAATGGGAGACGAGGTAGCTCCGAGAAAAGACTTTATTACAAATAACGCCTTAGATGTTGCTAATTTAGATATTTAATTCAAGCGATGAATTTTTCTACTCTTTTCCGAACAAAAGAGAATTTAAACCTAGATAAAAATACTCTAACAATTCTTAGATATATCGCTATTTTTGGGCAATTTTTGGCTATCAGTATAGTTTACTTTTACTTGAAATTACCTTTTCCATTAGAGCTAAGCTATTCTGTGATTTTAATTGGTTTGTTCACTAACATCTATTTACAATTTGGCATCAAAATAAATCAATTAAAAGATTTTTATGCATCTTTATTTTTAGTCTATGATCTAATTCAGTTAAGTGTATTACTATATTTAACAGGTGGTATATTTAACCCTTTCTGTTTTTTACTTATAATACCTGCGATAGTCTCATCTACCTTTTTAAGTATGGGAACAACTATTATATTAGGATTAATAACATCTTTACTTTTATTTATAATATCATTTTATCATTTGCCATTACCCGGAGAAGATATGAATTTACTTCATTTTCCTAATTTTTATAAAACAGGTATAGTAATTTCAATTTTAATAGGCTTAATTTTTTTAAGCTATTTTGGCATCCGTTTTGCTGGAGAGAAAAAAAAAACATCTGAAGCACTAAGCAAATTACAAGAAGTAATTTATAAAGAATATGAGCTAGAATCACTAGGAGGGCAAGCAGCAGCAGCAGCTCATTCACTAGGAACTCCACTAGCTACAATTACTGTAGTTTCTAAAGAATTAAAAAAAGAAATAGGTGACAATAGTGAACTATCAAAAGATATAGATTTATTAATTAGTCAATCTAAAAGATGTAGTGATATTTTAAAAAGGATTTCGAAAAAACAAATAGAAGAAGATAAATTTTTTAGTTCAGTTAAATTGGAAGATCTTTTAGAAGAAATTCTTAATTCTTTTAGACAAACATCTTCTAAAAATATAAATTTAATTTCACACAATGATCAAAATAAAATTGATATACAAAGATCACCAGAAATGATTTACGGTTTAAGAAATTTTATCGGAAATGCAATTAAATTTTCAAAAAGCAAAGTGAATGTTTTTCTTTATAGTAATGAAAAAGAGATAAAAATAATTATTAATGATGACGGCCCAGGTTTTCCAGAAGATATTATTAAAAAAATTGGTGAACCTTATATCAAGTCAAAATCTTCAGAAATAAATCCTAATTCTGGATTAGGACTTGGAACTTTTTTGGGAAAAACTTTGTTAGAAAGACAAAATGCAAAATTAATATTTAAAGATGATAAAAATTTAGGGGGTGCCTCAGTTGTTATCAGCTGGTCACCCAAAAATATTTTACCTATTTCTTAAATTCAAAAGCGTAGGAAATAATTTTATAAGCTAGTTTTGCTACCAAAAAGTTGTAAGAGTCAAATTTTTTTATTGGAGCAAGTTCATTAATATCCGCTCCAACTACATTAGATATTTGGCAAACTTTTTTTATTATTGGCAAAACATCGTCCCAAAATAACCCACCTGGTTCTGGAGTTCCAGTAGCAGGCATAATACTTGAGTCAAAACCATCAACGTCAAATGTTATATAAACATTTTTACCACTAAATAAATCATTTAATTTTTCAAAATCCCATACTCCTTTATCCTTAGCCCAGAAGATTTCTATTCTATCTTTATTTTTATTATAGAAATCCATTTCAAATTTTGAGAGATTTCTTATTCCAAAAGACACTACTTTTATATTGTTAAAATCAAGACACCTTTTAATAGCGGATGCATGAGAAAACTTTTCACCACTATAACTCTCTCTGAGATCAGCATGAGCATCAAAATGAAGAATAATCAAATCGTCGTATTTTTTCGCAAATGGTTTTATAGAACCCGGAGTTATTGAGTGTTCACCTCCAAAAACTAAAGGAAATTTCCTTTCTGATAAAATTTTTTCATTCACTTCTGACAATTGGTTTAGTGCTTCGTTTAATTTATTTTTTATCTTAAAAGGTTTTAATGTTTGAATACCGATTTCCTTATAAGGTTCTTTATTTAAATCTTCATCAAATAATTCAACTTGGTGTGAGGCTTTAATAATTTCCTTAGGTCCATTTTTAGTGCCGACGCCATAGCTTACTGTTTTTTCTAGACCGAAAGGCACAACTACTACTTTTGGCTTAATATCATGGATAGCATCATAACCTAAAAACCCCTTTTTTTGGTTTAAATAATTCATTTAAGATTTAAAAATTTTTGAAAAATTTCTTTTATCTCTTTTTTTCCAATTTTCTCTATGATACGCATCACTTGCAATCAATGGTAGCACGCTTGTGGCCTCCGCAAAAACCATTTGTTCTTTAGAAATATCAACTTTTCCCCATGAGCTAGCTTCTTTAAGTGTAGAGCTGCTACAAGCACCATCTCTTGTATCAGCAACGGTAATTTGTATTGCATACTTATGCATATCAACTTTTCTGCCTAATAATTCTGCACAAACGACTGTATCTTGAATGAAATTTTTAGGAACACCTCCTCCAATCATTAGAAGTCCTGATTGCTTTGATTGCAGCTTAATTTCAGTCAATTCTCTAAATTCCCTAACAGAGTCAATCGTGATGTGTTTATCTGGATTTTTTTCTTGATGCATTACAAGGCCAAAACCAGCAGAACTATCTGTAAATGCTGGGCAAAATATTGGAACATTATTATCATATGCAGTTTCAATTAATGACCCCTTTTTTTTAGCATTAGATTTAAGATATTTTCCTAATTCTTTAATGAATTCTCTCGAGGTATAAGTTTTCGGTTTTAATGTGTTAGCAATATCACAAATTATTTGATCACAGGCTTGTAGCTCTTCTTCATCAATATAAGTATCGTAAATTCTATCAATATAATTAACACGCAGCTCTGTATCATCTTGAAATTGAGATCCCTGGTAATGTTTAAAACCAAGAGCTTCAAAAAAATCCATATCAATAATAGAGGCTCCTGTTGCTACAATGGCGTCAATCATATTATATTTGACTAAATCTCTGTATAAATCCATACACCCACCTGCTGAAGTCGATCCTGCTAATGTTAGGAAAATCGAACAATCTTTATCCGCTAGCATCTCATTGTAAATATTTGCTGCTCTGGCAGTGTCCCTAGAGGTAAAAGACATTTTACTCATCCCTTCAATAATCTTACGAGCATCAAAAGATTTTATGTCAATATGTTCAACTGGGGAACTAAGAAGAGATTTTTTATTATGCCCTATATTTGGACTATTTTTTTTATTCATTAAGCCACTAAAGAACCAACTTTATCATTTGTTTCATCGTACATAGATAATATTGGCTTATCACTTAATTCATGTATTTCATTAGAATAGAAACCATTGAAGTTGGTTCTGAAAGTAAGACTGTAAGCACCTAGCTGACCTAACTCTATGTAATCACCCTCTTTAATATTATTTGGTAATAAAAATGGACCTTTCATGTAATCCAAACCATCGCAAGTTGGTCCGAAAAAGCTAAATGCAGTTAGTTTTTTAGACTGAACTCTACCATCTGTTATCATTTTTGATGGTAAAACAAAATTCGGCCCTCCTGCATCAAATAAAGATCCATAAGTTCCATCATTTATATAAAGATTATTTTTTTTTCTTAAAATAACTTTAACGATAGTTGAGCCACTCTCAGCGACGAGAGCTCTTCCAGGCTCACAAATAATTTCAGGTAATTTACTTAATTTTAAATTGTTAAGCTCTTTTTTAATTTCATTCATATAGTTAATTAATGGCTCTGGATTAAGATCTGGATATATGGATGGAAATCCACCACCAACATTTATTGTATTAGGAATTATCTTTGTTTTTTTTATAATATTTGCTATTTCACGAATTCCTTTAGAGTAAGAAATTTTATGCATGCATTGAGAACCAACGTGAAAACTTATTCCAAGTTTTCTCGAATGGTCTTTACATAATCTCACAAGACCTAGAGCTTCAGAGGGAAGCGCACCGAATTTTCTTGATAGGTCTATTTCTGCATGTTCATTTGAAATCGCAATTCTCACAAATAATTCTAAATCTTTTGCTTGATTAGTACCTTCTAAAATCTTTCTTAATTCATCTTTACTATCTAGGGAGAAACTTTTTACTCCATAATCGAAGTAAGCTGACGATATACTCTCTTTACTTTTAATCGTGTGCATAAAATGCAACCTAGCGTCTGACTTTATTTTCTTGATAAGTTTAATCTCATTAAGAGAGGCAACATCAAATTCATTAATTCCGTTAGCAATTATTTGCTTTATAACTTTTTCGTTTGGATTTGTTTTTACAGCGTACAGTATTTTACCAGGAAAATTTTCTTTAAAAAATTTTACGGATTTTTTAATCTCGTTTAACCGTATACAATATACGGGGTGATCTGGTTTTATTGAGTTAACTAATTCGTTAACTGTTTTAAATTTTCCCATTTCATGTGTCCCTCGTTTGTTTACACAAAGATTTTTTAAAAAATTTAATAAAAAAAACCTTATTTATTTCGCGTTTAAGGTTTTTTTGACTTTATGTAAAGAAAAAAAAAGCATTTTTGCTATGTTGAAATTTTGTCAACAGTACCCATATAGAGTTTTATGAGAGCACAAAAAAACACGCCTGATCAGCTAAAACTAGCGGACTTTGCGGATAAATCGCTTTTAATCCTCGATGATGACGATCCTTTAAGAGGTAGATTAGCCAGAGCTATGGAAAAGAAAGGTTTTCAGGTAAAAGAGGCTAAAAATGTGCGAGAAGGGCTCGAGATAGCTCGAACAGCCCCAACAGCCTTTGCCATAGTCGATTTAAGGCTGGAGGATGGTAACGGTTTAGATGTCGTAAAAGAGCTCTCAAAAAATAAAAAAGAGAGCAGGATTGTAATGTTAACGGGATACGGGAATCTACCTACAGCTGTAGCAGCAGTCAAAGTTGGAGCGATAGATTATATTGCAAAACCAGTCGATGCAGATGATGTTGAAGCAGCATTACTTGCTTCACCCGAATCAAACGCTAAACCACCCGAAAATCCAATGTCAGCAGATAGAGTTAAATGGGAACATATTCATCGTGTTTTTGAATTATGTAACAGAAATGTTTCAGAGACTGCCAGAAGACTTAAAATGCATAGGAGAACTCTACAAAGAATTCTTTCTAAAAGATCTCCAAGATAAAATTAAAAAATTTTCCTGAACTTTTTAATTTGACCAACTGCAAAAGCTGCAATTAATATCTTAAATAACTCAGCTAATAAAAAAGGTTTAGCTCCTAACTCGAATATAGGTTTTTCCCAACCTATTAAATTTCCTAACCACAATAAGCCTAAAATATAAATAAAACTTGTTGCAAAGGTTAATTTAAAAATATTTTTTAACAAATTGTTATCATAACTAAATTTACCAGCTACAAATACAGCTACTACAAAACCAACCAAATATCCCATGGTTGGACCAGTAAAGTAAACTAAACCTACCCCTTTTTCTGGAGTACCAGAAAAAACAGGTAATCCTAAAATTCCCTCAAATAAATATAAAGTTATAGTTGCAACACCAAGCTTCCAACCAAACGCTATACCAATAAATAATACAACAAAAGTTTGCATGGTCATGGGAACAGGATAAAATGGAATTCTGATTTTCGATGATATTGCTAAAAATACAGTACCTAACAATGCATAAAAAATATATTTAATTAATTTAGTTTGTTTTAAACTTTTTACTAATATCATTAAATCACTTTATCTTTTTTTATAACAAAATCTAGTGTTTTGTTAGCTGTACAAAAACATCTTCTAAATCGCCATCTTCTGTAAAAATATCCTCAATTTCAATGTTATTTTGTTTAAGAAAATTTATTATCTCCCCAAAATTAAGTAAATTTTTTTCGTATGTAACTGATATAGAATTTTTTGAATTTATTTTAATGTTAATATCTTGCATCGAATATTTTTTACCTAAATCTAAATTTTTAACTTTAAAATTAATTTTTTTTGTTTTAATTCGCTGTAATAATCTTTCTGTAGTATCCAATGCAACTAAGTTGCCTTTATCTAGTATTGCAATACGATCGCACATTTCTTGAGCTTCAATTAGATAATGGGTTGTTAGGATGATTGTTACTCCCTCTTTATTTAGTTTTTTTACGTTTTCCCAGAGATTATTTCTCAACTCCACATCCACACCAGCAGTGGGTTCATCTAAAATTAAGATCGGCGGCTGGTGCACCATTGCCTTGGCAATGAGCAATCTTCTTTTCATTCCTCCAGATAAGTTTCTCGAGTAAGCATTTGCTTTTTCTTCTAACGATACTATTTTCAAAATTAAATTAGTAATTCTGTCTTTTTTTGTAACTCCGTACAATCCAGCCTGTAGCTCAAGAAGCTGTTGTGGGCTAAAGAAAGCATCTAAGTTTACCTCTTGCGGCACTATCCCAATAGAGGCTCTAACTTGCCTAGGATTTTTATCTAAATCAAAACCCCACACATTTACTTTACCTCCTGTTTTGACAACTGTTCCAGCAAGAATGTTTAAAAAAGTTGTTTTGCCAGCTCCATTAGGACCAAGTAATCCAAAGACTTCACCCTGCTTCACTCCAAAACTTAATTCATTTAATGCTTTATTTTGTTTTTTTGTTTTATTGTTGGAGTAAATCTTAGTTAGATTTTCAACAGATAAAGCAAATTTATTCATACTTTTTTATAAATCGATAAGAATTCAATGTAATATGTATATATGACTTCTATAAAAAAAACAGATCATTTTTATCTAGTCGATGGCTCCGGATATATATTTAGAGCTTATTACGCTCTTCCACCTCTCTCAAGAAAGAGTGATGGTCTTCCAACTGGAGCAGTTAGTGGTTTTTGCTCAATGCTTTTTAAATTATTAGAGGATGCAAGATCAGATGACACTAAAAACAAACCAACTCATTTTGCAGTAATATTTGATTCTGCACGGAAAAATTTTAGAAATGAAATCTATAGTGAGTATAAGGCTAATAGAGCAGAAGCTCCCGATGATCTGGCCCCTCAATTTAAATATATAAGAAAATCTGTAGAAGCTTTTAATTTACCATCTGTAGAATTAATAAACTATGAAGCCGATGATCTAATTGCAACTTATGCAAAAAAAATTACAGAACTTGGAGCTAAAGTTACTGTAATATCATCAGATAAAGACTTAATGCAGTTAGTCTCTAGCAAAGTCAGATTATTCGATCCTATGAAAAGCAAAGTAATAGGAGAAAAAGAAGTAATTGAAAAATTTGGGGTTAAACCAAATCAAGTAATAGATGTACAGTCACTGGCTGGAGACAGCTCAGATAACATTCCAGGAGTTCCAGGCATAGGCATTAAGACAGCTGCTGAATTGATAAATAAATACAAAACATTGGAAAATTTATTAAAAAAAGCCTCAGAAATACCTCAGAATAAAAGAAGAGAAACACTAATATCAAATAAAGATAAAGCTATGATTAGTAAACAATTAGTTACTTTAAAAAATGATGTTCCTTTAAAGGATGATGTTACTGATTTTATTATTAAGGCGATAAATAAAGATAAACTCTATAATTTTTTAAGAGATATGGAGTTTAATAGACTTCTCAGCCAAGCTATTAGTTTTTATGGTGAGTCAGGGAATAAAGATTTAAACGAAAAAACTCAAGCAAGAAAAAACAATAAGATAAATACCAAGAACTACAAAACTATTTCAAATGAGAAGCAGCTTGATGAATTAATACAAAAATTAAATGAAAAATCTGTTATAGCAGTTGATACTGAAACCTCATCGCTAAATCCACTGGAAGCAGATTTAGTTGGTATATCTTTATGTTATGATGCTAAACACGCTTATTATATTCCACTAGAACACAAAGAGAAAACTGAATTAAAAAAAAATTTAGTTCTAAAAAAACTTAAGTCAATTTTGGAGGACACAAGTATTAAAAAAGTTGGTCAAAATATAAAATATGATCTTATTATATTCAAAAATGAAAATATTGAATTAAGCCCGATAGATGATACCATGTTGTTGTCGTACACATTAGATGCCGGAAACAATAGGCATAACATGGATACTTTATCTGAATTACACCTAGGACATAAATCTATATCTTACAAGGAAATAGTTGGAACAGGAAAAAAACAATTAAATTTTTCAGAAGTGGATCTGAAATCTGCAACAGAATATGCAGCTGAAGATGCAGATATAACTTTAAGGTTATATGAGCTTTTATCTGAAAGAGTATCAAAGGAAAAGCTGGAAAAAATTTATGAAGTTTTTGAAAAACCAATGATAAAAATTCTAGCAAAGTTAGAAACTAGTGGCATAAAAGTAGACGATGTCTACTTAAAAAAGCTTTCAAAAAAGTTTGAAGAAAGATTAATAAAGATTGAAAAAGAAATTTATAAAATAACAGGTAAAGAATTTAATATTGGATCACCAAAACAATTAGGAGAAATTATTTATAACGAATTAAAGATAGCAAAATTAAAAAAAACGAAAAAAGGTAGTTTAGCTACAAGTGCTAAAATCTTAGAGGATTTGGCTATGACAGGGCATAAATTTCCAAACTTAGTTTTAGAATGGCGTCAAGTTTCAAAATTAAAAAGTACCTACACAGATGCATTGCAAGATCACATCAGTAAAAAAACAAAAAGAGTTCATACTTCTTTCTTATTAGCAGCCACTAATACCGGCAGGCTTGCTTCAAGTGATCCTAACTTACAAAATATTCCCATAAAAACTATAGATGGTAAAGAGATAAGAAAAGCCTTTGTTGCAGATAAAGATAATTTACTTATCTCAGCAGATTATAATCAAATAGAGATGAGAATTCTTGCTGACATAGCCGATGTAAAAGAATTAAAGAAAGCTTTTAAAAACAAACAAGATATCCACTCTTTAACAGCTAGTCAGGTTTTTGATGTGCCAATTACTAAAGTGACAGATGATTTTAGACGAAAAGCAAAGGCGATTAATTTTGGAATTATTTATGGAATAACGCAATATGGTTTGGCAAAACAAATATCAGTGTCAAACGAAGAAGCTTTGAACTTTATTAATTCATACTTTAAAAAATTTCCTGAGATTAAAGATTATATGAATACGACGATCAAAACATGTAGGAAACAGGGCTTTGTCACGAATATTTTTGGAAGAAGAATTCACTTAAGAGGAATTAATGATAAAAATTTTAGTGTACGAGCATTTCAAGAAAGAGCAGCAATTAATGCTCCAATACAAGGATCAGCTGCTGATATTATCAGGTTAGCAATGATAAAAATTGACAAAATTCTTGAAAAAAAGAAAAAAGCAAAAATGCTTTTACAAATACATGACGAACTTATTTTTGAGAGTTCAAAAAAAGATGAGACTGAAGTGAAAAAAATAGTTAAAGATGCGATGACATCAGTTTCAAGTTCAGAACATCATATGTTTTCAATACCATTGGAAGTTAGTATTAGCTCTGGAAACAATTGGGGAGAAGCCCATTAAACGCCTAAATTTTGACAATAAAATTAAGAGAATAAAAATATGACACATACAATTGCTTTAGTAGATGATGATAGAAATATACTCACTAGCATAAGTATGGCTTTAGAGAGAGAGGGATTTAAAGTTCAAACTTATATTGACGGTGAGACCGCTTTAATAGGATTAACTAGAAATCCACCTGACTTAGCAATATTAGATATCAAAATGCCTAGGATGGACGGAGAAGAGTTGCTTAAAAAACTCAAAAAAAAAATGTCAATTCCAATTATCTTTTTGACATCAAAAGATGATGAAGTTGACGAACTACTTGGTTTGAAGTTAGGGGCAGATGATTTTGTTAAAAAATCTGGAGGTTTTTCTACTAAAGTTTTAATTGAGAGAATAAGAGTTCAATTAAGAAAAAAAACTAATACTGTTGATGATACAAAAAATATAATTAGTCACGGAAAATTAAAACTGGATCCTGCCCAGCTAGAATGTGAGTGGAATGGAAAAGCTTTGCCAGATAAACTAACTACCACAGAATTCTTAATTGTCAAAGAATTGGCTAAAAGACCTGGTGTTATTAAAGAAAGAGCCCATTTAATGGACATAGCATATAAAGAGAATACAGAAATTGAAGACAGAACTATTGATAGTCATGTAAAAAGAATAAGAAAAAAGTTTAAAAAAGTAGATGAAAAGTTTTCTGCGATTGAAACTAGATATGGAAGTGGATATAGATGGAATGTTAGCTAATGAAACAAAAAAAATCAGCTTCTATTCTAAAGAAGTTCTTAATTATTAACCTCACAGTTTTTTCTGTTTTAGGACTTTTTACAATTATATATCTTGAAGCAATCCAACCAAATCTTGTAAAAGAAAGATCAGACAATCATAAAATAGTAATTAATAACACTAAAGATAATCTTGAAAGACTTAATATAGAATACACTAAAGAGGGAATTAGAAATTTCTTGCTCTCTACAAGATTTTTATTTCAAAGTCTAGACCGTGTCCAATTTTACGATTTATCGGGAAATCTAATTGGCGATACAAACATTTTAGATTTGGATCAAAGTGTTTTTACAGGATCAGACATAATTTTTGAGGAAGCTTTAGGGAGTGAAACAATTAAGCCAGATATTGAAGAAAGACTTGAAGAAGAGGAAATAGACGAAATTAAAGATATTATTACAAATAAATATAACGATGAAATAATGACTGTATCAAACTACAAAAAAAATAATTTTTTTGTAAGTACGCTTAGTAAAATCAAATTTCAAAACAATGATATTGGCTATATTGTAGTCTCAGAGCAAGCAAATGACATCACCACCGCTGTGAAAGAGAGAAAAGCATTTATAATAAGAACTATGATTGCTGTTGCAATTGTGATTTTAATTTTTTCTTTATTTTTAAATAAATATATTCTTAAGCCAATTGGACTTTTGGTCAAGTTCAGTGACGGTGTTAAAAAAAAATCTAACCAAACAATTGACATAAATAAAGTCTTTATCAGAAATGATGAAATTGGAAAACTTACACAGTCAATTGATGAAATGACTAAAGAATTACAACAACGAACTAATAGAGCGGAAACATTTTCAAACGATTTAGCTCATGAAATAAGAAATCCACTTGCATCTTTAAAAAGTGCTTCAGAACTTTTAGACAAAACTACTGAAAAAAATGAGGGAGAAAAACTTCTTAAAATAATAAATCATGATGTAGAAAGAATAGAAAGATTAATAACAGATTACACTCAAATGTTGAAAGATGAAGCCTCTTTATCTCGAGAAAAAATGAGTAAAATTAATTTAGTTGAAATTGTAAATAGTGTAGTGGAAGACTTTAATCAAGATCTTATTAATCAAAACAAAAAAATTGAGATAAATGTTGTCAATAAAATAAAAAGTAAAAAAGGTCATTTTATATTCGGTATAAGCAACAGGTTAGAGCAAGTTGTTGCCAATTTACTGGATAACTCAATTTCGTTTAGCAAAGATAACCAAAAAATTGAGATTGGTCTTGAAGAAACTTCTAGTAATCTATTAGTATCAGTTAAAGATGAGGGGCCTGGCTTTACTGAAACTTCGCCTCAGAAAATTTTTAAACGTTTTTATAGCAACAGACCCACGAGTTTTGGAAAACACTCAGGCTTAGGTTTAAATATTGTAAAAAATATTGTCCAATTACATAAAGGAACAATAGCAGCTTCAAATAGGATAAATACAAAAGGAGCTCAAGTTGAGGTTTTACTCCCTAAATTGTCCTAAGATTATTTCTTGCTAAGGTTTCTTTATGTTGATAATAACATCCTCAATATGTCTCAGGATTATAAAGTAAAAGATATTAATCAAGCAGATTTTGGAAGAAAAGAAATTTCTTTAGCAGAAACAGAAATGCCAGGGCTAATGGCTCTCCGAAAGGAGTACAAAGGTAAAAAACCTCTAAAGGGTGCAAAAATTTTAGGTTGTCTTCATATGACAATACAAACTGCAGTTTTAATTGAGACTTTAGTTGAGTTAGGTGCAGAAGTTAGGTGGTCTTCATGTAATATTTTTTCAACTCAAGATCATGCAGCAGCTGCAATAGCCAAAGCAGGTATTCCCGTCTTTGCTTGGAAAGGTGAAACAGAAAAAGAATATTGGTGGTGCGTTAAGCAAACTATTGAAGGAAAAAAAGATTGGAAGCCAAATATGATTTTAGATGATGGTGGTGACCTTACATCTTTAATGCACAAAGAATATAAAAATTTATTAAAAGATGTTAAGGGTGTTTCAGAAGAAACTACAACAGGTGTTTTAGCTCTTAAAAAAATGGAGACTAATAAAGAGCTACTAATTCCTGCTATAAATGTAAATGACTCAGTAACAAAATCTAAATTTGATAACCTCTATGGTTGTAGAGAAAGTTTAGTTGATGGAATAAAAAGAGCAACCGATGTAATGATGTCAGGTAAAGTAGCTATTGTCGCTGGGTTTGGAGATGTTGGTAAAGGAAGCGCTGCTTCTTTACGTCAAGCAGGCGCAAGAGTTATGGTAACCGAGACAGATCCGATATGCGCGTTACAAGCTGCTATGGAAGGCTACGAAGTCGTTGTTATGGACGAAGCTATCAAAGATGCTGATATTGTTGTAACTGCAACAGGAAATAAAGATATAGTTACAGCTGATCATATGAGAGATATGAAAGATAGAGCAATACTTTGTAATATAGGTCACTTTGATAATGAAATTCAAGTTGAGGCATTAAAAAACTACAAATGGGATGAAATAAAACCTCAAGTGCATGAAATTGAATTACCTAGTAAAAAAAGAATCATACTTTTAGCTGAAGGAAGATTAGTAAACTTGGGATGTGCTACAGGGCATCCTAGTTTTGTTATGAGTGCTTCATTTACAAATCAGGTAATTGCTCAAATTGAACTATGGAATAACTCAGATAAGTATGAGAAGAAAGTTTATGTGCTTCCAAAACATCTCGATGAAAAAGTTGCAATGCTTCATTTAGAAAAAGTAGGTGCTAAATTAACTAAAATGTCAAAAGAACAAGCCGATTATATTAGCGTTAAACCATCAGGACCATTTAAACCAGATACTTACCGCTACTAAAACAGTAGCTAATGATTGTAAAATCTTTAGAAAATCTAAACTCCTTATCACGAAAAATTGCGGACAAGCTAGCTAAAAACGATTGTATCTTTTTAATTGGTGAAATCGGTGTAGGAAAAACCACTTTTACAAGATATTTGATAAATTATTTACAAGAAAAAAGAGGGGAAAAGGTTACCGAAGTACTTAGCCCCACTTTTAACTTACTCTACGAGTATGATCTGAAGGACATTAAGATTATGCATTATGATCTTTACAGAATAAGAGAAAAAAAAGAGTTAAAGCATTTAGGAATATTTTTAGATAAGCAAGATACAATTAAGATTATAGAATGGCCTCAACTCATTAATATTCCATTATCTGATAAGTTAGAAATATATATAGATTATGCTAAAAATGAAAAAGAGAGAGAGGTAAAATTTGTTGGCTCTGGAAAATGGAAAATTTTAAATGAATTATAAGCTTAAAAAAATTTCAGGAGATGCATCATTTAGAGAATTTTTCAGATTACAGAAAGGTAAGAACACATCAATTATTGTTCAAGCAAATAAAGAAAAATTTAAAAATTTAATTACCTATATTGTTGTAAACAAAATTTTAGCAAAATATAAAATATATGCACCTAAGTTAATTTCTAATCACTATGAGCATAATATTATTGAAATCACTGATTTGGGACAAAAATCATTCTATAATTCAATTATTAAAAAAAAAAATAAATTTAGAGATTACAAAGATTTAATTAAGATAATTATAAAACTACAAAATATAAAGTTACAACGAAATTATCGTTTAGGAAAATTCAAAATTAATTTTCAAAATTATTCAATTAAGAATCTTCATAAGGAGTCTGATTTATTTTTTGATTGGTACTTAAAGTATTGTTTCAAAAGTTCGAAACTAAAAAAAATTAAAAATATTATTAAAAATGAATTAACAAAAATTTACAAAAAACTTTATTTTCATAATAATACTTTTGTACATAGAGATTTTCATGCATCAAATATAATGATAAATAAAAATAAACTTTGTTTGATAGATAGCCAGGATGCGATAATTGGAAATCCATTATATGATGTGGCTTCATTAATTGATGATGTGCGAATAAAATTACCTTCAAATTTACAGGAGAAATTATTAAATTTTTACTATAACAAATCCAAATTTAAAAAAGAGAAATACGAAAACTTAAAAAACGATTTTGAAATATTATCTGTTCAAAGAAATTTAAAAATTCTAGGAATATTCGTAAGACTTTTTAAAAGGGATGGTAAGCCTAATTATTTGAAATATTTACCTTACACTTGGAGTTTAATTGAGAGACGTCTCAAAAATCCTGTCTTCAAAAACCTAAACTTGTTATTCAATAAACATTTAAAAATTAAAAAATTAAAAAAAATAAATAAGTTATGAAAATAAAACACGGGATGATATTGACCGCTGGCCTAGGTAAGAGAATGCAACCTCTTACTAATAAAAAACCAAAACCATTATTAGAAATAGGAGGTAGCACTCTTCTTGAAAGAGCAATAAATCTTTTAATCAATCATGGTGTAGAAGAGATAACAGTTAATACCCACCATCTTGCAGATCAAATAGAAAAATTTATCTCAGATTTTACATCAGAGGTTAAATTTAAAATATCAAATGAAAAAGATTTATTATTAGATACTGGTGGTGGAGTAAAAAAGGGAGCAAAAGAATTTAAGGATAATCCCTTTTTTGTAATAAATCCAGATACGCTTTGGAGTAATAAATATTCTGAAGAAGTACAATCTTTAGAAAAAGAGTATTTTACTAATAAAAGACCGTGCTTATTAATGGTTAAAAAAGAACTATCTTTGGATAATTCCTTCAAGGGTGACTTTAATTTAAACAATAATTTAATTTCTAAAGATGATCAGAACCAATATATTTTTACTGGTCTTCAAATAATGAAAAATGATCATTTAGCCTTTTTTAATAAAAATATTTTTTCTATGAATGAAGTTTGGACAAAATTAATAAGTGAAAATAATCTGGGTGGATTAGAAAGTAATCAAAAATTTTACCATTTAAACACTATAGAAATGTTTGAAAAAATATCTTCTTTAAGTCCTATTGATTAAAAATAATATTTTTTGCTCTAGTGCCATCTAAATAATAATATTTTTGAATTTTTAATAGATTATCAAATTCTATTATTAGAGGATTTCCTGTTGGAATTTCTAGTTCGTTAATCTTCGTATCTGAAATCTTAAAAAGATATTTACACAATGCTCTTAATGAATTTCCATGAGCTGAAATCAAAATATTTTTTCCATTTTTCAAATTCTTATTTATTTCAATATCATAATAAGGGACCACTCTGTCGTAAGTATTCTTTAAAGACTCGGTTAAAGGAATTTTACTCTGAGGAATTCCACCGTTTAAAGGACTAAAATTTTCAAGGTATTTACTATCTTTAGTCATAGGCGGAGGTGCTATGTCCCAAGATCTCCTGTATCTTTTAAATTGTTCTTCACCAATTTTCTTTTTGGTTTCTTCTTTGTTTAGGCCTGTCAGAGATCCATAATGTCTTTCATTTAATTCCCAAGCAGTATTAAACTTCATTGATAAACCTATTGATTTTAAGATAATAGTAAGTGTTTCAATTGCTCTTTTAAGATAAGATGTATAGCTAATATCAATTTTAATGTTTAATTTATTTAACAACTCACCTGATTTTTTTGCCTCTTCCCTGCCTTTATCTGAAAGATCAACATCAACCCATCCAGTGAACTTGTTGTCTGCGTTCCAGACGCTTTGACCGTGTCTTGTTAAAATAAGTTTACTCATATAAATTAAATAATGTATTTTGTACTATATAAAAATCTAAATGAAAAATAATATCTTCTTTTATGTAAAATATCTGTTCTATTTTTCATTTATAATTCTATTAATTTTATATTTATTCCCAGGAAGCCTAATCGGTTTTCTTCTTTATGGTGACTTAGGAAGGCAACCAGATCTTATTTCAAATCCGTTAGGAACATCTATAAATCATTTAATATTCTTTTTTTATCTTAGCATTTTAGGATTTTTATTAAACAATAATAAAAAATTTATTTACAGTTTTTCTTTTTTATTTTTAATTTCAATAATTTTAGAATTATTACATTTTTTAATTCCTAATAGAACATTTGAACTAAACGACATATATGCAAATAGTTTAGGAGTATTGATGGCATATTTCATATTTAAAATTTTAAAAAAACTTAAAAATTAAATGTTCATGCGTTTTATAATTATATTTTTAATTTTTATTTCAAAAGTTACTGCTGAAGAAATATCAGGAGTACCAAAAATTATAGATGGAGATACAGTCCACATAAATAATTATAAGTTTAGATTAGAAGGTATAGATGCTCCAGAAATGAAACAACAATGTAAAAAAGAGTTTTTAAAAATTTCATCCACAATTGGTTTTTCATTGTACAAAGATTACAGTTGTGGGCAAGTTTCAAAAGCAAAATTAAAAGCTAAAATAAATGGATCAAAAATTAAATGTATATTTACATCAAAAGATAGGTACAAAAGATATATAGCAACTTGTTTTAAAGAAGAAATAAACCTAAATCAGTGGATGGTAAGAAATGGATACGCAATAGCATATAGAAGGTACTCAAAAAAATATGTGTCAGATGAGGATTTTGCTAAAGAAAAAAAATTAGGATTATGGCAGGGAAAGTTTATGAATCCAGAAAAATGGAGAAAGCTTAACTAATTTTTAGTATAAATTACTAAGTGATTCATTTTCAAAAAGTAATATTAATATTTATATCTTTTATTTTATTTGCCTGTTCGTCAATTCCTAAAAATACTCAAAATAGTTGCGCTATCTTTGAGGAAAGATATTTGTGGTACAAACATTCTAAGGCTTCATATGAAAAATGGGGAGCACCTATTCATTTACAACTAGCTTTTGTAAAAAAAGAAAGCGACTTTAATTGGCTTGCAAAACCACCAAGAACTAAATTATTTAAAGTAATACCATTTAAAAGACCTTCATCTTCTTTTGGATATTCTCAGGCTGTTAAGGGAACTTGGGAACAATATAAAAGAGAAACAAACAACCCTTTAGCTACAAGAGCAAGGTTTAAAGACTCAGTAGATTTTATAGGTTGGTATATTCATAAAACAAATAAAATATTAAAAATTTCAAAAAAAGATTCTTATCGACAATATTTAGCGTATTATAAGGGTTGGGGAGATTATAAAAATTATTCAAAAGATAAAAAAGCTATAATATATGCAAAGTCTGTGAAAGATATGGCAAGTAAATATAGAAAACAATTAACACTCTGCAAAAAAAATCTAGATAAAAACAAATATATTATTTTTTAAGCTGTTTTTGTAACTCAATCTCAACAGCATCAATCCTCTTGGTTCCTCTCCCAACAATTGTGTAAACAGTAGGGATTACATAGAGAGTAAAAAATGTTGAGAATAACATTCCGCCAAATATTGTTATACCAACAGTTAATCGACTTGCAGCACCAGGCCCAGTTCCAAGAATAAGTGGTAAAACTCCAATAATTGTTGAGATACTTGTCATTAGAATAGGTCTTAGCCTAATAGCGGCAGCTTCAAATACAGCAACTTCTAAATTTTTTCCTTCCTTCCTCAACTGATTTGCAAATTCTACAATTAGGATACCGTTTTTAGCTGAGAGACCAATCAAAATGATTAATGCTATTTGACTATAAACATTTAATGAAGACCCAACTACAAGTAAACCAATTAATCCACCAAGGATAGCCATAGGCACAGTTAACATAATTGTCAATGGATGCCTCCAGCTTTCAAACTGAGCACTCATAGCAAGGTATGCAGTAATTAATGCTAAGGCAAATATTACATAAAGTTCAGTGTTAGTTTTTTTATACTCTTCACTTTCACCTTTATAAGCAATTTTTGCTTGAGGTGTATTTTGTTCTACTACACTTACTAAAAACTTTAGAGCCTCATCAAGCGAATAATCTCCTACAAGTCTTGCTGAGATAGTAACTGCTTTTTGTCTATTGTATCTTGCTAAGAATGGAGATTGTCCCTCTTCATCGTATGCAACTAAGTTTGACACAGAGACAAGCTTTCCATTATTTTTAGATCTTACAAAAACTTTACTTATACTATCTGGTTCTTGTCTATCTTTGATATCACCTTGCAAAATTATAGAATATTCCTTACCATCCCTTGTAAAGTTTGTAACTCTTTTTGAACCAAAAATTGTTTCTATAGTTTTTCCAATATCTTCTGTTGAAACTCCTAAATCAGCGGCTTTTTTTTGATCTATCTTTACATTTAATTGAGGTTTGTTCAGATCAAAGTCATCTTGAATAGAAGTAAGACCAGGATTTTTTCTTGCCTCTTTTTTAATTATTTCTTTCCACTCAATCAATTGTTCATATGTATTACCTAAAACAACAAATTGTACTGGACTTTCTATTCCACCAGTCCTTATCCCTTGAGGCATTATTGGAAAAGCCAAAACACCTGGCACTCTAGTAATTTTTCCAAAGGACTCTCTCATTATCTCAACACCATGACGATCTCTTTTAGCCCAAGGCTCTAAAAGAACAATTATAAAACCACTATTAACTTGTTTAGCTGACTTTCCAAAACCTGGAACTCGCATTATTAATTTTCTGTATTCACCTTTACCTACACTTGGCAGTAACAATTCCTCTATTTCTTCTGCTCTATCTTTGGTAAAGTTAAAACCAGAGCCTTGTGGAGCTTTTACAATAACAAAAAAAGCTCCTCTGTCTTCAGGGGCAATTAATTCTTTTTTAGCAAAATTAAAAAAAAATATTGTTAATGCAAGAGTACCCAATAAAAAAATAGTTATTGTTTTTCTTTTCTTAATCCAATTTAATAGTGAAACTTTATAAAGATAAGTAAGATCTTTTAAATATTTCTCAAATTTTAAAACAATTTTTGATTTTTGCATATTTTTTTGCAAAAATTTGCTAGCTAACATCGGACTTAATGACAACGCAACAAAGCTAGAAATAATCACAGCTGATGCAAGAGTTATTGCTGTTTGAGTAAAAAGAACTCCTGTAATTCCTTTAATAAAAATTAGAGGCACAAATACTGCTACCAACACAACAGTTGTGGCTATTATTGCGAAGGATACCTGCTTAGCACCCTTATAAGCTGCAACTAAAGGTGTATCCCCTAACTCAATTCTTCTTACTATATTTTCAAGCATCACAATAGCATCATCAACCACAATACCGATAGCTAGTACTAAGGCCATCAAAGTAAAAAGGTTAATTGAAAAATCAAAAACATAAATTGATAAAAAAGTTGAGATTAATGAAACAGGCAAAGCTATTAAAGGGACAACCAAAGCTCTAAGGTTACCTAAAAATAGATAAATAATAATTGTTACCAATATCAATGCAATGATTAGCGTTTTATAAACTTCTTTAATAGCAGATTTAATATAATTACTTCTATCAAATGAAACTTCTAAAGTAGTGCCTGGTGGTAAACTTGGTTTTAGTTCTTTTATCTTTTTTTTGATCCCATTAGCTACAGCAATAGTGTTAGCGTCAGATTGTTGATATATCCCTATTCCAACAACTTGCTTTCCGTTACCTTTAAAAAGAGTTCTTGTTGACTCAGCTCCTAATTCGATTCTTGAAACATCTGACAAGGTTATGATTGAACCGTCCTTAGCTCTTTTTAGAGGTAGTTTTTTATAATTCTCAACTTCTTTATAAGCTTTATCAAGCTTTATAGTTAGATCGACATCCCTTGACTCAATTCGTCCAGCTGGGAATTCTGTATTTTCACTTCTTAGGACCGCTTCTACTTCTTGAGTAGTTAGATCTCTTGCAGCTAAAGCGATTGGATCTAGCCAAACTCTTAGTGAAAGTTCCCTTTGACCACCAAGACGAACTCTTCCCACGCCATCAACAGTTGAAAAAGTGTCAGTTAAATATCTATCCGCATAATCAGTCAACTCTAAATCAGTCATTGTTTCAGAATTAAAAGATAACCACATAGTAGTCCTCATCCCCGCGCCTTGTTTGAAAATTTCAGGCTGTTCTGCTCCCTCCGGTAAATTATCTAAAACTCTTGACACTGAACTTCTTACATCGTTAGCAACATCATCTAGATCTAGGCTAGTTTCAAAAGTGAGTGTAATTCTTGAGCTTTCATCCTCACTAAAAGAGTCAATCGTTTCTAAACCTGGTGTTCCTCCAACAAAATCTTCAATTTTTTGAGTTATTTGAGTATCAACTATCTCTGCTGAGGCCCCTCTATAATCAGTTTGAATAGTTACAACAGGAGGCTGGACATCTGGGAGCTCGTCAGTGGGAATTTCTTGAAAAGTAACAAGACCAAATATCACTAGCACCAAGCTCATTACTGATGCTACTACAGGTCTTTTTATAGATAAGTCTGTTAAAAACATTTAATTTTTAGGATTAATAATTTTTATTTTGGCATTATTTCTTACTTTTGAGACACCTTCTGTAATAACCAACTCACCTTCATTTATTCCAGAGATAACAGAAACTTTACCGAAATTTCTTTTACCTATTTTGATATCTTTTTTTTCAGCAGTATCATCTTTTACTGTATAGACAAAAGCTGAGCTCCCTTGTATTGTTACAGCACTTTCAGGAACACCGATTTGATTTATTTCATCATATATGACTTTTACAGTCATTAATTGCCCTGGGATAATCTCAAAATTTGAATTATCTACCAAAACTCTAGATAAAATTGATCTTGTAGAAGGATCTATTCTAGAGCTAATTGTCTCAATTTTCCCTTGAAAAATTTTATTAAATGCAGAACTCGTAATATCTGCCCTTAGTCCTTTTTTAAGTATACTTACATAATTTTCTGGAACCTTAATATCTATTACTATCTTTTTTAAATCATCTAAAGTCACTATTAAACTTTCTGAGCCCAAAACACCTTGAGCTATTTCTCTTTTCCCTAATTTTCCTTGAAAATCAGCTATAAGTTTTTCACCGCTTTTAAATTTTAAAATAATTTCTCCTTTGTTCACAAATCTATTATCTATATTTAATTCTCCATCCACCTCACTTGTTTTAATTCTATAAGTCTTTGAATTTTGGGCAATTGCTGTTCCAAATGTTTCGATACTTTTATAAAACTTTGATTTTTCAACCTTTTTTACTATTACTCCTGGTGGCGGTATTACGCTAAATTTTTTCTGGAAGTGTAGACCTATAAAATGTCTTGCGGCTATAATTGTAAAAATAGCTATAAAGAATACGATTATAAAAACTTTTAGTTTAGAAATGGTTTTCATTTTTTTTTAAGTCCGTATTCCGACCACGAGCCATCGTAGATTAAAGGTTTTTTACCACTTATAATAGAATTAGCTAGTCCTAAAATACATGCAGTAACACCAGAACCACATGTAAATGCGATTTCTTTGTCTTTATCAATTCTATAATTATTAAAAATATTGATTAATTCCTCTTTTTTTTTAAAGGTCTGATTTTGATTAATAAGCATTGTAAATGGTAAATTCTTAGAACCTGGTATGTGACCACTTTTCAGTCCTTTACGAGGTTCTGGTTGCAAACCTAAAAATCTTTTTTTACTACGAGCATCTATCAACTGAAATTTTTGTGAAGATATATTTTCTTCAATTTGATTTATATTGACAACAATCGATTTATCTTCAGTGGCTTTGTATTTCGTTTCTTTAATTTTAATAATTTTTTTTGAAACAGGTCTATTTTCATCCAACCATTTTTTAAAACTTCCATCTAAAACTGAAACCAAGTTTGCATCATGTCCAAAATAGATAAAAGAAAACCAAACTCTACATGAACTAAATACATCAGAATTATCATATATTACTACATGGTCTGAATTATTTATTCCAAGACTTGATACAATCTCTTCCCAATTTTTTACAGAGGGCAACATGTGCGGCAAAGTTGAATTTTGGTTGGAATTTTTATCAATATCAAAAAAAACAGCATTCTTGATATGAGTAGCTTTAAATTCCTTTTCAGCATTTCGGTCGGAAGCGGGTAAACACCAAGTTGCATCTAATATTTTTACTTTTTCAATATTTTTTTCTAACCACTCTGTTGTTACCAGTTGTCTCATCATCTATTTTTTTCAATATATCTTTGATGATAATCCTCTGCTTTACAATAATTTTTAATTTTTGAAATCTTAGTTTTAATCTTACCGTTTAACTTTTTATCATATTCTTTGAGAATTTCTTTGGCTTCATTTTCCTGATTTTGATTTTCGTAAAAAATTTCGCTTCTATATTGTGTACCAATATCAGGGAATTGCATATCTTTCTGTGTAGGATCGTGCATATTAAAAAATAAATCCAAGATATTTTTAAATGAAATTATTTTTTCGTCGTAAAATAACCTTACAACCTCTGCATGACCAGACTCTCCAGTGCAAACTTCTTCATATGTTACATTATCCTTAAAACCCCCAGCATATCCCACCTCAGTATCAATTATACCAGGTTTATTTTTGAAGTTTTCCTCAGGTTTCCAAAAACATCCAAGTGCAAGTGTACATTTCTTCATAAGTTAATTATATATCTTAAAGAGGATATTAAATTGCTAACACGAAATCAATTAGGCGTATTGTACGGTATTGCATCAGTTGCATGTTTCGCAATGATGGATGCTAGTGTTAAATGGCTTGATATGTTCCCAGTCGGACAAGTTTTATTTTCTAGATTTTTTTTCGGTTTAATTCCAATTTTAATGCTTGTCCCGCGAAATGAATTTAAAACATTTTACAAAACTACTAGACCTAAGTTACACGCTTTTAGAGCGATCGCAGGGACTTTAGCAATTGTAGCTTTATTTATTGCGTTAAGGGAAATTCCTCTTGCCGATGTTGTTAGTTTAACATTTGGCGGTCCAATTTTCGTTACATTAGGATCAATTTTTTTTTTATCAGAGAAAGTTGGAATTAAAAGATGGTTAGCAGTTTTGATAGGTTTTTTAGGAATGCTACTTATTGTAAAGCCTGCATACGAAGAATTAAATATTTTTTATATTTTTCCAGTGATTTTTTGTATATTTTTTGCTTGCGTTGCGTTAAGTATCAGAAGTTTATCTTCAACAGAACCAAATTACAGAATAGCACTTTATTTTTCACTCTTAAGTATGTTTGTGGGACTAGCTACATTGCCATTTGGTTGGATAATGCCAACTAAATTTGAGTTATTTCTTTTAATCTTTACAGGTTTAGTTGGTTCTATAGCAAATATACTTTTGACAGTTTCATTAAGGATCGCTGAAGCTTCACTTGTAACACCGACTAAATACTTAAATTTAGTATTCGCTATATTTTTAGGTTATTTTATTTGGGGAGAAATTCCTAAACTGCTCACTCTTATCGGAGCTGCATTAATAATTTTAAGCTCTGTAATTATATTAATGAGAGAGACTGAACTTAAAAAAAAAACAGTTAGTCCAAGACCGTGAGAAAGAACCCGTCATACTGGTCTCACGCTATAAAAATTTTATCTAAAAAAGATAAAGTATTAAAAAATCTAATAATTAAATATGATGATAAATACTTAACTACAAGGGAAGATATATTTTACTCTCTTTGCAAGAGTATAATTGGCCAACAAATAAGTGTTTCAGCAGCGAATTCAGTATTTAATAAATTTCAATCAAAAGTTAAAAAAATTAATCCTTCAAGAGTATCAAAATTTTCAATATCACAACTTAAATCCTGTGGTTTGACTAGACAAAAAGCTTTAGGCATAAAAGAACTATCAATAAAATTTGTTAAAAAGGAATTTAACCCTAAACTTATAAACAAAATGAACGATGAAGAAGCAATAGAGTATTTATCCACACTAAGACAAATAGGTAGATGGAGTGCAGAAATGATTTTATTATTTACTTACAATCGATCTAATATTTGGCCACTACAAGACATTGGTTTATTAAGAGCAATTTCAAATAATTATAAAAAAAAATATTTTCCTCCAAAAAGTTTTCTTAAAAAACTTTATAAGAAATTTACACCTTACTGTTCGGTTGCTACATGGTATCTTTGGAGATCAATTGACGACGAACCAATTCAATATTAAACTCCTTCAATCGTTTGATGTTGGCGAATTGCATACCCTTTGAGAATTGAATGCGCAGCTTGATACTCTCTTGATTTGTAAAATTCATTTGCTTTGTCATAAGAAGAAAACTCAATTACAACTGTTCTTGGAGATTTTTCGCCTTCATTGAATGTCGATCTTCCACCTCGGATTAAAAATATTCCTCCATATTTTTCAACCGATGCTCTAGCTTTTACAGCATATTCTTTAAGTTTTTCTTCGCTATTAATATTTTTATAAACACAAACTACGTATCCTTTCATTTACAACTCCTTTAAAATAAATTATTTTTCTTCATGGCAGATAAACTTATCATTGACTGGAAAGAGTATAATCTAATCGTAGAAAAATTAGCAATACAAATTTACAAAAGTGGTTATAAGCCTAATTTACTCATCGGAATTATGCGAGGAGGTGCACCAATAATAGACGTTTTAAGTCGAGTTTTTAAATTAAAATGTGCCTACTTAGCTGTTGAGTCATACTCGGGTGAAGGCACAGAAGATCAGCAAGGTGATCTTGTTTTTTCTAGAGAAATGAGTTCTACGGTTCAAGATATGAGAGGAAATATTTTATTATGCGATGATTTATCTGATACTGGCGTAACTTTAAATAAAAGTATTCACTGGCTAAAAAAATATCCACCTCTCAAAGACAATATAAAAGAAATTAAAACAGCAGTTTTATGGAAGAAAAAAGACTCTACTTTTGAACCAGACTTTTGCGCACAAAGATTAGAAAGCAATCCTTGGATAGTTCAACCATTTGAGCATTACGAAGAGATAAAAATTCAGGACTTAGTTAATAAACATCAGAAAAATTAAGGGCCAGAATCAACTGGCCCAATAATCTTTAAGCTACGTAAAAACTAATTACACTAAATACTGCGATTACCCAAATAGCTGGTGAAGTCTTACCGAATTTTCCAGTAAATATTTGAATTAATGCATAAGAAATAAAAGCAAGCGCGATACCATTACTAATACTATAAGTTAAAGGCATTGTAATCATCGCTACAACTGCAGGACCAGATTCCGCAATATCATCCCATTCAATATCTGTAATGTTTCTTACAAACAAGATCGCGACGTATAATAAAGCTGCTCCATCTATTTCTTTTGGCAGACTAGTAGCTAATGGTGAGAAGAATAAACAAGCCAAGAACAAAACTCCAATAACCAATGAAGTCATTCCAGTTCTCCCTCCAGCTTTAACTCCTGCGCCTGACTCAACATAACTAGTTACTGTTGTTGTTCCCATCATCGCGCCTGCTACCGTTCCAACACTATCAGAGAGCATTGCTTTGTTAATGTCTTGCACTTTACCCTTTTTATCTACTTTACCAGCAACATTAGCCACGGATGTTAAAGTTCCTGCTGTGTCAAAAAAGTCTATGAATAGTAAAGTAAAAACTATCGAAGCCATGCCAGCAGTAAGCGCTGCTTTAAGATCAAAATCAAACAAGTATGTCATTGGTGGAATAGATCCAACTACACCATTAAACTTTGCCAAACCAGTTGCCCAAGCAATTATACTGAATAAAAGTATTCCAATAATAATATTGCCCCTTATCTTCATTTTCTCTAAAACAATCATGAAAACAAAAGTTAAACATCCAAGAAGCACTAGAGGGTTTTTTATATCTCCTAGAGTAACAAGCGTAACTGGATGATCTCCTACTACTCCCATAATTTCAAGACCAATGATTGCTAAAAACAATCCTATTCCAGCCCCAATTCCAAGCTTCAAACTTCTAGGTATCGAATTTATTAACCAAGCTCGTAAAGGTGTAAGAGATATCGCTAAGAAAATAACCCCAGCAACTAAAACTGCTCCTAATGCTGCTTGAGGCGTGTAACCCATTCCAGCAACAACTCCGTATGCAACAAAAGCGTTGATACCCATGCCTGGTGCTAAACCAATAGGCCAAGTTTTTCCATAAAATGCCATTATAAAACATGCAAGTGCTGTTGCTAAAATTGTAGCGGTAAAAACTGCACCAAAATCAAAAAAACCTTTTTCTGTACCAGCAAACTCACCAGACAGTATAAAAGGATTCAAAAACATAATGTACGCCATTGTAAGGAAAGTTGTTACACCAGCTATTACTTCTGTTTTAAAATTTGTCTTATGTTTTCTATACTCAAAATACTTATCCATCATAAATTTAATCCTCCGTTGAGATTTATTACTCTATATACGTAATAAAATCTTGACTAAATCCCTCATAGCTGCTCAGATTCAACCAAGAGTAAATATATCTGTTTATAACTTTTCGTTATAAATTAAGGATAAAATGAAAAAATTATTTTTTAAAGGTTTATACACATTATTATTTATTTCATTAGCAGGGTGTCAATCAGTTTCTAAAAAAATTGACGATACGACAGCTAAAGAAGAAAAAGAATTAAGCAAATGGTTAAACAAATCTGAGGATGATTTAAAAAGTTTTTATGGGCAACCTGATAAAGTTGAATTTTTAAAAACCAGAAATAGAAGTTATGTTTACATAACTGAGAAATATAAAATTAAGTGTAAGCGCAAATTTGAGATAAATCCAAGTAATATTGTAGTGGGTTTTAGTAGCAAAAATTGCTTTTAATTACCTGCGGAGTAAATACTCCGCAAGTAAGGTAAACTTATTTAATTTTAATAAGTCTTTTTTTCTTAATTTCAGGGATAATTTTTTCACAAGAAATAGTCAATAAACCATCTTTTAGCTCAGCACCATTCACTTTTACATCATCTGCAATTGTAAATGATCTAGCAAAAGATCTTTGCGATATTCCTCGATGAATAACTTCATCACCTTCTTTTTCTTCAGTTCTTTTAACGTCTTTTGTTTTTACAGTTAAAAGATTATCTTCATATTCAACTTCAACATCATCTTTGTTAAAGCCAGCAACTGCTACTTCAATAGCATACTTATCTTTGCCTGCTTTTCGGATGTTGTATGGCGGGTAATTGCTTTGTACAGCAAGACTACCATTCCCTAACATCGACTCGAATTGATCAAACATGTCATCGAATCCAATGCTAAAAGGTCTGAGTGAATTAAAGATCGATAGATCCTTACTTGTCATATATCCTCCTTTGTTAGCAAGGTTTAATGTCAGCCCCATTTGGCAACCGACAGAGACATATATGGTAATTATTTTTATTTTTTCAAGATTGTTATCTTAAAATTTTTGCAGATTTTAAAATAAAAGAATATTCCTCTGCTAGTTCTGTGATCGCATTGTCGCGGCCAGACATACCTCCATGGCCAGCAGCTTCCATTTTGCATTTTAATAATTGAATATTGTTATCAGTTTTTGTCTCTCTAAGTTTTGCAATATATTTAACTGGCTCAGAGTAAAGGACTCTGTTGTCAAACAGCGAAGTCGTAATAAGCATTGGCGGGTAATCTTTTTTACTAAGATTGTTATAAGGCGCATAAGATAAGATATATTCAAAGTACTCCTTACTTTTTATCGGGTTTCCCCACATCTCCCATTCGCCTGGCGTTAAAGGTAATTTCTCATTTAACATAGTTGTCATTGTGTCTACAAATGGAACTAATAATAGCATTCCAAAAAATAAATCTGGAGATAAATTAGCTACCGCTCCACCTGTAAGACCTCCAGCTGATCCACCGTAAAAACAAATTCCACCCTTATGAGTGTATCTTTGTTCTATTAAATGATTTGCACACGCAACATAATCTAAAAAGGTATTTTTCTTTAATTTTTTTTTCCCTTCCGTGTGCCAGCTATCGCCAAGGTCGCCTCCACCTCTAATATGAGCTATTGCATAAGTAATACCTCTGTCAATCAAACAAAATCTAGAAGCGCTAAAAGACGGAGAGACGCTATGTTTATAAGCTCCGTAGCTGTAGAGCAGGACTTTTGACTTTCCATCTTGTTTTGAGTCTTTTAATCTTACTAAACTAATCGGAACCATACGACCATCATGTGATCGAGCTTTAATTCTTTCCACCACATATTTGCTGGGATCATGGCCAGAAGGAATTTCTGTTTCCTTGACTAATTTTTTTTCTTTGGTGACGATATCATACTCATAAACTCTCCCTGGAGTCGCCATACTCTCCCAACCAACTCTTATTATTGTAGTATTTGTATCTCTTTGCATTAAAGAAACACCAGGGACACCTATTGGTTCATCTGAAATTTTAATTTCTTCTTCTTTATTAGTTTTAATATTTCTTATAAAAAGTTTTGGGATAGCATCAGACTTTTCTGATCTAAGGATATAATCGTCTAAAAATTCAAATCCACCAATAACCGTTTCTTTTTTAGCGGGGATAAAAACTTCTAATTTATCTATCTGACTAGTCTTACACCTTAGCACTTTATAATCCCTTGCCTCCTCATTAGTGTGCACATAAAAATAACCTTGCCAAGAGTCTATTGAATAACGAACATCATTTTTTCTTTTTTGAAAAAGAGTGGGTTTAATTTCTTTAGCATTTGTAGAAAAAAAATATTCTTCAGTTGTGATGTGATCGGAAGTTCCAATGATGAAATATTTTTCATCGGAAGTAATACCTATGCCGCAAGTAAAAGTTTCATCTTTTTCCTCAAAAATAAGCTGATCTTGATCGTTCGGTGTTCCAAGGACATGTTTAAATATCTGTCTTGGTCTATGATATTGATCTAATTTCGAATAAAAGAAACTTTTATTATCCAAGGCCCAAGTCACACTGCCACTTGTATTTTCAATTATATCTTTTTCATTTTTTCCAGTTCTGAGATCTCTTAAATAAATCGTGTAATATTCTGATCCTTTTAAATCGAGAGAATAAGCAATAAAATTATCACAATAAGAAGTGCTTACAGTTCCAACCCCAAAGTATTCTGAACCAGATTTCTTCTTCTCCAAATCTCCATCAAAAAAAACTTCCTCGGGTTTAGAACCATCAATGAGTTGCCTCATTCTTTTTCCGTAATTACCCTTAGCTTCTGTTTTTGCCCAATAATAATATCTTTTATCTTTATATTTTAACCCAGTATCATCTAATTTAATTTTCCCTTTAATTTCGTTAAATAAATTTTTCTGTAATTCCTTTACGTCTGCAAAGTAGTCTTCAGTAATTTTGTTGTTAGCTTCTATGTAACCTTTGACTTCAGTATTCAACTTTTTTGGATCCTTTAAAACTTCAAGGATATTTGGTTGATCAACCCACGAATAATCATCTTCTAGTGGAATTCCGTGATAATTTTTCGTAGTCTTTATTTTTTTAAGTTTTGGTATATTCATACTAGGAAATTATATGAATTTGTTTTTGTTGGGAATTATCATTTTCGTCGTAATCTACCTTTTTCTTAATTGGTTCGCTAGAGCTAGTTCAAAAAAGATAGCTACAACTATAAAAAAAATTGCAATTTATATATCATTAATTTTAGCTGTGCTATTTACAATTGGCGGTAAATTCATCTTCAGTCTTCCAATGTGGTTGATCTTGCTCTCTGGGCTTAAGATTAAAGGGTTTACTGCTCTGCAAATGTATCAGTTATGGAGACTAATCCAATTCATGAAAAATAACGCTGGGAGGTTTTCCCAAGGACAGTTTGGACAAACTCCAGGGTCGTCAAGTCTTACATCAGAAGAAGCCTATAAATTATTGGGTCTTAAAAAAGGAGCAAGCAAAGAAGAAGTGTTAAAAGCTGCTAACCAATTACAAAAAAAAATCCATCCTGATATGAACCGCAATGTGGACAGCTCTAGACTGAGTCAGTTAGTAAATGAAGCTAAAGAGAAAATAATAAAAACTGATTTCAGTTAGATAAAAGCTCAATACATTTATTATAAACTTTATCAAAAGAGATTTTATCTTTACCTAGAGTGTCGTGAGTTGTTGACTCCTCAGTTTCACCTTCTGGCACAATTACTTCAATATTTTTTGAATATTTTCCATAAGCTTGAACTGGGCTATCCATGAATAAGGCTAAACATTTTACACCTAAAGCTGATGATATATGCAACCAACCAGTATCATTACCAATATAAAGTTCGCAGTTTTTAATAATGGGCAATGTTTCACTTATTTTTAAGTCTTTAAATGAAATACAGTTATTTGATAGTTCTGAGATAAGGAATTGATCAACTAAGTCCTTGTCATTATTGCCTGCTGCTAAATAAAATTTTGAAGGTTTCCTTTTATTAATTTGAACACATAAATTTATAAAATTTTTGATGTCCCATCTTTTACTAGGGCCACTAGCTGATATGCCCAGAACGATATGAGAAAACTCACTAGAAAACTTTTGTTTAGTTTGATTTACTTGATTTTCATTTGTAATGAGTTCTGGTTGAGTAGATACGATTTCACCCAATTCATTTTCTGTAAAAATTTTAGCAGAAGTAACAATATTATCTTTTTTTCTAAATAATGGATACTGAGAAATATTTTTTATTCTAGCCATTTTTGCAATTAATAAATATCTTAAAGAGCTATTAAAAATAAAAACTTTATCGTATTTTTTAAATTTAAGATCTTTACTTAATTTAAAGAACCCTGAAAGACCGTCGTGAGATCCAGAATTGTTTTTTGTTCGATCCAATATTAAAATTTCATTAATATGTTTATCTTCAGCCAAAAGTTGATTGGCACGTGAATTTTCTTTCACTAAAATAGACACAGGCGTTTGATATTTTTTTGAAATAGCATGAATATATGGCAAATAAATAACCATATCTCCCATACCAATTTTTGGTTGAATTACTAAAACTTTCATTTTTAAATTTAATAATATAACTTAGATAGAATAATTTGGGTAAGATTATGATTAAAAAAGGAGTGTACGCAGCAGGATTAAGCGTTCTGAATGCCGACAGAACATTGAATATTAATGCAACAATTAATCATGCAAGCCAGGCTATTCAAAATGGTTTACATGGAGTTTTCTTTTTTGGGTCAACAGGACAAAGTCAATTAATTTCCTCAAGTGAAAAGAGAGAACTTATTGCTAAAATTGCAAGCCATAAATTAAAAAAACAATTTTTTTTAGGAACGGGAAATAATTCTCTAAATGAAAATATTGATCTAATTAGGTATGCGATGGAATATGACTTTAGAGAATTTTTAATTATGCCTCCAGCATATTATAAAGGTAATACTGATGAGGGGGTTTTTGAATTCTACTCAAGATTAATTAACGCTCTCCCTAAGATTAAAATTATTCTCTATAATTTTGAAAAATTAAGCGGATATAAGTTCTCAGTGGAAATGGTAACTAAACTTGTTGAAACATTTCCAGAAAATATAATTGGATGCAAAGATTCTAGTTATAATTTATTTGAAAATTTAAAATTACCAAAATTTTTAATGTTTCCTGGATCAGAGGCAAAACTTTTGAAAGGCTTAGAGCTTGGTTGTTCAGGATGCATATCAGCAGTAACTAATGTTACTCATACTTTAGCTAGAAAAGTGTTTGATGATTTTGAAAAAAAGGTTTCACAAAGTAAAAATGAGCAATTAGTAAATGTTAGAGAAACATTCGATAAGTATAATTTGATATCAGCTTTGCATAGTTTTCATTCGATAAAAGATGAGAATTATAAGAATATATTACCTCCACTAACGTTGTTAAGTGAGAAAAAACAAAAAGAGCTTATTGAAAAATTAGATAAACTTAAATTTATTAGTAAAAAAAACTTAGCGGCTTAACATGATATTAGCTAGAATATTTACAAAAATATTTAAAGAAGGTGGAATAATTTTAATAGATGCAAAAGGTCAAAAGTACATTTGTGGAAACCCTACAACTGAAAAACCAATTACTGTAAAATTACTTAAAGACAACTTAAATTGGAAATTATTGTTAGATCCAGAACTTGAATTTCCAGAAGCATACATGAGAAATGAAATTGAAGTAGAAAATGCATCGATGAAAGACTTTTTGATGGAACTTATTAAAAATTTAGGTCGCAGTGAAATTTCAACAACAAGTCTAATTACAAATAAATTATACCAAACATGGAGAACCATAACGAATTTTAATTTACCAGGTAAATCAAGAAAAAATGTTGAACATCATTATGATATTGGTGGAGTAAGAGGCGAAAAACTCTACGATATTTTTTTAGATAAAAAACATAGACTATATTCCTGCGCGTATTGGAAAAATGACACTAAAACTTTAGAGGAAGCTCAACAAAACAAAATAAATCATATTGTAAAAAAATTAGACATAAAAGAAGGACAAAAAATTTTAGAAGTTGGCTGTGGTTGGGGCGGCATGGCTTTTGAAATAGCTAGACAAAAGGGATGTGAAGTAACTGGAATTTCTCTAAGTAAAAATCAAATAGAATATTGTAAACGGAAAGCAAAAGAACTTAATCTAGATAATCAAGTAAAATTTGAACTTATAGATTA
>CACNWV010000005.1 GCA_902624195.1 uncultured Pelagibacteraceae bacterium
AGGAACCACCCTAAAGTTATCAAAAGCCTTCTGTCCCCATTTTAGAAATGAATATCTTTCACCATTTCTAGAAAATTCTTTTTCAACATTTAGAGCAAAAGATTTTCCCGATGCGTACTCATCAACCATTACAGAATGGTCTATAACTAAATCTACAGTAGACAATGGATTAATTTTTTCTGGATTTTTATTTTTATTTTTAACTGCATCTCTCATTGCAGCAAGATCAGCAACTGCAGGTATTCCAGTGTAATCCTGCATTAAAACTCTTGCTGGCCTATAGGCTATTTCAGTATTAGATTTTTTATTTTTTAACCAATCTTTTATTGCTAAAATTTGTTTTTTATCAACTGTCAGATCGTCTTCATGTCTTAAAAGATTTTCAAGAAGAACTTTTAATGAAATTGGAAGTTTTGAAATACCATCTAAACCGTTTTTCTCTGCCTTTTTTAAATTAAAAATTTTAAATTCTTTGCCGAAAGATTGAATACTATCCAATGAATTAAAAGAATTTTTGCTATTAATTTTCATCAGCTATACATAAAACAAAATCACACAAACGATAAGTAAAAAAGACATCGTATAATTAAAATTCTTAATAAATTTATCGCTTGTGGCGAATTTTCTCATATATTTCCCCATTAAGCACCAAGTTGTTTGGCTTCCTACGGCCATAAAGAACCAAACTAAAGTTAAGATAATTGAGTCTCTTAAGTAATTATTTTGTGTATCAATAAACAATGAAATTGAAGTCAAACCAACTATAATACTTTTAGGATTTACAAATTGAAACCAAAAGGTATTAAGAAAAGTTACTGGCTTAGGGTCTATTTTTTTATCTTTCGTTTGACCCGCAAAAGATAACTTATAAGCCATATACAATAAATAAATTGACCCTAATATTTTAATAGTTGTTTGAATAAATTCATATTTTTGAAAAACGGCAGCAGACGTTAGTTGCAACAAGATAATTAAAAGCGTCCATCCAATAATCACCCCTAGCATTGTTGGTATTGCTTTTCTAAAGCCAAAATTAAAAGCTGTATAAGATGTCATTATATTATTTGGACCGGGTGAAAATGCAGTCGCGATACCAAATAAAATTAAAGGTAATACTTGCATTTAGTTTAGTGTGGTGCCCTAAATCTATTATGACAAGCTGAACAATTGCTCCACATTAATTCTTTTTGCACTGCTCTAAGGTCTTCAGCTGTTTCAATAGCTTTAGCGAGTTTTAACATATCATCTGATGCTTTTTGCATTAATGCATTAAACTCATCTTTATTCTCCCAAATACTTGGTAATGCCTCTGTTTTGAAACCTTCTTTTGTATTTTCAGGAAAATAATCTAATAATTTTTTATAATTAGCTGACATTTTTTTCATAAGTGGTTTGGCTTCCTCAATTTTTTTTGACTTAAGTAATATTGATATTTTTTTTCCTGTTTGATAGTTTTCACTAAACATTGCTTTTCTACCCTTAATAATTTCCTCTACACTTTGAGCGTTTAGTAAATTGAAGTTTGCGAAAATAACGAAAGTAACAATTATTAATTTTAATTTAGTCATAAATAGTTAATATAGTAGTATGCAAGTTTTTAACAATTATAGCAAATATGGACTATTAGCTAAATTGTTTCATTGGGCTACATTTATAGCGCTTTTAGTACAAGTTCCGTTTGGTTTTTATTTAGTAGGATTAGAATTTTCTGATCAAAGAATAGAATTAGAAAACGTTCATATTTTGGTAGGCATTACTATTTTCTATATAACTCTGACAAGACTTATTTGGAAATTCTTTAATCCAAGCCCCACTGAGAACAAAAGTTTTTTTAAAGGACAAGTATTAATTGGTAAAGCAAACCACATTTTACTCTACCTATGTATTTTTGCGATTACAATTTCGGGAATACTAAAAAAACTTTATATGGGAGAAAATCTTAATTTTATTTTTTTTAAATACGGATTTGAAAAAGATAATTTTGTTTTAGCTGATGCTTATTACGAAGTTCATATATACGCAAATTACTTATTGTTAGCGCTTGTGGCTCTGCATGTTTTCGCTGTAATTATTCATCATTTCATTTTTAAAGATAAAATATTAAACAAAATCACTTAGTGACAAGCCTCATTAAATTTTTTCAATCTCCAATAATTGTACGGCCAGGGAGTAACAAATCCTACGGCTAACATTATTGGTATAACCCACCAAGTTAGTATAGCTCCTCCAGTAAGGAAATAGTCAGTAGCATTCATAGCAACTTCCATACTGACCATTGAGATTAAACTCATTCCAACAGCTGTTTTAAAAGCTAGTTTTAAAGAAAAATTTTGTCGTAATAAGATAATCGTTTCTAAAATTATGCTTGTAATAATCCCATTGATTATTGCTATAATCATAATTGCAAAAACAGGAAAAGGAATTTTGGTTAATTGAAAAAAAAATATTGTTCCAAAATCGCCAATCGAACAGCCAAGTAAACACCAAAAGGTGTTTTTGGCACTTCTCGACCATGTATTTCTACAGTTCCAATGAAAAGTTTCTGCGCTCATGCTAAAAAATTTACAATAAATTTATGGATAAAATAACCTAAAACTAGTAACAATATTCCAGATCCGTAAATTAACCAAAAATTGTTGCTTAGCTGTTTTGCGAAGAAAAAAGGTATAAAAAAAAGGTAACTCACAGGCACTGCAATCAAAATACTTTTAGCATATAAAATTGTGTTAGCGGCATTATCGTGCTCATAATATGTATAAGCTATAGCAATTAAAGATGCGATTGGTAAAGCAATTATGAAACCTGCCATTTTTGGGTTTTGACCAGCGAGCCAAGAGGAGAAGGCAATAATTAATCCAGCTAAAAGAGTCTTAAATAAAAAAAACATTTTAAGCAATATCTAAACCGTTATCAGTTTTTTGAGATGGGTGCACTAGGACAACTTTTCCGTCTTTTTCAATAGCCCCAAGCACTAAAACTTCAGATGCTACACCGGCTATATTCTTTGTTGGAAAATTACAAACCCCTATAACTTGTTTACCCACTAAAGTTTCAGCATTGTAATAATGAGTTATTTGAGCTGAAGATTGTTTAATTCCAATCTCTTTTCCAAAATCAACCTTAATAACTAAAGAAGGTTTCCTAGCTTTTTCATTTTTTTTTACTTCTATAACAGTGCCAACTTTAATCTGCACTTTCTTAAAATCATCATAAGTTATTTCCATAATTTCCTTTCTATAAATAAAAAAGGGGGCCTAAGCCCCCTTTTATATTAGTTAAGTAATTGGTTTACAGTTCTTTGTATTTACCTTTGCTCCACTCATAAAATACATAACCTGGTAAGCTTACGTCACCTTTTTTATCAAAGCTTAGTGAACCGATTACAGTATCAAACTTACCTTTTCTCATTACTTTAAGCACTTTAGCAGGATCATTTGTTCCAGCTTGCTTAGCAGCTTGTTCAAATACTTGTAACGCAGCGTATGAATAAAGAACATAACCCTCTGGTTCAATACCAGCAGCTTTAAATTCTTTTACAACACTAGCAGCAGCAGGGTTATTTCTTGGATCTGGAGAGAAAGTCATTAAAGTACCTTCCCCTGCATTTCCTGTAATATCCCAATACTCAGCTGTAACTAATGCGTCACCACTGATTAATTTAGTTTTCATACCTTGATCTCTCATTTGTCTTACGATCAAACCACCTTCTGTGTGGTAACCACCAAGATAAACTGCATCAATGTTATTTGATTTTAATTTTGAAACTAAAGCAGAGTAGTCTTTTTCACCTGCTGTATAAGCTTCGTACATAGCATCTTTAAGGCCAGCTTTCTTCATATTTTTTCTAGTCGCGTCTGCTAAACCTTTTCCGTAAGCAGTTTTATCATGAAGGATAGCTACTTTTTTACCTTTGTAGTTTTTAGCTAAGAATTTTCCAGCAACTTCACCTTGCTGATCATCTCGACCACAAACTCTAAAAGTATATTTACCACCTTTATCCGTTAACGCTGGATTTGTTGAAGCTGGTGAAACTTGAATAATTCCCTCTTCATTGTAAACTGCAGAAGCTGGAATCGAAGAACCAGAGCAGAAGTGACCTGCAACATAAGCTACACCTTGACCAGCAAATTTGTTGGCTACAGCAACAGCTTGTTTAGGATCACAAGCATCATCTCCGATTTCTAATTTAACTTTCTCACCATTAATTCCACCTTTTTTATTAACGTGCTTTAACCACATTTCAGCACCAGCTTTTAACTGAGCACCAAATGAAGCGTACTGACCAGACATAGGTCCAGCAGAAGCAACAACAACGTCAGCTTTAGCTGATACTGTTGCAAGCATTAATGTTCCGGCAATTAATGAAAGAAGTTTATTAAACGTTCTTAACATATTATTTCCCTTTGTTGTTAATTAATTAATTATCGATATTGAACACCTTAATTCCAATATTGTAAATATGAAAAAAAGTTAATTTTTTGCCCCACCCTCAAGATAAGCGGCTTGTATGTCTTTATTTTTGAGTAACTCTTGACCAGAACCCTTAATGGTCACTTTGCCATTAACTAAAACATATGCTCTATCTGCAAGCTCTAAAGCTTTTTTAGCATTTTGCTCAACTAAAAAAATAGTAACGTTTTTTTCTTTATTAATATTTTTTATTGAAACAAAAATTTGATTAACTAATTTAGGTGCTATCCCAAGTGAAGGCTCATCTAATAAAAGTACCTTTGGCTTACTCATTAAGGCTCTTCCAATGGCTAACATTTGTTGTTCTCCCCCTGAAAGTGTTCCACCTCTTTGAGTTTTTCTATCGCTTAAAACAGGAAATAAATCATAAACTTCCTTAATATCATTTTCAAAATACTTTCCTTTTTCGTTGGCATGAGCACCTAATCTTAAATTTTCTTCTACGGTTAATCTTGAAAAAATTCGTCTTCCCTCGGGTACTTGGCTAATACCCATATCAACAATTTTATGGGGCTGTTTGTTCTCAATATTTTCACCGTTAAAAACTATATTTCCTCTTTTAGCTTTATTCACCCCACTAATAGTCATTAGCAAAGTTGATTTACCTGCTCCATTGGAACCAATTAAAGAGACGATTTCGCCATCATTTACATCAAGATCAACTCCTCTCAAAGCCTGTATCTTTCCATAAAATGTTTCAACATTAGAAATTTTAAGCATTATTCATCTACTCCTAGGTAAGCTTCGATAACCTCTTTACTATTTTTTGTTTGATCAGCTGTTCCTTCAAATATTTTTTTACCATAGTTCAAAACAACTACATGGTCAGAAATGCCCATTACAACACTCATATCATGTTCAATTAATAAAATTCCCGTTTGTTTTTCTGTTTTGATAAATTTTAATAGTTTATTTAATTCAGCTGACTCTTTTGGATTTAATCCTGCGGCTGGTTCATCTAAGCACAATAACCTTGGTTCAATACACATTGCACGAACAATTTCTAATTTTCTTTGATCACCATAAGGCAGGTCTCCAGCATTATCATCTGCTCTATGAGTTAAACCAATAATATCTAACCAGTATTTTGCTTTTTCAACTGCTAGCTGTTCTTTATCTCTATAGGTCTTTAGATTAAGTAAACCAAATAAAGAATAACCTGAGGCAACCATTAATTCATTGTGTTGAGCGACTAGCAAATTTTCAAGCACAGACATTGCTGGAAACAATCTAATATTTTGAAAAGTTCTAGCTACTTTTGCAACATAAGCTATTTTAAAATCTGTATATTTCCTGAGTGAAATTTTACTATCCTCTTTGTGTAAGAACATTTGACCATTAGTAGGTTTATAAAATCCTGTTAGACAATTGAACACAGTAGTTTTTCCTGCACCGTTAGGTCCAATGATAGAGGTAATTTGATTGTTTTTTGCATCAAAACTTAAATCATCAATTGCAGTCAAACCACCAAACTTCATTGTCAAATTTTCTACAGATAATAGATTGTTCATTTCTTATCTCCATGCATAAGAATAGTTGGCTTCCTATTTGCTAATATTCCTTTTGGTTTAAACACCATAATTAAAACCATCGCTCCACCAAAAGCGATCATCCTATATTGTTCTAAGTCTCTAAACATCTCTGTAATTCCGATTAAGAAAATTGATGCGAGAACTACTCCGGTTTGAGAGCCCATACCACCTAATACAACAATAGCAACAATGATAGCGGACTCAATAAATGTAAAACTTTCTGGACTAATAAATGCTTGTCGAGTTGCAAAAAATGAACCAGCAAATCCGCCAAACATAGCTCCAATTGCGAAAGCAGTAAGTTTTGTATTTGTTGGATTAACGCCTAAAGATTTGCAAGCGATCTCATCTTCTCTCAAAGCCTCCCAGGCTCTACCAACAGGAAGTTTTCTTATCTTCAGTGTAAAGTAATTTGTGATTAAGGCTAAGATTAAAATTAAATAATATAGAAATATTATTCTGTGCATTGTTGAATATTCAAGGTTAAAAAACAAATGGAAACTTGTTTCTCCTTCATCTGGAGATCTTTTAAAAGGTAATCCAAAAAAAGATGGTCGTGGTATTCCAGTGATACCATCAGGCCCATTAGTTACTTCATACCAATTAATTAAAATTATTCTTATGATTTCTCCAAATCCTAAAGTAACAATCGCAAGATAATCTCCTCTTAATCTTAAAACAGGAAAGCCAAGTAAAATTCCAAAAAAAGCTGCGAAGACACCAGCTAGAGGTAAACAAATCCAAAAAGACCAACCAAATGTAGTTGCTATCAATGCATATGAATATGCACCAACTGCATAGAAGGCTACATAACCTAAGTCGAGAAGACCTGCTAAACCAACTACGATATTTAAACCCCAGCCAAGCATAATGTAGGTTAAAATCATTATAGCAACATCCATAAAGTATCTGTCGGTAAAAGGTAGAAACGGAAACACAACAGCAAATAAAATTGCAGTAATAGCAAAGTGTTTTGCTTTATCTTCAGTTATCACTGAAAACTTAGATGTGAACTTTGAAAAAAAAGTAATCTCAGTTTTTCTAGCAGAATTTAAATTTATTAAAAATCGTCCTAAAATACAAAGTCCAACTAATAAAAAAACTAACCCCCATTGAGGAGTTATAAATAAACCTTCTCCTTTAGACTCAGTTCTAAGACCAACTATCGGACCGAACAAAGCTAAAGCAATTAAGCCTGTAAATAAACTATCTTTAAATGACTGAATGATATCTTTCTTTTCCATTAAACTTTCTCGATATCAGGTTTTCCAAGAAACCCAGTTGGAAAGAAAATTAAAACTACAATTAATACGCTAAAGGCCGCAACATCTTTATACTCAAGTGAAACATATCCAGCCCAAAAGGTTTCTATAAGTCCGATTAACAAGCCGCCTAACATTGCTCCGGGCAACGATCCAATTCCTCCTAACACTGCTGCAGTAAAAGCTTTTATTCCAGCTAAAAACCCAATGTAAAAATCAATGACACCGTAATAAAGAACGAACATCATTCCAGCTACTGATGCTAATGAAGAACCAATTATAAAAGTAATTGAAATTGTTCTATCTACATTTATTCCTAGTAATGCTGTCATTGTTCTGTCTTGCTCACAGGCTCTTTGAGCTCTACCTAAATCTGTTTTTGTAATGAGATAGGTAAAAATACCCATTAAGATAATTGTTAAGATAACTATAAAAATTTGAAGATAGCTTACTGTAACAATAAACTCAGAATTCTTGAAAAATTCTAAACCACCGCTAATCAAAGGCTGCATAGGCTTTACTCTAGCTCCTTGAGCAACTTGAACATAGTTTTGTAGCACAATTGACATACCTAAAGCAGAAATAAGTGGAGCTAATCTGAAAGATCCTCTTAACGGCTTGTAAGCAAGTTTTTCAACTGTCCATCCATAACAAGCAGTAAAAAGCATTGCTATCAGTAAAACTAATAATAAGATTATTGGCAGTGCTACACCTGTTAAACCAAAAATTATAAATGATATCAAAGCAACAAAAGCACCAATCATAAAAATATCACCGTGAGCAAAGTTTATCATTCCTATAATTCCATAAACCATTGTGTAACCTATAGCGATAAGTCCGTATATTGAACCTAAAGTGATCCCGTTAACTAGTTGTTGTATAAAATATTCCATTTATTACTTACTTACTCTTTTGTTTACATTTTCAAGAGCTTTTGAGAACTTAGTAAAGAATTTTCCATTTTTCAATTCATTAAGAACCTGCATATTCAGGCCTTTTGGTGTTTGTGAGTCTGCAACTAACTTTTTAAAACCTTGAGAAGATTTATTTAAAGCGTCCTGGCTTAAAGCCAAAAATAATTCAGCAACATACGTCTCTGCAAATTTTTTGTTGATACCTTTTTTAATAAGCCACTTAGAGCTTGTGTTTAAAATTTCATAATAGGCAGCCATCAAAGATGCAGTTGACCAAAATTTATAACTTAATTTTTCACTATTTATTTCTAAAACTTTTCCCAAATGTTTAAAAATATTTTTTGCAAAATTGCTTGGTGGACAAATAATAATTGGCCCTTTTTTTATCTCTATCGGAGGTAAAGGTGTTGCTCTAACAATATTTTTATTATTGGTAATTTTTTTTAATTGCTCTATTTTAAATGTAGAAATCAAACTTATAATTCTTTTATTTTTTGAGAAATGTAGCTTGTTTAAAATTTTACTTCCGACAGTTGGGGTAATACCTAAAAAAATCACAGAGGATTTATCTATAATTTCCTGATTATTTTCTAAAACCTTTACAGACCCAAATTTTTTAGCCAATTTTTTTGCTATACTTGAATTTCTTGAGGATACATAAATCTTCTTAACTTTCAATTTAGATTTGAAAATACCATAAATTATAGAAGAAGTTATTTTTCCAGTTCCAATAAATCCTAAAATCATATGTAATTAAGATATATAAGCTTATTGCAATAATAAAGGAGATTTTTAATTTATATTCTTATAAACTTTATAAACTGTGTGTTCAACTTGACCGAGATCATTTTTTTTACTCGAGACCCATGGGTTATTACAGTTCCACTTTTGGATTTGAGGAATTAGTGAGTGCTCCCAATTCAAATAACCTTTTGAATGCATTTTATTTCCTTTATGTCTTAAAGGAAAAAAATATGACGGATCAGTTTTTGTTTTTTGAAAGTTTCTTTTAATCTTATTTGGTTTTTTTTCTTGCCATAAAGCATTATAGCCCATTCTCCTTAGCCAAATTACAGCAAATATTGATGAAGTGGGAATATCAGAATAAACATAAATTTTTGTATTTGTTGAAGCAATATATTTATCTGTATTTTGAATTAAAGTCGTTGCATTTACATTTTTCCAACCTTTTATTTTTGAGAATCGCTTAATCTCAGAACTAATTTGAAAATTGTAACTATTATTTCTAAATATTATTTTTTTGGATTTAGGTAAACTAAATTTGCTAGCTATTCGTCTTGCTAATTTTAAATCTTTTTTAAAATCAATTTTAGTAGAATTGATACTGGATTTATTATTAAATTTTCTCAAATAACCCTTTAATACCCAATTTTGTGTTCCTCCATTTAAAACAAATTTTTTATTTTTAAAATTAAAATCATTTAGTGTTTGATAGGCTATTATTCCCCTTGTTCTCCCTGCACAGTGTAATATATAATTTTTTTTCAGATTGTTTTTGTTATTTATATAAACAGGTAATTCTCCACCAGAACATTGCTTTGAATTTGGTATAGAAAATCTCTTAAATTCTGATTTGGGTCTAGTATCAATTTGTAAATAATTTCCTCCTTTTTTATGAATGTGAGCAAGATCTTTTGGATAAATATTTTTAATTGATGAGGTAATTTCCGTCCATTCGCCAAAAGCTTTTGAAAAAGTATATTCACCCGACCAAAAGGGTAACTTTTTTTTTAACCATGCTTTATAATCTTTATAAATTGTATAATAAAATTTATAGCCTAAATTAAAGAGGTGATTTAAAATATAAATTCTATCCTTTTTATTTTTGAGTCCGATAAGTAGAATTATTGTTTTTTTGTCAGGGACTAAATCTAAGACTAAATTTTTAAAATTTGATTTTGGACAATTAATTGAGCCAAAAGCAAAACCTTGAACGTATTTTTTTCTTTCTCTTACATCCAAAAAAGCAATATTATAATTTTTGTTTTTTAAAAATTTTATTGACTGATCAACTTTTATCTCTTTTTTTTCTAATAATTTTTTTTCAACCATAAATCAATAAAACCAGCAATTTCTGAACTATTTTTTTCATGCATCATCATATGCCCGTTTCCTTTAATGTTATGGTCCTCTAATCTTATAAAATCATGCTTTACTCCAGCTTGTTTTAAAAAATTACTAGTCCCATGATCATAAGGAGAATGATAAGAAGCCTCTGCTGTTAAAATTAATATTTTAACTTTTGAAAGATTTGATAATTTTCTTACAGGTTTTTTTTGAAAAAAACATTGTACTAAGTTTTCTGCGGTTTTATTTTCATCAATTTCAGGTGTCAATTTTTCTTTATCTTTTAAAGGAGGATCATAAGTAAGAGGAGAGTAGGTAATTCCATTAGGTCTATCTGGTTCTGAACTTGTTTGGTACCAGTCTTTATCAAAATTATTTTTTTTAAATGTTTGATTTTTCAAATGGCTATGATTTAAGCCACCATAAGAAACATTAAAAAAAGGGGGCCCGTTTGGTTCTACTGCTATGCAAGCTTTTACTTTATCAGGCCTAACATCAGCAGCTAGCCAACAAAATGGTCCTCCTTGGCTATGGCCCAACACTGCGGTTTCTCCAATCAAATCAATAAGCTCTGCCAGAGCTAATTTGGACATTTCCTCGATATATACTCGATCAGACATCGTATTAACCTGGGAGGCCATATATTCCTCAAATACTTTATCTCCTCTTAAACCACTGCCGGGCCATTGATTATGTAATTTAGCTTGTGGCCAATTACCTTTTTTAGACATGGCTGTAAATCTTCGTTCAGCATCATCTATATTTGTTTCTCTATCCATATATTCACCATACAAAGTATTAGAGTAGCCCGACCTTGCCCTGCCTGGTTGGTCGACAATATATACTGAGTATCCATGAGATAAAAAATCATGTAACCAGCCCCCTCTTCCATCAGCAGTAGTTATAAAACCTGCTCCACTTTGACCACCTCCGTGAATTAAAATTATTTTTTTATTATTAGTTTTAGTCGGTATGAAAGACTCAACATACATTTTTCCTTTAACAATATTATTTTTACCTACTTTTTGATTTTTTCCTCCTACGAAAAAAATTTTATGATCTTTAAGATTTATTGGTGAATTATTAGACATTTTTAATTTTCATTTTATATTTTGAATAAGTTTATGCAATTTTTATTTTCTATTCTTAAAAAATTTAAGAATAAAGGGTACTGAAAAAATTATAAAAAATACTCTTAGAAAATGATGATAAGTCACAAAGAGAGGGTCAATATCGTAAGCTACACTTATTACTACGACCTCGTGAAGTCCGCCTGGTGCAAAACTCAAAAAAGCAGCCATAAAATCAAAACCGAGATATATCTTTAAAATATAGGCAAAAATTGCTGCAATACCAAGAAGTATCGCAGACATAATTGCACCATGAAATGAGAAGAATAAAATTTCTTTTGGAGCTAAACCACTAAGTCTACATCCAATAGCAGAACCTAGAAAAACGAGAGCAACATTTATAAAAATGTCCGGAAAACGTGCAGTTGTGAGTTCTAGAGTATAGAAAAATCCAGCAACTATCATTGCGGCAAGTATCGGCGCAGATGGAATCTTAAATTTTTCTAAAACTTTTGTTCCAATTAAAGAAACAATTATAAGGAAGATTATTTCCAAAAAATATCTGAGGTTATAAGTAGCTATATTTCCAAATGTATCAATTTCTTGATAACCTATTTGTGTTACAAATATAAAAGGTAGAAATAAAACAACAAATAAAACTCTTGTAGCTTGGGGAATGACTACTTGGCCTCTTTCTTTTTTATTATTTGTAATTTCATTAATAGCTGTAGCTATAACAACAAATGCGCCAGGTAAAGCTGCTAGAGTAGAGACTAGTTTTTTGAACTTGCAAATTTTAATGAAATAAAATGCAACAACCACTGTGCCTACTATTGTACATATTATCATGGCAACAGATGAGTATATCCAAAGATGAATTTTATATAATAAAGAAATATTGAACGAACCAGCAAGAATAACCCCGATTATTAAAAGGACAGGAAGAAAAATCTTTTTATCAAAGGTGATTTTATAACTCGTAAAAGATACTACTAGGTTAAGTAATAAAGCCCCTAAAAGCCAAGGCAAGGGTAAATTTATTAATGTAGCAATATAACCTCCTAAAACACCAATAAGGATGCTTTTATAACTTTTTTTCATTGCTAAAAAATAATTTCGCATATTTAATTTTTTATCTTAAGTACTTCTCAAATTCTAATAAAGATAATGTATCGTCTGCTTTGTTTTTAAATTTAGGGTTTTTGTTCCTCTTAATTAAATTTAAAGTTTGATTTGTTGAGTCGATATAGCTATTTAAAACCTGCTGAGAGTATAAAACAAATTTAAATTTTCCTTTTTTAATTTCACTAACATTAAACTTTATATTTTGAGTAATATTTATTATTAGAGGAATATTTTTTATCTCTTTTGCGATCGAGTTTAATTGTTTGACGGTATTAATCCCCGTAATAAAAATAGCATCGGCTCCTACTTTCTTGAATAAGTTTGCCCTAAACACTGCCTCTTTAATTGAATTAGTTGTTAATGCATCGGTTCGAGCTATAATTAAAATATTTTTCAATTTTTTTGATGCTTTAACGGCTGTTTGAATTCTTTTTGTTGCATTTTTTATGTCTAAAAGTTTCACCTTATGTGTTAAAGCGCATCTTTTTGGAAAAACTTGATCTTCTAGTATTATTGCTGATGCTCCTGCTTGTGCAAGATCTTTAACGGTCTTATAAACATTTTTCAAATCTCCAAAACCTGTATCTGCATCAACGATAATTGGTATTTTTGATTGATTACAAATGAGTTTAGTTGAATCGACAAGCTCTTTTCTAGAAATTACACTTGCGTCAGGGTAACCATAGCTTGCAGATGAGAGAGCAAATCCTCCAATAAAACCTATTTTAAAACCTCTTTTTTCAATTAACTTAATTGAAAGAGGATCGTGGCATGTAGGAATTTTATATGATTTTTTGTCTTTTAGATATTTTCTTAATCTTAAAGTTTTTTTAATCATTAGAAACTAATCTTTTCATTTGATTTTGATGTCCAGCTAAAATTTTGTAAAATTTTGATACTGATTTGTTTGTAAAAAATTGTCTCCAACCAGATATACTTAGTGTGCCAGTAAAATTTCCTCTATTATCAAATATAGGTACTGCAACACTAGCAATGTTATCGAGTCTTTCTCCTGCAGTATAAATATATCCTTTTTTACTTATTAAATTTTTGAGTTCTTGATCATTTTGAGTAAATGCTTTTATAACTTTTCCTGTTGCAGATTTTAATTCAAATGTTGTGCCCTCAACAACATAATGATTGAGTTCTGACTTTGAGTTTACTCTATATAGGCAAACTTTTTTACTACCTGCTTTAACCCAATAACCAGCCGATTGACCTGTTGTTTCAAGAATTCTATTTAATATTAATCTTATCTCTTCTCCCGATTTAAAATTTGAATTATAAATAGATCCTAGTTTCCAGCTACCTGGGCCTAAACGATAACTACCATTAATTTCGTTTTTAATTAAAAAATTGTACTTAATCAGCGAGTTACAAATTCTCAATATAGTTGATTTATTTAATCTTGTAGTTGTAGAAAGTTCTTTCAAAGAGACGCTTTTGTTAGCATCATCAAATGAATTTAAAATCTGAAAAGTTTTGTCTAGAACTTTAATGTTACTCATATGTTTTGCATTGTGAAACATGAATTTTATATTATAAAATTTGTTGACAATCTATAATTTTTTTGCTGAACTAACTATTACTACAAAACTGTCATGGGAAAAGCATACACACCTAATATAAAATCAGATAAAGGAAAAAACCTTACAAAGCACGTTGCTGAATTCGTAAAAAAAAATAAATACAAATCTATCCCTAAAAATGTTGTCGAGCTAGCTAAGAAGCATATTTTAGATGGCTTTGGGTTAGCTTTATCAGGTTCAGTAGCAAGAACTGGAGATTATTTATTCAAACATATTAAAAATAATTCAGCAAAAGGAAGAGCAACTGTTATCGGCTCAAAAATGAAAGTTACTTCAAGGTTTGCAGCACTAGCAAACGGAACAGGCATTCATTCTGATGATTATGATGATACTCAATTAGCTGTCCAAAAAGATAGAGTGTATGGTTTATTAACTCATCCGACTGCTCCTTGTTTACCAAGTGCTTTTGCTGAAGGGGAATTAAAAAAAATTAGCGGTAAAGATTTTTTGAATGCATATTTAATTGGGGTAGATGTTGAGTGTAAAGTTTCTGAAGCAATGTCCCCTAGACATTATCAACATGGATTTCATTCGACCGCCACATGTGGAACTTTAGCCTCTGCTGCCGCAGCTTCTAAAATCAGAGGTTATAACGTTTCTCAAATACAACAATCTTTAGCTATAGCAGCTACAATGAGTGCTGGCTTAAGAGAAAATTTTGGCACAATGACAAAACCATTACATGCGGGAAGAGCTGCTGAAAGTGGCGTCGTTGCATGCGACTTAGTTGGTTTTGGATGGTCAGCAACTGATAAAATTTTGGAATCACCAAGAGGATTTTTCCAAGCTCATGGTGGAGGATACAATTTAAACTCTGTGAAAGGCCAGCTCGGAAGACCATGGACTTTTTCGAAACCTGGTGTTTCAATCAAACCTCACCCTTGTGGCTCATTAACACATCCGGGAATGACAAAAATGCTTGAGTTAATTTTAAAACATGACATTAAGCCTAATGAAGTTGTTAAGGTTGATGTAGGCACTAACCATAACATGCAAAACGCTTTAATACACCATAGACCAACAAATGAATTTCAAGCGAAGTTTAGTATGGAATATTCGATGGCTATCCTTTTAGTGCAAAGACGTGCTTATATTCCTGAGTATCAAGATAAGAGAATAAACAAACCAGATGTTCAGCAAATGCTGAGAAAAGTAAATTTTTACAAGAACAAAGTTGCAGAGGCAGCTGGATACGATAAAATGACCACAATAATTGATATCTATTTAAAAAACGGAAAAAAAATATCTGGTCGTGGAGATTTTGGTAAGGGAAGCCCTATGATTCCTATGTCCTACGATGAAGTTGCAGATAAATTTTTAGGTTGTTGTGAGTTCGCCAAGTGGCCATCAAAAAAATCAAAAGCCCTTATTGAATTGGTAAGAAATCTTGAAAAAATAAAAGATATCTCCAAATTGAGTAAGCTTTTATCTAAATAATTAAATTCAGATACCTGATATCCGTTTCATAATGGATTTTTAGTTTTATATTGTAAAACAAAATTTATCTTTATCTTTTGAATAAATATAATAAAACAAAGTAATGGATGCCTTTGATTTAGTTATTGTTGGAGCAGGAAATGCTGCTCTTTCTGCTGCAATATCAGCAAAAGAAAATGGTGCAAAAAACATTTTAGTTTTAGAGAAGGCTTCAAAAAAAGATCGCGGTGGTAATAGCAGATACACTAATGGTGCTTACAGATTTGCTTATAAAGGTTTTTCAGATTTAAAAAAAATAATTCCTAACTTAAAACATACTAAAAAAATTGATTATGGAAAGTATACTTCCTCAAATTTCCTAAGAGATATGAATAAAGTTACTCAAGGAAAGACGGATAAATATTTGTCTAAAACATTAACCTCAAAAAGCTTCGAGACAATACATTGGTTAAGTAAAAAAGGTTTAAAATTTAAACCAATAAAGGGAAGACAATCCTTTAAAGTAAATGGAATAATGAAGTATTGGGGTGGCCTTACATTAGAAGTAAACGGACAAGGTGAAAAACTAGTCGACTCATTATTGAATATAGTAAAAAAAAATGGAATTAAGATTCAATACGATACAGCAGTAACTGAATTAATTTATAAAAAAAAAATTGTATGTGGTGTAAAAATATTACATAAAAAAAAGATTAAGAAAATCTTTTCAAAATCTGTGATACTTGCTTGTGGTGGGTTCGAGTCTAGCTCAAAAATGAGAAAGAAGCATTTAGGTGTAGGCTGGGAAGCAGCTAAAGTGAGAGGAACAAGACACAATACAGGTGATGGATTAAGTATGGCTTTGAAAATCGGAGCTATGCCATTTGGGAACTGGTCAGGATGTCACGCGGTTTTCCATGACATGAATGGTCCTGAGTTTAGTGACTTAAAAATTAGTAATAAGTATAGAAAAATTAGTTATCCTTGGGGAATAGTTTTAAATTTGAAAGGCGAAAGATTTGTTGATGAAGGAGAAGATTTTAGAAATTTTACTTATGCTAAGTTTGGACGTGAAGTAATAAACCAACCTAAACAAGTTGGTTGGCAAATTTTTGATAAAAAAGTACGCCATATGTTATATCCAGAGTATGATGTAAAATCTGCAACAATGGTTAAAGCTAACTCTGTTAAAGATTTAATATACAAGATCAAAGGAATAAACAAATCAAAAGCTTTAAAAACAATCTTTTTATATAATAATGCTGTAACAAAAAATATTAAGTTTGACCCAACAATTAAAGACGGAAAAAAAACAATTGGATTAAAAATAAATAAAACTAATTGGGCAAATTTAATTAATAAGCCACCATTTTATGCTTACGGTGTTACATGTGGAATAACTTTTACCTTCGGAGGATTAAAGGTAAATAAAAACTGCCAGGTTTTAAATAAATTTAAAAAGCCTATTAAAGGATTATTTGCAGCGGGCGAGATAATTGGTGGAATTTTTTATTTTAATTACCCCGGAGGTAGTGGGCTTACGTCTGGAGCAGTTTTTGGAAAAATTGCAGGAAAATCAGCAGCTAAATTTTAAAAGGAGTCTTTACTTTATATTTTTGTGCTAGTTTATTGAGCTCAATAATTATTCCCTTGGACAGACTAATACCTTTTTTTTTATTTGAAAGATAATTTAAATATTCTGGTTCTCCTGGATGCATAATTGTCTTAAAACCTTTTGCCTTTTTCAGTTTTTTTACTTTTTTAAAACCAAATTCAATTTTTTTTATAAAACTATTGTGTGACTGAAATAAATCTGTCCTCATACAAATCATTAAGTGTCCTACATTTGATGGGCCAGAAAAATCATTGATTGCATTTTTAACTTTTCCACTATGGTTTGCCCCAGTAAAAATACCTGCTACTATATCCATCATCCAGGATATACCGGCACCTTTCATTCCTCCAAAAGGCAACATAATACCCTCAAAAGCCTTTGACCCATCATTGGTAGGTTTTCCAAATTTATCTAAAGCATATCCGAAAGGTATTTTGATTTTTTTTTGAGCTGCAAATTTTAATTTACCTCTTGCTACGGAGGATGAAGCCATGTCTAAGATAAAGGGCTTATTTTTATTTTTTGTAGGACATCCAAATGCAAAAGGGCTTGTGCCAAAAAATGGAGCCATAGCACCGTGAGGCGGTAATGCTTTTGAGGCATTGGTATATACCCATGCAATACATTTATTTTTTGATGCAAATTCTAAATAATTGGCGGCCATGCCGAAATGATTGCTTTTACTTATCGCAACTAGACCTATGCCTTTTTCTTTAGCTAAAGAAACGCATTTTTTTATACCTGCATTAGCAGCTAAATACCCAAGACCATTATCCCCGGATAAATGAAAAATATTATTTGAAATTTTTTTAAATTTAAAATTTGGATTCTTTTTAGCTGCTTTTTTTTCAATTCTATTTACATAGACCGGTAGTCTAACTATACCATGTGACCAAACTCCTCTTTCATCTGCTCTTATAATTAAGTTTGAAATTATTTTAGAATTTGAATTATTTAAGCCTACTTTCTTCAAAATATTATATGTAAAATTAATTAATTCAGATTTTTTATATCTTTTACTTGAATTCATAATTATTTGAGCTGTTATAGCCTATTATTTTTAAGTTTTTTAAGTATATTATATAATTCTTTTTATTAATAAGTTAAAAGAAATTCTATGATACCTAAAGATTTTAAAAAAATTAGTATTAATAATAAAGAATATGATTTTGTAGATATAAGTAAAATAAAAGACATAGATAAAGTTCCCTATACTTATAGAATATTGATAGAAAACATTATTAGGCAAAATTTGTTAGGTCTAAACAATAATGCCGAAGACCAAGTAAAATCAATTTTAGAGAAAAAATTAGGAAAGCCAATAAATTTTGCCCCAAATAGGATTTTAAGTCATGATATCTTAGGTAAAGTCATGTTAGTAGACTTTCTTGCTTATAGAGAAGCTTTACAAAAAAAAGGAATAAACTCAAAAGATATTCAACCAAATGTGCCTGTTGATCTAGTAATTGATCACTCTTTACAAGTAGATCATTTCGGAAGTGAGAAAGCTGAAATTGAAAATTTGAGAAAAGAATATGATAGAAATTCAGAACGTTTCTCTTTTTTAAGATGGTGCTCTAAATATTTGGATAAAGTAAATGTTATTCCACCTGGAGTAGGAATTTGCCATCAAGTAAATATTGAATATTTATCTAAAGTTGTTTGGAGAGAGCAAAAGAAAAATTTAAATTTAATTCACCCTGATACTTGCATTGGCACTGACAGCCATACACCAATGGTTAATGCTATAGGAGTTTTAGGTTGGGGTGTTGGCGGAGTAGAGGCAGAAATTTCAATGTTAGGAAAAACAATACCAATGTCTGTGCCAGAAGTTGTAGGAGTAAATTTAACAAAAAAACTTAAAGAGGGAATTACATCAACTGACTTAGTCTTGTATATTACAAAATTATTAAGAGAAAGCAAAGTTGTGGGAAGTTTTATCGAATTTTGTGGTGAAGGAGTTGAAAGTTTAACTGTTGGGGATAGAGCAACTATTTCAAATATGGCGCCAGAATACGGAGCAACAGCAGTTCTATTTCCTGTAGATAAAGAAACTTTAAACTATCTAAGCATGACAGGTAGAACAGATGAGGAAATTAAAGTTGTCGAGGAATATTCAAAGTACCAAAATTTATGGCGAAAATCTAATACTGATCCTGATTACAATCGAGTTCTAAATTTAGACTTGTCCACGATAGAGCCTTGTGTATCAGGACCAAAAAATCCTGAAGATAAGATAGATTTGAATAAGTTCTCAAAAGAAATTAATAAACATTCTATAATGCTTTATAATAAAGATCTAAGGGATAACGAATTCGAAGTGCCTACTCAAGGTTATAAAATTAAAGATGCAGATATTATGATAGCTGCCATCACAAGCTGTACAAATACTGCAAATCCAAAAAATGTTATAGCAGCGGGTTTAATTGCAAAAAAATTAATCAATCTAGGTTTTAAGAAGAAAAATAAAATAAAAACATCATTTGCACCCGGTAGTAAAGTTACAGCTGAAATCTTAAAAAAATCTGGTTTACAAAAATATTTAGATCAACTTGGTTTTAATGTCGTTGGATTTGGATGCACTACTTGTAATGGAAGTTCAGGTCCATTAGATGAGAACTTAGCAAACACAATTGAAAAAGAGAAAGTATTTTCTGTTGCAGTTTTATCAGGAAATAGAAATTTTCAAGGTAGGATACACCCAAATATAAGAGCATCTTACTTAGCGTCTCCAGCATTAGTAGTTTTATTTTCAATACTTGGCTCAGTAAAAAAAGATTTATCTAAAGATGCTTTAGGAAAAGATACTGAAGGAAATGATATTTATTTTAAAAATGTTTGGCCATCAAATAATGAAGTGAATAAGATTATTGACCAATTTTATAAATCTGAAACTTTTAAAGAAAAGTACAAAGAAGTTAATGATGGCGGGGAATTATGGGAAAATTTAAACGTTTCAAATTCTAACAATTACGATTGGCCTGACAGCACTTACATTAAAAAACCACCGTACATGAAAAAGGCTGAAAATAATGAAATTAAAGATATCAAATTAGCGAGACCAATAGTGTTGTTAGGAGACTCAGTTACAACTGATCATATTTCACCTTCAAGTGTTATCACTAAAGGTACTGCTGCATGGGATTATTTAACAGAGCTTGGGATTGATTCAAAAGATTTTAATAATTATTTAACAAGAAGAGCTAATCATGAGATTGTCGCAAGATCAACTTTTGCTAGTTTAAGGCTTCGAAATTTGATGACACCTAATCAAGAAGGAAGTTTAACTGTTAAATATCCAGAAAATAAAGTGAAGAGACTTTATGAAGTAGCAATGGAGTATAAAAAAGAGAACAAAGAAATAATAGTTATAGCTGGAGAAAATTATGGTTGCGGCTCATCAAGAGATGTGGCTGCAAAAGGTCCTTTATTAATTGGAGTGAGAGCCATTGTAGCTAAAAGTTTTGAGAGGATTCACAGATCTAATTTAATAGGTATGGGATTATTACCATTAGAATTTGAAAAAGGGCAAGGAATTGAAGAAATAGGAATTCAGAGTAATGATCAATTTAGTATCTTAGGTCTCGATAAAATAAATGATAATCAAAAGAAAGTGCAAATGAAAATTCATAAAGAAACAGGAGATGTAATTGATATAAAACTTAATGTTAGATTAGATGTTCCTGAAGAAGTTGTCTTTTGGAAGAATGGCGGTATCTTGCCAACTGCTTATAAGGAAGCTTAAATATAATGAGCCAAAAATGGATTAAAGCTACTTACTATAGAGGTGGAACTAGCAAAGGTGTTTTTTTTCAGAAAAAAGATTTGCCCACTTCCGATCAAAATAAATTAAATGAATTATTTTTAAAAGTTATTGGCAGTCCAGATACAAATCAAAGACAGCTTAACGGGATGGGAGGTGGAGTATCTTCAGTATCAAAATGTGTAATAATAAGTCCTTCTGAAAGAGATGATGCTGACATAGATTATAATTTTATTCAAATTGCTATAGATAAACCTATTGCAGAGTGGAACAACAATTGTGGTAATTTATCTGGCGCTGTTGGTCCATATGCAGTGCAGGAAGGTTTAGTAAAACCAAAAGAAGGGGAGAATTTGGTAAGAATTTACCAGGTAAATACTGATAAGATTATACATTCAACTTTTCAAGTTAAAGATGGGAAACCTTTAATAGAAGGAGATTACTCTATTGCTGGTGTTCATGGTACAGGGTCTAAAGTTAGATTAGACTATATTGAACCAGGAGGATCAGGAACAGGTAAACTTCTTCCAACTGGTAATGTAATAGATGAAATTGAAATAAAAGATTATGGGAAAATAAAAGTAAGCATTGTCGATGCCGCTACCCCATTAGTATATTTGCTCGCAGAGGATATAGGTCTTAAAGGAACAGAAACGCCAGATGAGCTTGACGCTAAAACTGACAAAATGAACTTAATTCAAAAAATTAGAAGAAAATCTGCACATATCATAGGCCTTTCAAATTCTGAAAATGAAGCTCCTATGAATACACCTCGAATAGGCATTGTAACTTCACCGAAAGATTATGTAAGTTTAGATAAAACAAAAATTAGTTCTAACGATCAAGATATAACAACTAGAATGTTTTCAATGGAAAAAACTCATAAAGCTATAATGGGTACTGCAGGTGTAAATATTGGGGTTGCTGCAGCTATTGATGGAACTATTCCAAACAAAGTTAAAAGAAAAAATTCAGATCCTTTAGAGTTACGTGCAGGAAATCCATCAGGAATAATGACAGCAGGTGCAATAATCGAAAATAAAAATGGCAAGCCTTTTGCAAAATCTGCAATTTTTTTTAGAACTTTCAGACCTTTAATGAGAGGTGAAGTTTTAGTTTAAACTATAATAAATTTAAATTTTGTAAACCTAAGTGAATAATTCTTATTCCGCCTAATAGTAAAATGATTGTTAAAACTTTTTGAAAGTAGTGTTTACCTTTTGAAATTAATACTTTTTTTCCAAAATAAGTACCAAAAAAACCTACAAAAATCATTGTCCCTACGAGTAGAATATATTCTTGAAAAGCAAAACCAATAAAAAAGAAACCAATTGATTTAAATAGGTGTTGTGAAGTCATGAATGCTCCATGAATTGTCACATGCTTTGTTGGATTAAAACCCATGTTTCTTATCAGAGTAGATACTATTGGTCCTGATGCACCAAATAACATCGACATTATTGTAGTAGCGATACCCCCAACTAAAATATATTTTCTCCCTAGTGGCGGAAAAGTACCAAATAAAGAATATAATATAAATAAACCTACCCCAACTTGTCCTACTCCAGGAGATAGATAATCAACTATATTTGCTCCAAAAAGAGACCCCACTATTGTTCCAATGACAAAAGGCAAAATAATCTTTTTATCTAAATCTTTAATTGAAACAAAAATTCTTCCAAAATTAGAACCAAGCTGTATAAGCCCGTGTACCGGTATTAAAGCTGTTGTTGGTAAAATAAATGATAATCCCACAAGCATCAACATTCCTCCACCTAAACTAAGTGCAGTTGATATAAAACATGTTAAAAAATTAAAAAAAATTAAAAATATTGCACTGTTAATTGAAATCGTTTGAGGTAATAAAATAGAATATTCCATTCTACTTAGTTAAAATTTTTGAAAAATTTGGCTTCGTAAAAATATTTTTAATAAAATCTTTAACATTATTTTTTTCGCTTTCATTTATTTTAGAATAATCAAGATTTGCATTAAATTTTTTATCAATATCATTTTCTGTCAAGGGTTGTTTTCTACCTCCTCTAAAACAAGGTTGATGTTCAGTGAATTCTCCCTCTTCGGTAATACAAGTCAAAGTTCCAGTATAATTTTTTGGATATTCATCATTTGGGTCAACTTCATACTCAACTTTATTAGCTAAATCTAAAATTTCTTTATCATTTATACTTTTGTCATCAAACTCTTTTAATCCTGCGTCTTTTCTTAAAAAACCTACTGCAACACAATACGGAACTGAAAATTTTGCAGAGTATGGTGTGGAAGGCTTCTTTTTTTCTTTAGAAGGTTCCCATAACCGATGCACTGTACCCTCTCCAACTTTTGCCTTTATAGATTTAATTTTTTTAAAGTCTTTTATTTTGTCTCTTAATTTAATTGCACAATCTACAAATGGCTGAGCCATTGTTCCACAAGCAAATGGTTTAAAAGCCAAATTTTCTATTTCCCACCTTGAACCTAGAGAGTCAGTTAATTTAGAATAATCTCTTTTTACTTCTTTAATTGCAAAAGCGCTAAAGAAACCGTGATCACCCTCGAAAACAGTCCTAGGTCCATAAAAATCTGTTTGAGCTATTAAAACAGAATTTATTCCTGAGTTGGCAGACCATCCAGGATGAATTCTTTTAGTCCAAGAACCCTCTGCAAGATATTCGATAATTCCTGAAGTAAAACTACCAGCTATTCCTAATGAAGACACCATCTGCTTTTCAGTTAAATTTAAAACAGATGAAAGGCCAGCTGCTACACCAAAAGTACCACAAACAGCAGTTGGGTGAAAACCTTGTTTATGCATGGCAGTTGGCGCAACCAAGGCTAATCTACACATTAACTCTGTACCTACAGCTAAACTTTTTAAAATCTGATCACCATTTAAATTAAATCTTTGCGCTGCAGCTAATATAGCTGGAATCATACAAGCTCCAACATGCATAGGATTTCCCTCAAATGTATCGTCGAAGTCTTCACCATGTGCAGCAGTACCTGCTATTATAGCAGAGGAGGAAATATCAAAGTCACTCCCATGACCTAATGAAATAAATTTTCCTGATCCTTTATAAGCTTTTACAAGACTTTGAACATAATTTTCATTCCTTGCAGAAAGGATAATTCCACAGATATCTTTAATTAGATAATTTAAAGTCTTCTTTGACTTATCTGAAATATCTTTAGTCGATAAATTTTTTGCCCATTTAGAAAAATCTTCTGAAATTGTCATGGAGTATAACTACCACCATTCACATGAAGAGTCTGTCCATTTATATAATCAGCTTCTTTCTTGCAAAGATTCGCTATGACTTCCGCAACTTCGTCTGGATTTCCAAATCTATTTTGTACCAAACTAGGCGTTTGAGGGTGGCGCAACCAGTGACCACTTAGTTTAGTTTCTTTGCTATCAAAATCTTCAATAAATCCAGGAACAACACAATTACAAGTTACACCTCTCTCTATAAATTCCATACTAATAGCTTTTGTTAAACCAACTAAAGCCGCTTTTGAAGTTACAACGTGAGCTCTTTCTTTTGCCCCTATATGTGCTGATAAACCACCAATATTAATTACCCGCCCCCATTTTTGTTTTACCATATAAGTAATTAAAGCTTGGGCACATAAAAATGAAGCATCGACATTTACAGTCATAACTTTTTTCCAATCTTTATAATTTATCTTTTCGAAATGCTCATGTATTCTCAACCCGGCATTATTTACAAGAACAGATGGCGTTCCTAGTTTTAAAGCTGCATCTTTAATGATGTTGATTGTTTCTAAATTTGCTAAGTCCCCTGTGACGTAGTTTGATTTAATTTTAAATTTTTCAAGTAAATTTATTGTATCTTTAGCTTCCTCAATACTTTTGCCACCAGTATGAATAAGTATATTAAAACCTTGCTCTGCTAATCTTATTGCTGTTGATCTTCCAATTTTCTTTGCTGCGCCAGTAAGAACGGCAACTTTGTTTTTATTGAAATCCCTACTCAACTTTTTTTGCAGCTAATTTTTTGCGGATTGTGCCCCAGAAAGGTGTTGTAAGACTTATGCACGTAAGAATTATAAAGAAGATAAATACTCCACTTTCAAAGAAATTGAAAAAATTACTCTCATAAATCACCATTGACTGAGTGAATGTTTCCTCTACCATTTTTCCTAATATCAGTCCCATTACGAATGGAGCTGGAGAAAATCCGTTTCTCAATGCAAAGTAACCAATGATACCTGAGATTAGCATTACCCAAACATCAAATATTGCTGAACTGTAAGCATATGATCCGATTAAAGAGAAAATAAACACCGATGGCCACAAAAATCTTTTTGGAATAAACGTTACATATGAAAAGAACTTGGCTCCCACTAAGCCAATTCCTAAAAAGGCAAAATTAGCAAATAACATTGCACCAAATATCGCGTAAACTAAGTGTGGAGTTTCTGAAATCAAATAAGGTCCAGGTCGAAAACCATGCATTACTAATGCAGCCAAAATTAATGCTGTTGTTCCGCTACCAGGTATTCCCAAAGCTAAGGTAGGAACCATCGCTCCTCCAGCTGCAGCATTATTTGCAGCTTCTGGCCCAGCGATACCTTCGGCACATCCCGTACCAAATTTTTCTGGAGTTTTAGAAAATCTTTTCGCTTCATTGTAACCCATCATTGCAGCTACAGTCGCTCCTTCAGCAGGTAAAATACCTATGAATGTCCCTAATCCGGATGATCTTAAAATTGTACCTTTTAATTCTTTAAGTTCTGCCATTGTTGGAAGTTTTAAAGCTTTCGCTGACATTCTCTCTACTGCTGCATTTAATGTTTTTGATTGATTGAGTAGTTCCGACATTGCAAAAAGTCCAATTAGAACTGGGACAAACTTAATTCCCTCTGTTAATTCAGGAACGCCAAATTCATATCTTTCTACACCAGTTGCTAAGTGTACGCCTATTGTTGATACTAAAACTCCCATAGCTCCAGCTATTAAATTTCTTATAGATGATTTTCCACTCATTGCGGCTAACATAGATAAAGCGAATAATGTTAGTCCAAAATATTCAACTGGTCCAAACTTAAGAGCAATCTCTGCAAGTAGTGGTGTAGCAAACAAAAATATAATAATTGCAAAAATTCCACCTAAGACACTACAGATTGCCGCTAAACCAAGAGCTCTTCCTGGTTCACCATTTTTTGCCATCATATATCCATCCAAAGCAGTAGCTACCGCTGGTGGTGCTCCTGGTGCATTAATTAATATTGCTGTGATGGAACCACCAAAAGTTCCTGCGCAATATAGAGCAGCCATCATTGAAATTGATGCAACTGGATCTAGACTAATTGTAAATGGCATTAGTAAAGCTATAGCCATTGGAGAACTCAGTCCTGGCAAAGCACCAACTAATACTCCAATTAAAACCCCGCCAAAAATTAAGGCTAGGTTCTGTACCTCCATTAATAATTGAAAACCTCTTATTACATCTTCCATAATACTATTTAAATGCCTCCAAAATACCTGGGTTAAAATATAAACCTAAGAGTTTGTTAAATAATAAGTAAACAAATCCAGGGAATAAGATTGAATAAATAATTACTGCAATATAATTCCTTTCACCCCACAGTAGCGGTAGTGCCAAGCAAGTAATAACCATTGTTACTACAGCTCCTAAATATTCAGCAAAAGATACTATTGTTAATAATAGTAAAATCGTTAACCAAGTAATTGTTAAAGTTTTATCATCCCGATCTTTGTCAATCTTAGCTACTTTTTCAGGGGTTAATTTGAATTCGAAAGGTATAATTGCAACCAACAAAAACATTATTGTAATCAGCATTTTTGGAAATACATCAGCGTTAAGTGTATCGCCTAATATTGCTGGTGCTTCAGGAAACTTACTAGCCTCATAATACATAAAGGCTCCAAACGCGACTAAAATTATCGCGAGTACTAAATCTCTTTTATGAACAAATCCCGCGCCCAAAGTTCTGGGCGCGAAATCATGTATTTTTTTTTGGTCAGACATTAACTAATTAGTTAAACCTAAACCTTTAAGAGCTTCTGCAGCTTTTTTGTAATTTTCTTTAAGTTGCTTATCCCAAACCTCTGTACCAGCTGGGCTAGTTTTAGGGTCTAGAGATGCACCTTTAAGATAATTTCCAAAAGTTTCATGTTGCATAGCTTTTACCATTCCTTTTGAAAGCGCATCAATTCTATCTTGAGGCGTTCCTTTAAGTACAGCGTAACCTCTTGTAGTTACAACTTTTACTTCATGACCCATTGAGTATGAAGTTGGTACTTTTGGATAGTCAGCCATTTTTTTGTCATGTAACAATAAAATTGCTTTAATTTTTTTATCTTCGATTAAAGCTGCTGCTTCAGAAGGGTTAAGTAAAGAAGCCTCTACTTTACCAGAAGCTAATGCTTGTAAGCTTTGTGCTCCTGATCCAAATGATACCGCTTTGAAAGGTACATCTGCAGTTTTAGAATAGTTATACATTCCAATGTGCTCTGTTCCTCCAATAGATGCGATAGCAGTTACGATAGGTTTCTTTTTTGATCTTTTGATAAACTTTTTAATTGTGCTTAACTCTTTATTTTTAGCGTTAACAACAATAAAAGTTGGTTCTTCCATAGCTCTAGCAACTCCAACAAGATCATCGATCTTCATGTCAGATTTTCCTCTAGCCATAGTATACAAGTGAGACTCAGTTAGAGCCATTATTGTACAACCATCTTTTGGTCTAGTTAAAGTGTAGTTTTGAGCTTTAGCACCTGATCCACCTCTTTTACCTACAATTTGCATATCAGCTTTTAGAGTTCTTCTTGATCTAATAGACATCATTCTTGCAGTCGTATCAGTTCCACCTCCATAAGAAGCGTGAATTACTACTTGTATTGGATCACACGCTTTTGTAGCGAACGTTTCCGCTTTAGCAGACGTTGTTGCAATTGCAGCAAAAGTTAGGGCAGATAAGAATGTAGATAAAGCAAAAAACTTTTTCATTAATCTTATCATATATTCTCCCATTTTGTTTGTTAGTTGTTATATATAATTGACAAAAGTTAACACGATATTAGACTTAAGTTCAATATGTAAAATGTCATTTCATATTATGAAATCATACACAATTAAACTTCAAAAACCTGGAACAAAATTAGAAAAAAAAAATCAACTAGCATGGCTTATTGCAAATATGGCTGCAGAGGATTGGAGCTTAACTAAAGAAATTTCAGATATGGTTGGCAATAGAATTATAGATAACGCAGGGGTTGCAATAGCTGCCTTGAATAATGAAGCTGTAAAAATTGCCAGAGCACAAGCAATGAAGTTTGAAAATAATTCTGGATCGACTCTTTTTGGTTTAGATCAAAATAAAAAATACGATTGTCAATGGGCAGCTTGGTCAAATGCTGTTGCAGTCAGAGAATTAGATTTTCACGATAATATTATGGCAAAAGAAACTTGCCATCCTGGTGATTGTATACCAACAATACTTGCTGTAGCTCAGCAAAAAAATTGTAATGGTGAGGATTTGATTAAAGCTATTGCGACAAGCTATGAAACTCAATTAAGATTATCACTATCAATTGCTCTTAATCCCAATCGAATAGATCACGTTGGTCACTTAGGACCGGCAATAACAAGTGGCATTGGAAATTTACTTAAACTTGATGCAGAAACAATCTATCAAGCAATACAGTGGAGTGCTCACACATCAACTTTTACGAGACAAGGAAGGAAAGGCAAGTTATCAAGTTGGAAGGCATATGCTCCAGGATTAGTAGGTAAAAATTCAATTGATGCAATAGATAGAGCTATGAGAGGAGATACTTCTCCAAGTCCTGTTTGGGAAGGTGATTACGGAATTATTCAAATATTATTAAAAAATAATAGAGGAGAAATTAAAATAGAACTCCCAGAGTCTAACGAACCGAGACAAGGAATTTTAAATACATTTACGAAAGAACACTCTGCTGGATATCACGGGAATTCATTAATTGATTTAGCTTTTGAAATGAGAAAGAAGGTAACTGACACGAAGGAAATTAAGAAGATAAATATATTTACTAAAGAGTATACTCATGTGGTTATGGGAAGTGGAAGCAACGATAAAGAAAAATATAGCTCAGAAGCATCAAGAGAAACACTTGATCACTCTGCTATGTATATATTCGCTGTAGCTCTAGAAGATGGTAAATGGCATCATGAAGAAAGTTACGCAGAAAGTAGAAAAAAGCGTAAAGAAACTGTTGAGTTATGGAATAAAATTGAAACTTTTGAAAGTAGTGAATGGAATAAAAAATACTATAATGAGGTTGATCCTTTAAAGAAAGCTCAAGGAGCAAAAGTTGAAATTATTTTTAATAATGGAGATAAGATTGTTGATCAATTAGATTTTGCCAATGCTCATCCAAATGGTAAAACACCTTTTGTAAGGGAAAACTATCTAAATAAGATGAAAAAATTATTTACAAATATTGTTGATGAAAAAGAGGAAAAAAGATTCATAAATTTAATTGATAATTTAGGTAATTTAACTCAGGATGAAGTAAAAAGATTAAACATTAATTGTAAAAATGGATATATAAATTTAGATAAAAATAAAATTAAGGGAATTTTTTAATGGATATACAGCAGGAGTTAACAAAATATATCTCTAAAGCACTTACAAATGACTTACCAAAAAAAACAGAGCTTAAAACTCGATTTCATTTATTAGATACTATTGTTTCAATACTAACAGGAAGACTCCTGCCGCCGGGGAAAAAAGCTTTTCAATTTTCTGTAAATCAAGGTGGAATAAAAGAAGCTTCATTACTTGGAAATGATATTAAAGTTTCAGCAATTAATGCTGGCTTTTCCAACGGGATGGCTGCACATGCTAACGAAACAGATGACTCGACAACAGAAGGTAGATTTCATCCAGGTTGTGCTATCGTTCCTGCTACTTTAGCAGTAGCTGAAAGAGAAAAATTAGGTAGTAGAGAAATTATTAAAGCAATCGCTTTGGGTTATGACATAGGTGTCAGAATCACAACAAGCTTAGGATACAAAACTCCTAAAACTTCAATTTTTGCAACTCATAGTATTGGACCAATATTTGGGTGCGCTGCATCAGCTGGTGCATTATTAAAACTTACACATGAGCAATGTAATTATCTTTTATCATATACGATTCAACAAACTTCTGGCTTAGCTTGCTGGAATAGAGATCCAGATCATATTGAAAAAGCTTTTGTTTTTTCTGGTATGACTACTAGAAATGCAATTTATTCTGCACTTCTTGCTAAAGAAAATTTTACATCAGTAACTGATCCGCTATTGGGTGAACGTGGATTTCATGAGGGATTTGCCCATAATCCAAATCCAAAACTGATAATTGAAAAACTTGGTGAAAATTTTAAGATTGATACTGCCTCTCTTAAAAAATGGTCTGTAGGATCTCCAATTCAGTCAATGATGGATGCAATTGAATATCTTTTAAAAAATAATAAATTTGATCATAAAGACATAACGGAATTGGTTGTAGATATACCGTCAGATAGATATCACATTGTAAATGATCGAAAAATTCTTTCAATTAGTGCTCAACATCTAATTGCCGTGCATTTGATAAAAAAGAAAATGGGGTATGTAGAAGCCCATGATGAAAAATTATTTAACGATCCTGAGATTGTGAGTTTGAGAAAAAAAATTAAAGCAGTTTCAAGCGATGAATTAGCGATTGCAAGACCTGAAAGGCAATCAAAAATAAGAATAAAATTTAGTAATAATAAAGAATTATTCTATCATGCTAAGTCAGTCAGAGGCACACCAGATAACCCAATGGACGAAAAGGATATAGTGGCTAAGTCAAAACGTTTATTAGAAGTATTCAAGACAGGTCAAACTGATGATTTAATCGATCTAATACTGCATAAAAATTTTACTACAGACGAGCTGGTAAAACTCTGTAATTTAAATTTGAAAGAGTAAATGGAGTCAAACTTTGACATAGCTGCACTATTTGCAAGCTTAGGTTTTTTAGAACTTTCGATTTTAATTTTAACCGCTTTCTTCGCTTCAGTTGTATCTGGTATCTCTGGCTATGGTGGTGGTATGACTTTGGGTTTGTTAGTATCTCCATTTGTGCCCATTAAACTTTTGGTTCCCCTAATGTCTGTTTTTGTCTTATTTTCAAATTTGTCCAGAATGTATTACTACAGAAAAAATATTTTTTGGAAAAAGGGGATTTATTTTGCAATTATTTCTACCCCTTTTTTAATAGCTGGAACAAATTTTTACGCAGCTGTATCCGAAAAAACTTTATATTTTTGTTTAGGTTTTGGTTTGGCATTTATAGTAATTTTACGAAGAATTTTTAAAAAAATAAATCTCAATATTGGTTGGTTCGGTCTAGCAATTATGGCAATTTTTTATGGAACAATAAGTGGTGTAATATTGGGCCCAGGCTCTGTGTTATTAACTGCGCTGGCAGCAAATGGTTTAATTGGAGGCCAGATAATTGGTACTGATGCTTTTGTAACGTTAATTAATTGCATTATTCGTTTGATTTCTTTTTGGAACTTAGGATTACTTAATTTAGATGCTTTATATGTTGGTTCAATGATAGGTATTGTTTCCATTTTTGGATCATATACAGCTAAAAAAATTGCTGATAAACTAGGGGTAAATATGCATACAATTATCATTGAAGTATGTGTTGTAATTGGTGGAGTAATAATGATTTATAGAGCATTAACTTTTTAGCATAAAAAACCTGTTTTAAACTATCAATTTTTTGACATTACAATTAAATCATCATAACTTTTTGTATGGCTAATATTTTTGATTTACTTGGAAGAATTTTTATATCGGCTTTGTTTTTAATCTCAGCTTACAATAAAATTTTTAGTATAGATGGAACAATAGGATGGATGGAAGGATTTGGTATACCAGGATTTTTACTCTACCCTGCCATATTAATTGAGATAATTTTACCCGTTTTTGTAATCGTTGGTTACAATGCAAGGTTCTCTGCAGGTCTTCTCTCAGCCTTTTGTATATTAACTGCATTTATATTTCATTTTGATTTTTCAGACCAAATGCAGACAGTATCTTTTTTGAAAAATATTGGACTAGCAGGTGGATTCTTATTTATTGTAGCTAACGGGACAAGAGATTGGTCTGTAGATAGAGAAAAAAAATACGTCAGGTTATAAAAAAAAACCCGTAGAATGATCTACGGGTTTTTTTAAAATTTATTATCTTAAATTAAAATGCGTAAGAGTATCTTAATGCAAGGGTATCTAAATCTGCGCTGATTTTGTTATTTGTAGTTACGCCAGTTCTTGCAACTGAAGATGTTAAACTAAAATCGTCGTAATCAGTGAATACTAGTTCTAGTCTTGAGTTTCCATCAGTTCTTCCAATACCGTACAAAATAGCATCTATATCTACGTTTCCGTATTTAGAACCTGTGGCTAAACTTTCTTCAGTAGTTAAGCTTACTTGTGCCATTCCACCTTTTAAGTAGATTGAATCTGTCAACATCATAGTTGCGTAAAGCGTAATATGATCTGATAATTCTGCCTGAGCACTTTGGTTTCTAGTCGTAGAAGTTGTTGTTGTTGTACCAGTTACAGATGTCTCTGTGTCAGTTCTTTTCTTAGTCTTGCTACTTACATCCGCATCTAGAGGAATATAGTCCAAACCAAGTGAGAAACGCTCACCAGCAATTTCTAAAAATACTGAAGGTATAATTGTATCGTTGCTAGCGCTTCCATTATTTTTTTCACCACCCTCAGTCTCAGAACCATCTGCTTCAATTTGAGTTAAAGCAGCTGAAACACCAAAACGCACGTCTGCGTTGGCTTTTCCAACTAAAAGCATAAGTGATATTGTTAATATTACCCAAAAATTTTTCATATTTTTTCCTTAATTAATTATTAATAATGCATGAATACTAGCTGATTCTTCCTTAATTTCTATCTTTAAAACAAATCAACTATTAATTAACACTACAAATTGACGAAAAATCCCTAATTTTTATGTGATAAAAATGCCACAGCTAGTCATTTTTTTTCCAAAAACTCTTATAAACTTGCCAACTTACTATAACAAAAATAGTCATCATAATAACCATTGTTAGAGGCCGATCCCATAAAAAACTCCAAGAGCCATCGCTGATTAAAAGTGATCTTCTTAAATTTTCCTCCATTAAACCACCTAATACAAATGCGAGAATTAATGGTGGCATAGGAAAATCATACAAACGTAAAACAGTGGCTACTACGGCTATACCTATCATCATATAAATATCAAAGTTATTGAATGACATTAAATAAATTCCTGTTACTGAAAAAAATAAAATTAGAGGAATTAAAAATGTCCTCGGAGTAGCCAAAACTCTTGCTATATAAGGAATTAATGGAAGATTAAGAATTAAAAGTATTACCATCCCTATATACATCGACATTATAACTGACCAAAAAATTTCAGGATTTGTTTGATAAAGTCTTGGTCCAGGCTGAATACCAAAACCTAGTAATGCTCCAAGCATAACTGCAGTTGTTCCGCTGCCTGGTATACCTAAAGTAAGTAACGGTACAAAAGACCCTGAGCAAGCTGCGTTATTTGCTGTTTCTGGTGCAGCCAATCCATTTATACTCCCTTTTCCAAATTTTTGCTTCTCTTCATCATTTACGAAATTTCGTTCCATTCCGTAAGCTAAGAATGACGCAATTGTAGATCCAGCTCCTGGTAAAACTCCAATTATAAAACCTAATACAGAAGACCTTGGAATTGTAGAAACCATCTTTTTAGTTTCAGCTTTATCTAATTTTATCGATCCTAATTGTGACAATGAAATTTGTTTAGCTACTCTTGTTGGATCATTTGCTTTAAAAATTATTGTCAAAGCTTCACTCATGGCAAAAGTAGCCATGACTACTAAGACAAAACTTATACCGTCTGATAAATTCATATTTTGAAACGTAAATCTTGGTATATCTGAAAGTGTATCTTGACCAACACTTGCTAACATTAAACCTAGAACAACCATCATCATAGCTTTTAGAAAATGCCCTTTGGCGGAAAAAGCTGACACAGCAGTTAAACCCAGAATCATTAATCCAAAATAATCTGGTGATCTAAAAGCTAAACTTACTTTGGATAAACTTGGAGCAGCTATCAATAAAAAAATTGCTGCTATAGTACCACCAGCAAAAGAACTGTAAGCAGCAATTGCTAACGCCTTACCAGCTTTACCTTGTTGAGCCATTGGATAACCATCAAACGAAGTTGCAACAGTTCCAGGTATTCCTGGAGCATTAATTAATATTGAGGATGTTGATCCACCAAAAACTGCTCCGTAATAAACTCCAGCCATTAAAATTAAACCAGTCGAAGGCTCAAAGCCATAAGTAATTGGTATCATTAATGCTATTGCAGTCATAGGTCCTAAACCTGGAAGCATTCCAATTATAGTGCCGGCGAAACAACCAATCATAACCATCATTAAATTTTTTAATGAAAGTGCTGTTTCTAAACCTATGAGTATTCCTTCGATCATCCCATTATTCCAATTAATTGTAAAAATGGATCACGAAGATAAATATTTAATAAGCCATGTAATAAATACATAAATATTGCCACAAAAGGAAAAGAAAGGATGAAAACCCAAATCCATTTTCTTTCTCCTAGTGCAATGTAAGATAAAATTAAAAAAATTGAAGTTGAAAGGAAGTAGCCTGCCCTAAATATTGTTAGACCATATAAAATCATAAGAATTACTAATGTAATTGTTCTTTTATAATCTAAAACTTTTAAATCAACATTCGAAGGTTTAGTCTCAGGTAAAATAATATATAGAGCTGAAAACATCAGCCCTGCGTAACCTAAATATATTGGAAAAGTTTTAGCATTGAAAGCTGCGTCCTCGTCAAATGTAAAAACTTGAATTTGATATGCTGTATAAAGGTAAAAAGCTGAAAAAATAAAAAAGAGCAGTGAAATAATCTTTGAAGGACTTATTTTCACTGCTCTTCCCTTATTTATTTATTTAATTACGCCTAAATTTTTTAACAAACCAGTCATCTCAACTGTTTGTTTTTCCAAAAATTTAACGAATTTTTTATCTGGGTTATAAATATTTACCCAAGCATTTCTTTTTCTTACTGCTTCCCACTCTGGTGTTTTTTGAACATCGCCTAACATTTTAGCAATTTTCTTTCTTTCACCATCGCTCATACCCGGAGGGCCAAAGAAACCTCTCCAGTTTACGAAAATAGCGTTAGTACCTTGTTCTTTCAGAGTTGGAACATCTGGAGCATCTGCGACTCTTTTCGGGGCTGTTATACCAAGAATTTTTACTTGATCTCTTGCACCCATAACTTCTCCCAAGCCTGTTGAAAGAATTTGAGTTTCGCCTGATAAAAGTCCAGCTAAGGCTTTTCCACCTGCATCATAAGGAATATAAACAACATCATTTGGATTAGCGCCAGCTTCTTTGAAAGCTAGAGCACCAATCAAATGGTCCATACTTCCTCTTACAGAGCCACCAGCCATTTTAACTGACTTAGGATTTGCTTTGTAAGCAGCAACTACATCTTTCCAAGAATTATAAGGTGAATTTTTTGCTGCAACGATTGCACCATAATCACCAATAACACCAGCTATAGGAACAACATCTTTATAAGATGTCACCTTTGCTGCATTTTTCTTATCTACATAACCAGAGTGTCTAGTTATTGATCTAAGAACTAATGGAGTTGATTGAACTAAAATTGTATCTGAAGGTTTAGTATTTATCATAAAAGATAAAGCTTTTCCTCCACCACCACCTGACATATTTTCAAATGATGCACTTTTTAAAAAACCAGCTTTAGTTAAAGCTTCACCAGTTCCTCTAGCAGTTCCATCCCAACCACCGCCAGCTCCACCGCCAATCACGAAGTGTAATTTGTCAGTTGCAAAAGATGTTTGTGAAATTGAAGTTAGAAGAACAGTTGCGAAAACTAAGCTGATAAGTTTTTTGAGCTTATTTAACATTATTTCCCCCTGTTAATTAATTAACTAATAAGCTGTATTAAAATAAATAACTAATCGAGAGTCAACTGAGTATTAATTAAAAAAAGTTCCTCTTATTCGCAGTAATTCCCGAGATAACCCAGAATGCTCTTTGAAAGCTTTCCTTCCATGCAACCAAAAGTAATTATTTGAGAAAATTGTGGAACCCACTGGTAAGGGAAAGCTTATTTTATTTTTACTTTGCTCTAAAGAGTCCGATAATTTTTGTAAAAATAAACCTTGCTTCATATTTTTTGGTTCAGGAAATTGGTCAATATAGGAAATAATTGGTTTTCCATTTTTATCTTTAGAAAACACAGGGTGTTCTACCTTATAATCTACATTCTTACTTTTGGGTGAACCCCACACAAAGTCTTGTTGACCAACAGGGTCATTACTTAAATCTTCTAAATGTTCCCAATCATCTAAATGCAAAATTACACTTTCACCTCCACTTACATTCTGCTCTTCCATTTTTGTCATTATTAACCAGTCAGTTTTCTCTTTAACGTATGTTCCATCTGTATGAAGATCCAAATTTGTATAAGCTTTTCTTAGATAAGAGTCGCTACTGTCTTGGTGTTTTACGTAAAATCTAGCGTAATATTTTCCTGTCATAGAGTCAAAATTAGGATTTCCTATTAAATGAGCGAGCCCCGTAGAAAGTTTAACTAAAAAATCTTTATCAAATTTTCCATTCTTGATGTCTGGTTCAACAATCGCAGTACCAGTATTACGATCATTAAGAATTTCACTTAACTTTATACTTAATTTATTTTGAAATACTTCATCCAGACTTTTTGCCAAACTAAATCTAGAAAATGGTTTGTACTCCAAAGATAAGATTGAGTGTTTTTTAAAAGGAAAAATCAATTTATCTAAATCGGTTTCATTTAATTTTATTACTCGGACTCTTTTCGAATTAGTATGATCTATTACAGAAAAGCTCATTTAATTTAATCCGTTATTCCCATAATCCATAAAACTATGAAAATCATCAGTATTGGTTCCATTCTTAATGTTAACATAAATTAAAAGTTAGTCAAAAAGCTTAATAAAATTGCAGAGGCAATCGTAGGTAAAACCAAATTTTTTTTTGATAAAATAAATATGGCTATACAAACGAAAAATACTATTAACCTAATAATTATTTCAGATTCAGCTAAAACTCCTGCAGGAAATATTATCATTCTTCCTAGTAAGGCTGCTAAAGTTGAATAAGCTACACAATTAAACCATTTAAAAATATTTGATTTAACGCTTACCTTTTCTGAGGTTAGCGCCCCCATAAATCTAGAAATAAATGTAGCAATAGAAGTTGCAATAATCGCTAAAATTATAATTTGACTACTTACCATTTTTTTCCCCCACAAAAAAAGCTATTGATCCAGCAATTAATCCCGCGAATAACAGTGACCACTCTGCAGAAAATAAATAAATAACCGGACCTAATGTTGACCCTAGAACAACAGAAATTGATACAGCTAAATCTTTCATGGCTCCAATCATCATACAAAAAAAATATACTGGATTGACGATAGCTAGACCAATTAGCATATCTTTATTAAAAAAATCAGCAGACATGTATCCTACAACTGTCAGTATGACTGCTGTGGCTAATGTTCCAGTTCCAATACCGATCCAAAAATCAATTCTGTGTTTTTTTTCAATTTTTCTATAACCTTCTTTTGCAATCAGCCAAGATGAGACTGCTAGAAAGTGACATGATAAGTAGTATTTCCACTTCGGTTGTGATTTATGTTTGAGTAAAGGAAATAAAGAAACTGTCATAGGATAAAGTCTAAAATTTACTAACCAAACAGCTAAAAAAATGTTTATTATTGATGTACCTAACACTATTGACTCTGCCATTACAAGTTGTCCAGGCAAAGCATAGGTGAACAAACTTGAAGCTACACTTTGTTGAATATTAAATCCTGCGTCTTTAAATAGGGCCCCCAAGGCAATGAAACAAGCTGCCAAAGGTATAGCGGGACTTCTGGAGCCTTTTAAAGATTTCAAACCTGTAAAGAAAGCTTGTGAATTAATCATCCACCAAGGAATAATCTTCCTACATCTGGATTTTTTAAAAGATCATCACCTTTTCCTGCAATGGCAGTTTGCCCAGATACTAAAACGTAACCGATATCTGCAAACTCTAAACCTTTTTTTGCATTTTGTTCAACAAGAATAATTGTTTTCTTCTCAACTTTTTGAAGATCTTCTAAAATTTCAAAAACCATATTTATATATTTTGGTTCTAAACCAATTGATGGCTCGTCTACTAATAATACTGAAGGTTTCATTACTAATGCCCTAGAGATTTCTAATAATCTTCTTTCTCCACCAGATAAAACTTTTGCAGGTTGGTTTCTCCTATTTCTTAATCTTTCATATTTTTCAAATATTCTCTCAGCTTCCTCGTAAGCTTCGTCCTGTTTATCTTTAATATATCCACCCATTAAAAGATTTTCTTCAACAGTCATATCAGGGAACACTGAATTATCTTGTAAGATGTAAGCTATTCCAACTTTACTTAGTTTTTGTGCAGGAGTTAATTTAGTTATTTCATTTCCTTCCAATTCAATTTTTCCATCAAAAATATTTGTAAAACCATAAATCGAATGAAGTATCGTAGATTTTCCTGCACCATTGGGTCCTATTAAACATAAAGATTGTGCCTTACTAACTGTTAAGTCAAAATTATGAAGTATTTCCATTTTTCCATACCCAGCGTTTAAACCTCTGATGGTTAAATGAACATCATTTGGCGATAGCTTATTTAGGTCTTCTAAACCAGGTGCTTTACCTAAAACATCATATTGATTTGCCATTATTGAGCTCCTAAATAAGCATCAACAACTCGCTTATCATTTTTAATTTGATCTGGTGAACCCTCTGCTAACATTTTACCGTGCGCTAAACAGAAAATTCTTTGTGCTAAACTCATAATTACTTTCATATTGTGTTCTATGACTAATAAAGTAATTCCATAATCTTTATTTATCTTGATTAATCTATCTATAATTCCATTTATTAAAGTTGGATTAATTCCAGCTGTAGGCTCATCAAGTAAAAGCATTTTTGGCTCATTCATTAAAGCCATTGCTAACTCTAATAATTTTTGCTGTCCGAATGAAAGATCCCCTGCCCTCAAATTTCTTTTTTGATAAAGACCAACAAAATTTAATAAATTTTCTGCTTTCTCAGTTAGTTCAGCAGGAACTTTTGCGAAAATAAAACCGGAGTCGCTTGCCTTATGGCTGATTAACATGTTTTCAACGCAGTTTAGTTTTGTATATATTTTTGTTTGCTGGAAAGTCCTTAATAAACCAAGTTTAGCCACTGCAGGAACAGGCATTTCGGAAACCTCTGTGTTATCAAAAACAATAGAACCTTGATCTATTGGATGAGTTCCTACAATGGAATTAAATAAAGTAGTTTTACCGGAACCGTTTGGCCCAATTAAACCAACAATTGATCCTTGCTCTACGGAAACAGAAATATCTACGTTAGCTTGAACGCCACCAAAAGATTTACTTACATTTTTAACTTGAAGAATACTCATTTTAATTCCACCTGCGCTTTACGATCTTTTTCATCTATAACTTCACCAAATCTTTCAGGATATTTTTCTCTCAACCAACCCATTAATCCCTCTGGGAAATAAACTACGATGACAACAATTAAAACTCCTAGCGCAACATATTGCCAACCTAAAATTAAAGTCCAAAGACCTTCCTTAAAGAAATGGAATAGAGTCGCTCCAATTACTGGTCCCCATAAAGTTCCTTTTCCGCCAAGTATGGCCATAAGAACCATAAATACTCCCATCTCTCTTCCATCAAATGCAACGTCAGTAGAGTCTATATATCCAATTAGTCCACCCATAATTCCGCCAGCTAGACCACAGAAGAATGCTGAGCACATCCAACCTACAATTTTATATTTCATAGTTTGAATACCCATTGCCTCTGCTTTATCCTCATTATCTCTTATTGCATTTAAAATTAATCTAAATCGAGATCCGTAAATATATTTAACAAAAACAAATGTTCCGACTAATAATGCAAAACTTAAAAAATAGAAAAATTTTCCTCTGGCTTCAGCGTCTACTATTTCTGCAGGAAAAGGTGGTGTGGTAAAACCTTGACCAGCTCCAATAATTTCTATTCCTCCAGCAATTTCACCAGCTGCAATTCCAAGTCCTAAAGTACAAATAGCAAAGTAGTGGCCTCTTAAACCTAAAATAGCGTAACCAATAGCGCCTGCTATAATTGCAGGTACAATAGCTGAAACTAATAATCCGACACCTATTCCTTGAAAATATTGCGCTGTTGTATGAACAAATGTTTTTTCTCCACCACTTTCTGTCCATTCAGCTAATGGAAAAAACATTCCTACTTGAACTGAGGCAGTTAGGTACATTCCAAGACCGTAGAAAAGGATATTTCCAAAGGTGTTATAGCCCATTTCTCCACCTTGTAAATTCCATGTCATCGCTAGAACGATCAATACACAAAGATATGTAAGCTGAACTTTAAAAGCAGAAAATAAATAAGGTGCCGCTAAACCTAAGATAATTAAACTAGAGTATAAAATTAAATCTTTTTGTTTCATTTTTAATGTTGACCCTCTTTAAAGTTTTCATAACGGTTATAAGTGCACCAAGTTCTTTTCTTGGATACTTTTTGTAATTTTTTATGAGAATATCTATCTCTCCATTTATAATCAGGGTTAGGCGCGATACCTCTTCCAACTTCTGCGGCCATAGCACATTTTAATTCCACTGGATTGAAAGGTTTATCTGAGGTTGGTGTTAAAAAAACTAGGTCTTTCATATCTGGGCAGGCAGGATCTCCGTGATCATATATACTACCTAATCTGTATTTATCACCACTCTCGGGTCCTCCAACGATTGTATTCCTAATATGACTGCCTCCATAATTTCCTTTGTTACACGTCCAGGCAAAACCAGCCACGTGAGCTAATTCATGCAGTGTCATAATACTTCTTTTTGCTTTATTACCAATGTATTTACTTTTTAAAAATATGTATCCATGATGAACGGATCCTTGACCGCCATCTCGATGACCAACATCAACCCATGAAAAATAAAGTTTATTTGGATCATTAAATCCATTTTTTGTAAGAAAAGCATCTGGATAGTTCATTCCATAATTTCCTTTGTATTTTTTATCAAAACGAACAAACGAGATATCTAGTTTTCCATCTTTTCTCATATCATATCTAAATTTTTGTTTTCCCTTTGTCATTTCAAAAAATTTTTCATTTACTTCCATGAGTTCGGATTCCATTTTACCATTAATATCCCACTCCCTGTCTTTGCTATCTTTATTTAACAAGTATATGAAATGAACTTGTGGATCATTTGTTACATCTGGCTGATCTTTAAAAAATCTGCCTGGTTTTTCATCAGCAAACGCAGATGAAACCATCAACAAAGCTAAAAATAAAATAATTTTTCTCATTTTAAATATTCCCTTTTTTTCGAAAGTTTAAATCTTCTGTAAACTAATATTAAGACTAGTAATAAAAATACTGCACCTATTCTAAATTCTGTTCCTAAAATATAATCAGCAAATTCCTCAAAAAGACCTAACCCCATCCCTGAAACCGCCACTGCTGGTAAATTACCTAGACCCGCTACTATCACTATCATGAAAGATCTAACTGTATAAGGAAGTCCTACATAAGGGTGAAGAGTAAGAGTAATTGAAATTAATGCTCCTGCAATTCCACATAGCGCAGCGTTAATTCCAAAAGTTGCAGCATAAACTTTTTCTGTATCTACACCTAAAATTTTTGCAGCTCTAGCATTTTGTGCTGTAGCTCTTATAGCTCGTCCAAGTCTGGATTTTTTCATGTAAATAACCAAAGCTACTGCATACAGAACACTTATAAAAGCTGAGAATATTTTTGAATTTGGTAGAGTAACTGAATTGTCAAATAACATTGTAGTTCCGTATTCAGATTGTGCAACAACTACATCTGCGCCAAAAATAAAATTCATTAATTGCTGGAATACAATGGCGATACCAAAAGTTGCTAAAATTGAAATAAATAAATCTCGATCCACAACTTTATTAATCACAAGTTTGTAAAGTCCCCATCCAACAAAAAACATTATAATTGGAGAAATGATAACTCCCCATGCTGGATGAATTCCCCAAAGATAAATAGTGTATGCAATATATCCTCCAAGAATAACTAGATCGCCCTGCGCAATATTGATTATATTCATCACTCCCCATTGAAGAGCCATTCCGTAAGCAATTAGTGCAAATAAAATACCTAAAAGAATTCCGTCCAATGAAGCTTGGACCATTAACATTGGAGCTTTAAAAATAAGAAAGTCCATAAAATTTCAAAACTTATAAAAGAAAAGCCCCTAGAAAACTAGAGGCTTTTCAAATTATCTAGAAGCTATTAACTTCTGTCAGACCATTTCGGGATTGGATGATAGAACTTATCAGAAGCCCATTTTGTAGGAGCTACTACTCTATTCTCACAATCATCGCCTTTACATCTTACTTGGAACAAGATCATTGGCTTAGCAACGTTTTGGCCACCAGGTCCAAATTTAATGTTTCCATAGAAAGTTTGCATTTCTGTATCAACTAGCGCATCTCTAACTGCATCTCTGTCAAAAGAATTTGCTCTTTCGAACGCATCTTTAAATACTAATAATGCTGCAGAAGACTCTGCTGATTGATATGGCGGGTCATATCCAAATTCTTTTTGGAAGTCTTTAGCGTATTTCTTACCAGAGCCAAAGAATTTATCTTTGTAAGACAAATTTTTGTGCCACTGAGAAGCACACAATGCGAATTCTGATTTCTTTCCGTGTTGTTTAGAAAGTTTTGCAGCATCACAGTGTGTCATCGCTAACATAGGAACATCAACTTTCATTTCAGAAATTTGTCTGATCGCAGTTAATGCGCCTTTTGTGTGACCTGATACAACAAGTACATCTGGCTTAACAGCTTTTACTTTAGCCAATGTAGCTGCCATATCGTTAAGTTCTTTTGGTAGTTTGTCATCGATGATGATCTCAGATCCAGTTCTTTTTGCTGCATCTAAAATACCAAGTCTCACGTCTTGTGAGAAAGCATCTTGTTCAAATGCTTGAGCAATTTTTACTCCTTTACCACCGTTTTTTTCTACCGCTAAATCAATAGCTACTTCAAGGTATTGGTTAGCTGGTGATAACACCGCGAACAAATATTTGTATCCTTTAGTAAATAAAGATCTAGATGCACCATTTGCTTCAACCATAGGAATTTTATATTTCTCGGTTACTGGTGCAATGGCTTTCGTTAAACCTGAACTGTATGGTCCAAGCATGTAATGAACGCCATCTTGTTTAATTAGTCTTTCAGCTAACTGAGCGGCTCTTTTTGGGTTTGACTCATCATCATAGTAAATGATCTCAAACTTATATTTCTTACCTTGAACTTCCACTCCACCCATTTTGTTAATTCTGTCAACGGCCATGTTATAACCATTTTGAGTATGAACTCCATTTGAAGAGTATTTTCCTGTAAGAGATATTGCAGAACCTAACACAATGTACTCCCCATCTACTTTTGCAAAAGAAGATGTAAAAGAAACAAGTGCTAAAGTTATAGCTGAAATAGATGTAATAATTAGTTTAACTAATTTATTCATTATTTCCCCTTTGTTAATTAATTAATTAATAATTAATTTAAACAAGAAATAAACTTTTTGACAACAGTTAGAATGACTTAAAAATTCTGTGTCGCAGCAATGTAAACTGCTAAAATTAGAAGAACACACGCAGAAATTGTATTTAATAGCTTTGGTTTACTTTTTAACCATACTGAAATTTTTTCAGCTGCCAATCCATAAATCATTAACGTTAAAAAATCTAAAACTACGTAAGTAACTAATAATATTAAAAACTGTGAAATAATGTTTGATCCAAAATTAATAAAAGTAGGAAAAATTGTTCCAAAAAATAGAATTGCCTTTGGACTTAAACCTGCAACTAATAATCCATCTTTATAAAACGATAATGGTGATTTTAAATTTTGATTTTTTGAAGTAAAGCTTCTTATTTTTGAGGTAAACGTATCATAAGCCAAATATACTATATAAAATATTCCGGCCCATTTTAAGTAATAAAGAATTTGCGGATTATCACTTAAAAAAGAACCAATTAAAAAAACTACTAAAATAGCCTGAATGATATTTGCAGATATGTCTCCAAATGCTGTCCAAACAGATCTGTTTAAACCATAGTTGAGTGTGTGTGAAACTATTACAACTCTTGGCGGACCAGGAGAAATAAATAAAAATAAAATGATTTGTAAAAATATTATATAGTCTGTTGGAAACATTTAATAAGTCACTATATATAAAATTATGAAGAAAAAAAGTTTTATCCCTCAAACAAAAGTAAAAAATCCTGAGCCGAAAGAAAAAGATGATAATTGGATTATCTGGGCTGCTTGGGCAGACAGGATAACATTCGAAGAAATTAAAGAAAAAACCGGTAAAAATGAATCTCAAGTAATTAAAATAATGAGAAAAAATTTAAAACCAGGCTCATTTCGTTTATGGAGAAAAAGAGTGCACAATACAAGCATCAAACATAGAAAAAAATTTCAACTTGGGAGGAAAAAACTCAGAGAAAAGATAAAAATATCTGATATATATTAAATATGAAAAAAGTAACAATGTATTCTGGCGATCCTTGTCCTTACTGTAGAGCCGCAAAAGCATTATTAAAAAGTAAAAATGTTGAAATTGAAGAATTTGATATTTGGAAAGATCCAGCTAAGGCAAAAGAAATGTTGCAAAGGACAAACGGCGCGAGAACTATTCCGCAAATATTTGTGGGTGACCATTACGTGGGCGGAAACGAGCAGTTGCAAAATGCAAATAGGAGTGGAGAATTAGATAAATTGTTATCTAATTAATGTCTTTTAAAAATGGCATTGCATCCCCTGCCCCAAGTTTTGTAGTAGAAACTCCTGCAACCTTATTAGCTAATTCCAAACATTCTGTAATCGTTTTTTCTTTTGATAATCCAAAAGCCAAACCACCATTGAAAGCATCTCCAGCACCCGTGGTATCAATTGCCTTTACAGCACTTGCTTTTAAGTAAATTTCTTCTTTTCCATCAGTGTAAAATAATCCTTTTTCTCCTAATGTAATTATTACTTTTTTAATGCCAAAATTAATAAGTTTGTCAGCTGCTTGCTTTGCATCTTTTTCACCTGTAATCTTGATCCCAGTATAAAATTCAGCCTCAGTTTCATTAGGTGTAAAAAAATCGATATTATTATAAAAATCTTTTGAAATCTCTGATGCAGGTGCAGGATTTAAAATGGTAATACATCCATTTTCTTTAGCAGTTTTCAAACAATGTAATGTAACATCTTTTGGAACCTCTAATTGAGTTAAAAAAATTTTCGATCTTTTTATTAAATTAATTTGTTTTTCAATTTCATTTATCTTTAAAGAACTTGGGGCACCTACAATTACATTTATTGCATTTTTTCCGGTATTTTGATCAACTAAAATTCCAGCTACACCAGTTTGTTGACTGTTATCTTGAATAATATTTTCTGTAGAAATTTTATTTTTTTCAAGAGTTTTAAGAGCTAACTCCCCGTACTCATCTTTGCCAATTTTACTTATAAAGTTTGTATTTCCACCTAGTCTTGCAATTGCTATGGCTTGATTGCACCCCTTTCCACCCGGACCGACATTATATTTTTTTCCTAAAATAGTTTCCCCTATTGATGGGATTTTAGGCCCAGAAAAACTTATATCTGCTACAAAAATTCCTAAAACTGTTATTTCACTCATTAACCAAGCTTAGCGAGAATTGGGAAGGTCGTCAAAATATAATAACTTATAACTTGAATATAATTTGTGGTAATCAAGATACCAGTAATTAAAAGAATTGCTCCGCCGGATTTTGTAATAGTTCCATAATATTTTCCAAAACCTTTTTTAGTATTCAAGAATCTACTCATATAATAACCTGACAATATAAATGGGATAGCTAATCCTAAAGAGTAAAATGATAATAATAAAATTCCTCTCATAATTGTGGCCTCAGTGGCAGATAAAGCAATTATCGAACCTAAAACTGGGCCAATACAAGGTGTCCAACCAAACGCGAAAGCTGCACCAACTATAAAAGGAAATGCATAATTATCTTTATAACTTGAAGCAGTTTGAATTCTTTTTTCAGTATTCAAAAAAGAAAAATTTAAAAAACCTAACATTTGTAATGAAAAAATAATAATTATTAATCCTGCGATTATTCTTAATTCATTTGAGAAGAAGAGAAGTACGTTTCCAATTGCAGATGCTGCTGCTCCAAGTGTTATAAAAACAAATGAGAAGCCTAATGAAAAAAGAATAGTTTTAGTTAGCACTATTGATTTATCTTTATCTATTTCTCCTAAATCTTTTCCAGTAATATATGAAATATAACCTGGGATAATTGGAAGTACGCAAGGCGTGAAGAAACTTATAAATCCAGCCCCGAAAGCAAACGCAAGTTTAATTATCATATTAACTTTATATTTGCCTTTGAACTCTACCGCAATTACAATATTGGCTCATGATAATTAAATATATAGGTTTTTTATTCACCCTTTTGTGGTCTTATACTTTCATAAAATCCCAAAGTATTTTTAAAAAAGGGTCAGGTATTTTAATTACTTTATTTGTAACAAATATTTCCTGGTTCACATTTATTGCGGCTTGCTTTTATGGTCTTAAAAATTTTAGCTTTTACAATGCTTTACTAGGTATAGCTTTAAGTATCATTCTAGTTCAATTAGCATTTTCTCGATTATCTTTATTTATCAATAACAAATTTAAGAATAAAGACACTCTCTTAAAGATTAAAACATCAATAGAATACTTAATTTTAATAGCTGTTGTATATTTCATATTTTTTTAAAGTGTATTAATCGTAGATAGAATTTTAAAGTTTTTGTCAGTGATAACTAGTTCACCAGATCTTGTTGTTTCTCCAGTTATTGCTAAGATAATAACATAATGCGTAACTAAAACTAAATTTCCTCCATTACCTTTCCAGCCACTTACATATTTTTTTAATTCCTTGATTTGCTTTTTTTCATTTTGGTCATATGGTGGAGTATAAGTAGAATTCAATGCAGAAAATTCTTTGAAATCTCCAAAAGCGTATTTTGCAGTATCTTTACATCTACACCACTGACTTGATAAAACTTTATCAATTTTAATCTTTTTTTCTCTAAAAAGTTTACCAATTTTTTTTGATTGATTAATTCCTATTATGTCGAGATTTCTTTGCGTTTTACAATCCTCAATATTAAATCCCTCCGGATCACCACCACCAGGCGCTTTGGCGTGTCTTATTAAAATAATTTTATCTCCATCTTTTGCAGGATTCCAATTTTGTTCTGATGAGTACGTGTGAAAAGAAATGAGTGAAAATACTATTATTAATAGGGAAATAATTTGCTTCTTCATGGTGGATGAAATGATAATCTAACAAACTTATGTTGCCTTGGTCTAGAGGACATGGCAAAATAAATTATAATTTTTTGAGAGGTTGTATTAAAACACTTATTTGGTTTGTGTATAACTACTCGCTTTTTGGTTTAAATAATAGACAAATACCGTTGTTACAATATCGTTTTCCAGTAGGTTTTGGGCCATCATCAAAAATATGGCCATGATGTCCGCCACATTTTTTACAGTGATACTCGGTTCTTGGGTATCCAATATGCATGTCAGTTTTTTCCTCAAAAACTCCAGGTAAAGAATCATAAAAAGATGGCCAACCAGATCCACTTTCGTATTTAGTTGAAGACTCAAATAACTTTGTTCCACACCCTACACAATGATAAGAACCTTCTCTTTTTTCTTGATTTAAAGGACTGCTCCCAGGAGACTCTGTGCCTTCCTGTTTTAGAACATAATTTTGTTCTGGAGTTAAATTTGGTTTCCAGTCTTTAATCATCTTTTACTTTATCATCCACACCGTAAGGCCTAAAATTTCCTTTATTTTCTAATTTGACTGCTTTTGCGGGTATCCCAACCATTGTTGCATTCTCTGGAACATCTTTAACGACAACAGCATTTGCTGCTATCCTTGCGTTGTTTCCGACTTTAACGGGACCTATAATTTGAGCTCCAGATCCAATTACAACATCATCCCCTATTGTTGGATGTCTTTTTTCGTCACGTTGTTGCTCGCTATCAACACTTGGGGAACTGCCCCCTAATGTTACTGCATGATAAATAGTAACATTGTTTCCTATCTCAGAAGTTTCTCCAATCACAACACCCATACCATGATCAATAAATAAATTTTTTCCAATTTTTGCACCAGGGTGAATTTCTATGCCCGTGAAAAACCTTACTGTTTGAGAAATAATTCGGGCGACTAGGTCGAATCCAGCTTTAAAAAAAAAGTGTGATATTTGGTGAAAGAAAACTGCTTTAACACCTGGATAGGTTAAAAGTATGCTGAGAATTGATTTTGCAGCAGGGTCTCTTTTTTTGATAGTCTCTAAAAAATCTTTCATTATTGATATATAATGACTACTTGAAAAATTTAAAGAAGAATATATAACGCCAGATTTTATGAAAGCATATATTATTCACGAAAATGAAGCTTGGACTAAACCATTAGAATATCATTTGAAGGAATTAAAAGTAGATTTTGAAGATTGGCACGTAGAAAACGCTAAAATTGATTTGGGCAAAAATCCACCTGAAGGAATATTTTATAATAGAATGAGCGCTAGTTCTCACGTTAGAGGACATAGATTTGCCCCAGAATATACATCGGTGATACTGAACTGGTTACAAAATCATAAAAAAAGAGTTATTAATGATAATAATGCATTAGCTCTAGAAGTAAGCAAATCTTTACAGTATTTGAAATTAAATGAGGCAGGCATTAAAACTCCAAATTCAATTTTTTGCTCTAGTAAATCGCAAATTATTCAAGCTGCAAAAAATTTTAGTAAACCTTTTATAACTAAACATAATAGAGCCGGTAGAGGTCTTGGTGTGCAACTTTTTAATAACAAAGAAGAGTTAGAGGTGTATGTTAATGGATCTCTTTTTGAAAATTCAATAGATGGTATAACAATTTTACAAGATTATATTGATGCTGATCCAAAAGTAATTCATAGACTTGAATTTGTTAATTCTAAATTTTTATATGCAGTTCAGGTTGATGCTGGAAATTCTTTTGAATTATGTCCTTGTGATAGTAAAAATAACGTCTCTGAAAATATATCTAATAATCCAGATGGTAATAAATTTATGATTCTAAAAAATTATACAAATCCAGATATTGAAAAATATGAGAATTTTTTGAAAAAAAATAATATTGAGATAGCTGGTATTGAGTACATCACAGATAAAAACGGCCAGAGATACACATATGATGTTAATACTAACACTAATTATAATACAGTTGCAGAAAAAAAAGTTAATAAAGATGGAATGTTAGAGATAGCTAAATTCTTAAAAACAGAATTAAAAAACCTTGAATAAATCTTTACACGAAGTAGTTCAAAATAAAGATCAATTAATTCAATATTTCAAAGATGGGATTAAAAATAAAAATCAACTTAGAGTTGGTGTAGAACACGAGAAATTTCTTTTTAATAAAAATGATCTCAAGAGAATTGACTATTCCCAAATAAGGAAGTTATTTGAAATACTAACAGTAAGAGGGTGGGAGCTTCAATTTGAAAAAGATAAAGTAGTAGGACTAAAAAGAAATAATCAAAAAATTACAACTGAACCAGGATTTCAATATGAACTGTCAGGAGCTCCATTTAAAAATATTCATCTAGTCTGCTCAGAAAATAGCTCGCACTTTAATGAGCTTAAAGAAATTTTTGAAACAGCTAAAATTACAACTTCATCAATAGCATATGATCCTTTTAATAAATTACAGGAAATACCTAAGAGTCCAAAAGAGCGTTACAAAATTATGACAAACGAAATGCCCAAGAAAGGTAAACTAAGCTTGGATATGATGTATAAAACTGCAGGCATTCAAATAAACTATGATTATACGTCTGAGGAAGATTTTGAAAAAAAATTTAAAATTGGAAATTATTTAACACCATTAACAATTGCTTTGTTTGCTAATTCACCCTTTAATGAAAATAAATTATCAGGTTTTTTATCTTACAGAGGTAAGGTTTGGCAAGAAACTAATAGAGGGGGAATTATGCCAATTACTTTTGAGAGAATAAATTTTGAAAAATATATTGATCATGTTCTTAACTATCCAATATTATTTTTAAAAAGAAATGACAAATATTACTCTCCAAATGGTCAAACTTTTAATGACTACTTAACTGGAAATTTAAAGTATTTAAAAGGAGAGAGACCAACTGTTAAGGATTTTGAAAATCACTTAGGAACTATTTTTACTGAGGTTAGATTAAAACAAGTCCTAGAGCTTAGATCTTTAGATACATGTAATTTTGGCTGCATCTGTAATGGACCATCTTTCTTCACAGGTTTAATTTATGGTTCTTTAGATGAAACTTATGAAATTATTAAAGATTGGAAAAAGGAAGAAGTATTAGATGCTTATTTTAATTCACCTAAATTAGGGCTTAATACTATGCTTGAAAAAAAAAAATTAATTGACTGGGCCAAAATATTTTTAGATCTTTCAAAAAAAGGTTTGGAAAGAAGAAATGAAATTAATAAAAGTGGAAAAAATGAAACTATTTACCTGAAACATATTGAGGAAATAATTAATAATAAGAAAACAAGAGCGGAAATGCTAATTGATCAATTTAATAAATCTAAAAACTTAAACTTTTTAATAAATCATGAAGAAAATTTTAGCTATTCAGGGTTCTGATCTTAAAAAAATTAATATCAAAACTGATACAACTTTACTTTTGGCTAATGAAGCGCAGAAAAGAGGGTATAAAATTTATTATTATGAACCTCAAAATATTAGTTTTTTAAATGGAAAAGTTATTGCTTTATGCAGACATATAAAAATCAATTATGGTAAAAAAAAGTTTTTTACATCACTAAAAACTATTAATTTCAATCTTGTAAATTCTAAAGTCATACTTATCAGAAATGATCCACCTTTTAACAATCGTTATTTATATACAACATTCTTGCTTAACCACATTTCTAAAAAAGTAAAAATAATTAATCATCCATTTGCAGTAAGAAATATATCTGAAAAGCTATTTTCAATTAATTTTACAAAATATATGCCGCCAACTTTAATTAGTGAAAACCTTAAAGAGATTAAAATTTTTTTAAAAAAACATAATTCAGTAGTGGTGAAACCCATTAATGGTTTCAGTGGAAATAATGTTTTTCTGTTAAAGACTTTTGCAGCTGGAAAAATTAAGAAACTTCTTAATACTCATAATCATCTATTTTTTCAGAAGTTTTTACCGGGGGTATATAAAGGGGATAAAAGAGTTTTCATAATAAAAGGTAAAATTGTTGGTGCAATATCTAGAGTTCCAAAAAAAGGAAGCATTCTTTCTAATATGAGTAAGGGGGCGGTCGCAAAGTTAACAAAACTTACAAAAAAAGAATTAAAAGCAAGTAAGGAAATTGGAAGATTATTAATTAAAAATAATATTTATTTTGCTGGCATTGATTTTGTTCAAGAAAAATTGATAGGTGATATTAATGTTACAAGTCCTACGGGATTAGCTGCGTATAGAGATTTGTCTGGGAAAAACCTAGCGAAATTCTTTTGGAATAATATTTAATTACCGATTGACAAAGATATTAAATTATTGTTATATTTTGATTAGCGCTGAGTTAAAGCAACTTGCGGGCGCTATATAAATCCAGCTAAAGCGCACAGTCACTTTGACCACCGCTTTAGCCGGTGGTTTTTTTTTGGAACAAACTAAAATTGAACCGGGTATTTGAACCATATTGTACACCTGGCATATGCCGAAGTACTAAAAAGGAGAAGATGAACAGAATTAAACCTCGTTCATTCTTCTCCAGAAAGACGGAGAAAAAATGAACGAAACAATAAGAGAAACAGTAAGGAGGAAAATCAATGGCTGATTTTAAACATCCGGAAACTATAGGCTTACACGGTAGTGATTATAGAGCTGATCCTACAACTACAGCCGTAGCAGTTCCAATTTACCAAACAACTTCTTATCAATTTAAAAATGCAGAACATGCTGCAAATTTATTTGGTCTAAAAGAATTTGGTAATATTTACACACGTATAATGAACCCAACAGTTGATGTATTAGAAAAAAGAGTTGCAGCACTAGAAGGTGGGGTAGCGGCATTAGCAGTTGGTTCAGGTCAAGCAGCATCAGCAATGTGTATTCAGAATTTAGCACAAGCTGGAGATAACGTTGTTGCTTCAACTGACTTATATGGAGGTACAGTAAACTTATTCAAAAATACTTTAAGGCAACAAGGTATTGAAGTTAGATTTGCAGATCCAGCAGATCCAAAGAACTTTGAAAAAGTAACTGATGATAAAACAAGAGCTTACTACGGCGAGTCTTGTCCAAATCCATACCTTCGTGTGTTTCCAATTAAAGAAGTTGCGGATATCGGTAGAAAAAAAGGTATACCTTTAATCATCGATAACACAGCTTCACCAGTAATTTGTAAACCCTTAGCTCATGGAGCTGCGATCGTGATGCACTCTTTAACTAAATATATTGGTGGTCACGGAACTTCAATAGGTGGAATAATTGTTGATGGTGGAAACTTTGACTGGATTAAAGACAGAAAAAGACAACCATTAATAAATGAGCCTGATCAAAGCTATGGTGGTGCAATATGGGCAGATGCAGTTCCACAACTAACAGGGGCAAACATTCCTTTTGTAATCAGAGCAAGAGTGGTTTTATTGAGAGACTTAGGTGCTCCATTAAGCCCATTTAATGCTTTCCAAATTATTCAAGGTCTGGAAACAGTTGCTCTCAGAATGAAACAACACTGCAGCAACGCAGAAAAAGTTGTCTCATTTTTAGAAACACAAAAGAAAGTGAAAAACGTAATCTACCCTACTAATCATCAAGGTGAAATTAAAGAGAGAGCCAAGAAATATATGCAAGGTGGCTATGGTTCTTTAGTTGGAATGGATTTAGGTACTAGAGAAGCTGGTGCAAAGTTTATTGATAATTTAAAGATGTTATATCACGTTGCTAATATTGGTGACGCTAGAAGTCTAGCAATTCACCCAGCTACAACAACGCACAGTCAATTAGACGATGCAGCATTAGCAGCAGCAGGTGTAACGCCAGGTTATGTGAGATTATCGGTTGGTATTGAACATCCCGACGACATCATCGCAGACATTAAACAAGCTTTAGCAGCTTAATTTTTTTGCCCCATCATAATCGGTGGGGCATAAAATCATCTTCTTTTATGAATATCTGAATTTTTTGCTAAATCTTCTATTTTTGAAGATTTCACTATTTTATGTTTTAAAATCTTGTTTTTTGTTTGAGAAATATTTTTTTTTAAGATTTCACATAATTCGGACTCTGATGTTTCTAAAAAAGAAACACACTTAGATTTTTTATTTTCAGGATTGTGTTTATCGGCATAAGCAATTACGTGTTGCATAGGACTTTTACCTGTCTTTTTTTTCACACTATAGCTCAATGCAGAACTAGATGCTGATTGAACAATATTTCCTCCAGTAATAGATGTAGATGCTGGTCCTAATAATGCTACAGACTCTGCACAACCACTTAAAAATATTAGTATGCTCAATAAGCTGAATATTTTTTTCATTATTTCCCTCACTGGCCTTATATCGATATTCTGTTAAAAAAAAACAAATCATCAGGCCACTATGAGTTTATCAAGATTTAACCTAAAGTTGAATCCATTATTTATTAATAAGTCTTATTGGCTTATTTTCTAAACATGAATCTAGATTCAATATCATTTGCGGATAAAACTTCGCGTAGTTTTCTGCTGTCACATATCCAATATGAGGCAAAAGCAGAGCGTTAGGCAGGAATCGTAATTTATGGTCTTGAGGCAGCGGTTCTTTTTCAAAAACATCTAAACCAACGCCAGCTATTCGCTCGTCTTTTAACACTTGTATTAAATCATTCTCATTTATAATTGGACCTCTTGAAGTATTGATTAAAAAGGCAGTTTTTTTCATCATTTCGAATTCTTTTATTGTTATTAAATTTCTGTACCTATTACCTAAAACTACGTGAATTGAGACAATATCTGAATTTTTAAGTAGATCTTCTTTTGACATAGGCAAAACGCCAAGTGCATTGGCCTCTGATAAATTTAGATTTTCACTCCAGGCACAAACTTCCATTTCAAAGGCTTTAGCAACTTTCGCTACTTGTCTACCTATTTTGCCTAAGCCTATTATACCAAGCATCTTACCTTTTAATTCATTTCCAATAGTCGTTTGCCAATATCCTTGAAACATATTATCAATTTCTTGTTTCATATTTCTCAGGAGTCCTAAAATTAGTGCCCATGTCAACTCTGCGGCTGGATTTGGGTTAATTTCTGTTCCGCATACTGTAATATTATTCTTTTTAGCAGCATCTAAATCAATTGATTTGTTTCTCATGCCAGATGTCATTATAAATTTTAATTTTGGAAGACTCTCAATTAAACTTTTTGTCATTGGAGTTCTCTCTCGCATAATAAAAAGAACCTCAAAGTCCTCTAATGCATTAATAGCTTCACTTTCATTATTAAAATTTTCATTAAAGATTTTAAAATCATATTTGTCTTTATATTTTTTAATATCAATTATTTGTCTGAAAGCATCCTGATAGTCGTCTAAAATTGCTACTTTAATCATTGAGTTTTACTGTTTGATAAATAAATCCCTGATACTATAAATGTTGCCCCAATGAAATGGAAAAATTGAAATTTTTCTTTAAAAATAATAATTGCCAGAAGTGCGCTAAATAATGGCATTAACTGAATAAACATTGCTGATCTATTAGGTCCTATAAGTTCAATAGCTTTCTGCCAGCAGTAATAAGCAGCAATTGCTGGAAAGATAACAACATAAATTAAAATAAAGATAAAAGCTTTATTAATTTTTACATCTAATCCGATTGATTGCTCGTATAGAAATTGAGGAATTAAAAAAATTAGTCCTATAGTAACCATTATTTGGATTAGAGAAAATTGAGATAATTCAAATTTATTTTTTTTAAGTAAAGTTGAATATAATGACCAACTAAAAACACAAACTAACATCCATATGTCACCCTTGTTAAAACTTAAGGAAATTATCTTCTGAATATCTGCATTGGAAATAATTGTTGCAACTCCAATTATTGATAAGATTAATCCAGAGAGCTGAAATAAATTTGTTTTTTCAATTTTCAGAATTGATGAAAAAATTATTATCATTGGAGGAATAGCGGCTAACATTAAAACTGCATTGATAACCTGAGTAAAATTTAAAGCAAAGTAAACTACTGAATTAAAGGTGCTAATAGATAATATCCCCATAAAACTAATTACAAAAAAGTTTTCTTTAATATAATTTTTCTTTGCTAAAATCTCTTTTATAGTGAAAGGTATCAATAGAAGCCACACCATAACCCATCTTAAAAAATTTAAAGAAAGTGGTGGAACTTCAAATAGTGTGGCGAACTTACCAACAATAAAATTTCCAGACCAAAAGAGAGTAGCGAGTATTAAGAAAATGTAAGCTAAATAATTTTTTTGCAATTACTTCCTAATTAAATCTTTTTGAGCTATATGGCGCCAAGTCCAAATTAGTTTTTTCTCCTGCAACAATGCCAGATACAATTTTTCCTGTTATAGCACCTAACGTCCAACCCAGGTGTTGATGACCGAAAGCATAAATTATATTTTTATTTTTTGAGGAAGGTCCCAATATGGGTAAAAAATCTGGTAAAGTTGGCCTAAAACCCAACCATTCATCATCATGCTTATCAAGTTGTGGTAAAAGTTCTTTTGCACAATTAATGATGTATTGAATTCTTTTTTTTGAAAGAGGATTGTTAAGACCTCCCAACTCTACTGTTCCCACTGCTCTTAAACCTTGATTCATTGGTGTCATACCGAAACCACGATCTAAAAATATTACTGGCCTAGAGATTAAGTTATCTTTGTTTTTGAAATGTACATGATAACCCCTTTCTGTATCTAGAGGTATTTTCTCTCCCAATTGATCAGTAAATTTTTTTGAGAACGCCCCAGTTGCAATAACAGTTTTTTCAAATTTAAAATCTTCTGTTTCTGATTTTACAATTGTTTCAGACTCATTTACTTGTTTTAGGCTTTTGATATCAGTTTGTATAAATTTTCCACCTTTTTTAAGAAATAACTTAAAAATTTCTTTTAAAATACCATGAGGATCTCTTGCATGCATTGCATCTTCAAAAATAACTCCTGCATCAAATACAGGATTTAAATTTGGTTCATATTCAAGCACTTGTTTTTGATTTAAAATTTTTTGTTTTATTCCAAGATCGTTACGAATTTTGATTTCTAAATTTCTACTTTTTAGATTTTTATTTGTCCAAACGTAAATTATACCTTTTTTTTCTACTAATCTACTTGTGTCTATCTCTTGAAAAATTTCTTCGTAAGCATTCTTTGATAAATTTAATATCTGGTGCATATACTTTGCAGTATGCAGCATTGATTTTTTGTTACAATTTTTTAAATAATGAAAAATCCAATTCAACATTTTTGGAATATAGTTCCATTTTAAAGCTAGTGGACCGTAAGAACTTAATAACATTTTTGGTACATCATTTAAAACGTCAGGACGATTTAATTGTAGAACAGCATAAGGAGAGAAATGACCGGCATTCCCATACGATGCAGGCTTATAGTTATTTGATAGAGGATCATTTTTATCAAAGAGCGTGACATTAACCCCTTTTTTAATTAATTGGTAACCAATACAAACTCCTTGGATTCCTGAACCAATTATGCCAACCGATCTACATTTATAATTTTCCATAAGAAAATTATATTTCAATGTTTACAAAAATAGTAGTGCGGTAGATTAGGCTAAAGCCTCTTTATTTACAACTTCTGGTCTTTCCTCGGCATCTGAGGACTCTTTTTTATCTTTTTTCTTAAATAAGAAATCACCAGTTAAAGTTGATTTAGATTTATTTGTTTTTTTAATGTAACCGTCAATATCTGCCCCATTTTCAGTTTTAAGGTTGTTACCAAATTCGATATCACCTTTGACTGTACCTGTTGAACCTATAACTACATCTTGCCCTGCAACTTTTCCGTCTAAGTGGCCATGAATTTCGATGTGATCTCCTTCGATTGAACCTGTGATTGAGCCTGTTTCTCTTATTATAATCTCTTTAGAATAAACTGGACCTTTTACTAAACCAGCAACATCAATTGCACCGGAGCTATTAATAGTGCCCTCAATGCTCACTGTTTCACTAATTAAAGATCTTTCTGAGTCTGTTAATTTTTTTTTCTTATCGCCAAACATTTTATTTTTCATAAACTAACCACCCTTTTCCATATTATACAAGTAGATAATAAAATCAAATTTGTTCAAAATAGGTTTTAATTTCCTAATTAACAGGGGTGTCTTTATAAACTTTGCATGACATAACAATGCCTAACCCAAGCATTATTGCCATCATTGAAGATCCACCGTATGACATAATTGGTAAAGGTGATCCTACAATAGGTAAAAGACCTAGCACCATCATCATATTAACTACCACATAAATAAAAAATGCAGTTGCAAAACTATAACAATATAGTTTCCCAAAATTACTTCTTGTGATATTTCCAATTTTTACAATTCTCCAAACTATAATTGCGTATAGTATTAAAATAAATAATGAGCCGAAAAACCCAAATTCTTCTGAAAAAAGGGTAAAAATAAAATCTGTGTGTTTCTCGGGTAAATAATCAAGGTAACTTTGAGAACCTTGTAAAAAACCTTTGCCAAATAAACCGCCTGAACCAATAGCTATTTTTGATTGGATAATTTGATAGCCAGCACCTAGTGGATCTCTCTCTGGATTGAGAAAGGTGAGAATTCTTGATTTTTGGTATGGTTTTAGAAAAGAGACTGCAATTGGTAAAATCGCTAAAAAAGCTAAACCGGAAATAGTAAAAAATTTTATACGCACGCCTGCAAGCCATGCAACTGTTAAACCTCCAGCGGCAATTAATAAGGCAGTACCTAAGTCTGGTTGAGTCGCAACTAAAATTATAGGTGCAATGAGAGCCACAATGGGAAGAAATAAATATCTCAACTGATTAATATTTTCTATTGAAATTCGATGGTAATATTTAGATAAAAATAAAATTAAACCTATTTTCATTAATTCTGAAGGCTGTAAGTTCATGAAGTACAAATCTAACCAACGTTTTGAACCGGATGACGTTAGACCAAAATACTTAACTCCAAGTAATAAAATAAAAAACAAAATATAAATTAAATAACTCTGGCTGTGCCAAAATCTTATTTGAATGAAAGAAAATACCATGAACATCACAAAGAATACAAAAAAACGAAGTACATGACTGTTTGTATGATATTTAAATTCACCTCCATCAGTCGAATACATTGCTAAAATGCTTACTAAGCCAAGAATAAAAATTGAAAAAACTAAAATATAATCAATTGAAAAAATTTTATCCTTTAAACTTAATGCAGATTGAATAGATCTTGCTCGATACATTATACTTCTTCTCCTAGCAGATTGTTAACTCGTTGTCTTAATTCGTGTCTTTCAAGAACCCGCTTGATAATTTTTTTTGCTATTGGGGCTGCTGTTTTTCCTCCTGAACCGCCGTGTTCAACCAGAACACTTATTGCATATTTAGGATCGTTATAAGGGGCATAAGCAACAAACAAAGCATGGTCTCTATCTTTATAAGGTAGACTTTCTTGTTTAACTTCAGCCTCTCGTTGTGCCTCAGTAAATCTTTTTATTTGTGAAGAACCAGTTTTTCCTGCAAAAGTAAATTTCTTGTTTTCCCACCTATGTCTATACGAAGTGCCTCCTGGCTCGTTAGATGATGAAAACATCGCGTCTTTAATTAAATTTATATGCTCTTGATTTTTAAAAAGAGGATTTAAATCAAAATTAGAAACTAACAAGTCAGTTGGAAGAGGATCATTAGGATTTTCATTTTTGTGCTTGATATAATCTCTTAATTTATTATTTTTCTGGTTAAATATAATCCTTGGCTTTATTTCAAAACCGCCATTTGCAATTTGTGCTGTCATTAAACATAATTGTAATGGTGTGCTTTGAAAATATCCTTGACCTATACCAGAGTGTAATGTTTCTCCTAAATACCAATTCTGACCAATAAATTTTTTTTTCCACTTTGTATTCGGTACTACACCTGCTCTTTCCTCCACAAATCCACTTAATACTTTCTTTCCTAAGCCAAATTTTTTTGCAGTAACTGATAATCTATCCACACCTAATTTTCTAGCAACTTCATAAAAATATACATCACACGATCTCTGTATGCCTTTCCTTAAATTAACAATTCCATGTCCATCTTTTTCCCAACAGTGAAATTTCTCTCCATACAATTCTATTTTTCCGTTACATCTAAAAGTATCAAGTGGTTTAATTACTCCATTTTCTAAAGCGCTAAGCGCTACTAGTGTTTTAATTGTAGATCCGGGAGGGTACAAACCTGATATGGCTTTATTAGTTAAAGGTCTCTTTTCATCTTTTAATAAACTGTTCCAGTATTTTTTTTCTAATCCATGAACAAATTCGTTTGGTTCAAAAGTTGGAGAAGATACTAGAGATACTATATCTCCATTATATATATCCATTACACATACTGCAGCGGCTTTATCTTTTAAAAGTTCTTTAGTAAATTTTTGAACCTCAAAATCTAATGTAGTTTTAAAACTTTTACCTGCTTGACCTTCATTAATCTGAATTTGTTTAACTCTTTTTCCATAAGCATTTACCTCATATCTTTGAAATCCAATTTTACCAATAATTTCTTCATCCAGTTTTCTTTCGAGCCCAGTTTTTCCTATACTCATCCCTGGAACATGTAAGTCTTTTAAATATTTTTTATTTTGTAGGTCTTTAGTGCTCACTTGAGAGACGTATCCAAGAATGTGAGCTGATGAATTATCTGGATACGTTCTTGCTACAGATACAACCGGTTTGACGCCCTCTAATTCGTGTAAAAATAAGTTTAGTCTAGAAAATTCTGACCAAGTAATGTTATCGGAAACAATAATAGGTTCCCAGGGTTTTTGTTTTGAGATTACTCTTCTTAAAAAGAAAATTTTTTTATCAGAAATATTTAAAATTGTTTTCAATCTAACAAAAAGTTTTTCAGTATCTTTAGAATTTTCAGGGATTAAGTGAACCTGATAAACTTGTTCGTTTGATGCAATTTCTTTATCAAAAAAATCTTTAATAACCCCTCTCTCAGGTGCTAATTTCCACTCTCTAAATCTATTTTTGTCTGATAAAGTTTTGTATTTTGTTCTTTCATTGATTTGTAATGATACAAGTCTTCCAATTATTCCAACCATCACTACTGCTTTAGCGGCTGTAAGCAGAAACATTCTTCTACTTATTAACTTAGATTTAATTACTGTATTACCTGAACTTGGGCTAAGCATCTCGATTTGTCATAAATGTTACTTGATAGATATTAAATAATAACCAGAAAACTGGAAACATAAATAAAGTAAAAAACATATTGTATCCAATTTTTGTGAGGCTAAATGCTAAATCTGAAAAATTATTTAGTAAAGAAAAGAATAATAAATTGGAAAAAATCATTGCCATAAAGAAGGTAAACCAATCTGAGGCAATTGTAGTATTAACGCTTTTATTTCTAACATAAGTACCAACAAATATTATTATTAAATAAGATAAAGAACTTAAACCTAATGGAAATCCCATTACAACATCATTAATAAGTCCAGCAAGAAAAATATGTCCATTAGCCATAATATCTGGTCGTTTAATTACCCAAAAGTAAATTAAGATTATTTGAAAGTTCAATGTAAAAATTTCAAATAGCTCTTCTAAATTGGTATCAACTTCGCTTATGCAGAGGTAGTACAAAAGTAATAACGGTCCTCCGTTAGATAGTTTGCTTATAATTGAATATTTAGCCATTAAAAATTACCTCTGCTTTGAACATTTAAGTTGACTGTAACAAAAGATAATTGATTGGGATCAACAAATAAATCTACTGTCCCACTACTATTTGTTTTCCCAATAGGAGTACCTGCAGTAAATATTCCGTCTTTACCTGATGCAAATATATTTAAACTATCTACAACGTCATAATCCTCTGGTAAGTACTCTAATAATGGATTTTTGGACCCGCTACCAGACAATATGGCTTGAGCGCCTTGATCTAACGTAACAGGAATTCTACTATTCAAGTCATTTAGTAACAATACTCTTGACGATAGATAATTTGTTTCAACTACTCTCCCTACTAGGTAATTATCCTTTGTTACCGGCATACCTTTAAGAACGCCATTTTTAGTTCCCTTATTTATTATAATTGATTTTAAAAAAGGACTATCTTTATCCACTAAGACTTTTGCAAGAACAATATTTGTTAAGTTTTTGTTAAAATATTCCGTTTCTAAAATTTTTTGCAAATTTTTATTTTCGTCAGATAAGAACTCTACGTTCAGCTCTAATGATTTATATTTTTCTATTTCGGCTTTTAATTTTTTATTTTCCTCTCTTACATTCATAAAGCTAGAAATATTTTCACCAGCCTTAGGAAAAATTCTAGTTGGTGCTGAAGCTAAATAAGTTACTCGATAAACAACATCGTTAATGACTCCCTTGAAAGGTTGAGTGAATTTTGACCCATAAATATCTAAAAAAAATATTACCAAGGCCAAAAAAATAAGTGAAAGTACTGAAAATTTTTGTGCTCCTCCTCTTTGAAGAAGAGCAGATCGGAAAGCTATGCTAAAATCATCTCTACTAACTGACATTTATTCATCAAGATAAATTAATACTCAGATAACATAGTGGAAAATAGTTCTTCATTTTCTAAAGCTCTTCCAGTACCTATTGCAACACAAGATAACGGGTCATCTGCTATTGTAACGGGTAAACCAGTGTCTTGAGAAATTAATTTATCAATATTTTTTAATAAAGCTCCTCCACCTGTTAGTACTAGCCCCATATCGATTAAGTCAGCAGATAGTTCTGGTGGAGTATTCTCTAAAGCTTCTTTAATTCCTCCTAATATTTGATTTAAAATTGGCATTAATGCTTCACAAGCATCTTTTTCGGTTAGCTCAATTTCCTTTGGAGTTCCAGATCTAATATCTCTTCCTTTCATCAAAAATGTATTATTTGTTGAGGGGATAGCTGTACCAATTTCTTTTTTAATTTTTTCAGCAGTAGAGTCTCCGATCATTAGATTCATTTTCTTTCTCATATAAGCGATTATTGATTGATCGAGAGCATCACCCGCCACTCTTAGCGATTTAGAATAAACAACTCCACCTAATGACATAACTGCAATTTCAGTAGTTCCACCTCCAATATCAACAACCATTGATCCTGTTGCTTCAGAAATTGGTAATCCAGCTCCAATTGCTGCTGCTATTGGCTCCTCTATTAATTGTACTTTTCTTGCACCTGCAGCTAATGCAGAGTCTTGTATGGCTTTTCTTTCAACTGGTGTTGATCCAGTAGGAACACAGATTAAAATTCTTGGATTTGCAAAAGCATTTTTCTTATGAACTTTTTTAATAAAATGTTTAATCATTTCCTCGGTAACAACAAAGTCTGCAATTACTCCGTCTTTTAGAGGTCTTATTGCAGAAATGTTACCTGGGGTTCTACCTAACATTGTTTTTGCCTCATCGCCCACAGCTAAAACTGATTTTTTTCCTGCATCTTCGATCACTGCAACTACTGATGGTTCATTTAGGACTACTCCCTGATCTTTTAAAACAACTAAAGTATTTGCTGTCCCTAAGTCGATAGCCATATCTTGTGACCATAATGAAGTTAAACCTGTTAATCCTTTAAACATATTTTCCTTTCTATATTTGAACGCTTAGATCTTCATCATCTGGCGCTGTTTTTTTTCTCTTAATAATTAATTTATTCAACGCACTTAAATAAGCATTAGCTGAAGCCACCAAAGTATCAGTATCTGCTGCTTGACCAACTGTTGTTTTGCCATTCTCTTCAATTCTAACACTCACAGTGGCTTGTGCGTCTGTTCCCTCAGTGACTGCATGAACATTATATAATAAAAGTTTTACATCATGTGGATATAATTTTTTTATACATTTAAAAATTGCATCAACAGGACCATCACCCGTCTCAGAGGCATTTTTTAACTCTCCGAAAACTTCTAATTTCATTTCTGCTTTTTGAGGTTCTCCTGTACCAGCATAAACTTTTAATGATTTAAGTTTAATTACATTATCCTCGGTAACTAAACTATCATCGACAAGTGCTGCTATATCTTCATCATATATATGTTTTTTCTTATCTGCTAAAACTTTAAATTTTCCAAAGGCTGTATTAATAATGTCGTCGGTTACATCTACATATCCCATATCAGATAATTTATCTCTAAATGCATGTCTTCCGGAGTGTTTGCCCATAACTAAAGATGTTTTTTTTACTCCTACGCTTTCTGGAGTCATAATTTCATATGTGTTTCTATTTTTCAGCATTCCATCTTGATGGATACCCGACTCATGTGCGAAAGCATTTTTTCCGACCACTGCTTTATTAAACTGCACAGGAAATCCAGTCGCATTTGAAACTACTTTAGAAGCTTTGCTTAAAAGTTTTGTATTTATATTAGTTGTATATGGCATTAAATCATGTCTAGTTCTCATAGCCATGACTACTTCCTCAAGAGCTGCGTTTCCTGCTCTTTCTCCTATTCCATTTATAGTACACTCTATTTGTCTTGCTCCAGCCATTACTCCTGCCAAAGAATTAGCTACAGCTAAACCTAAATCATTATGACAGTGAGTCGAAAGAATAGCTTTATCTATGTTTGGAACTTTATTAATTAATGTTTCAATAATTTTTTTAAATTCTGAAGGCACTGTGTATCCTACAGTATCTGGAATATTAATCGTCTTGGCTCCACACTTTATAGCAAGCTCTACTGTCTTGCACATGTAATCCATATCTGTTCGTGTACCATCCTCACATGACCACTCTACATCGTCAGTAAATTTTCTTGCGTAAGTAACACTTTCTTTTATTGAGTTTAAAACTTCTTCAGGTGATTTATTCAATTTATGTTTCATGTGGAGAGGGCTTGTTGAAATAAATGTGTGAATTCTAAAATTCTTTGCGTATTTTAGAGACTGGTGACACGCATCAATATCTTTCTTTGTTGCTCTAGCTAGACCAGCCGGTATAGATTTTTTTAAAGTTTTGCTTATTTCGGTTACGGCTTCAAAATCACCCGGTGAAGCTATTGGAAATCCTGCTTCGATTACATCTACGCCTAGCTCATCAAACACTCGAGAGATTTGTAATTTTTCCTCTAAACTCATTGATGCGCCTGGGGATTGTTCTCCATCTCGCATAGTAGTATCAAAAATTATAATTCTGTTTTTGTCTTTCATATTTAAAATTGTATAAAAATTAAGCTTCTCATATTACAATCAAAGCTAGAATTTGCAAATAATTATGTTACTTAAGATGCAGCTTTAGACTCAGTTTGGGTTAATTTTTATCCTTATCGACTAGTTTATTTTTACCAATCCAAGGCATCATAGCCCTCAATTCTTTCCCAACCTTTTCAATAGGGTGTTTTGCTAAATCTTGCCTCATTTTTAAGAAGTTTTTTTGACCTGATTTATGCTCATCCATCCATTGTTTCGTAAACTTTCCAGATTGAATATCTTTTAGTACTTCCTTCATCTTTTCTTTTGTTTTGCTATCTACAACTCTTTTACCTGATACATACTCACCGTATTCAGCTGTGTTAGAAATAGAATAATTCATATTAGCTATTCCACCCTCATAAATTAGATCAACAATTAATTTCACTTCGTGAAGCGTTTCGAAGTAAGCCATTTCAGGTGGATAGCCTGCTTCTGTTAGGGTTTCGAAACCATTTTTAATCAGTTCAACTAAACCACCGCATAAAACAGTCTGTTCTCCAAACAAGTCCGTTTCACATTCGTCCTTAAATGTTGTCTCAATAATACCAGCTTTGCCGCCTCCAACAGCAGACGCATATGAGAGAGCTAAATCTTTTGCTTTACCAGAACTATCTTTATGAACAGCCATTAAACAAGGGACGCCTCCGCCTTTTTGGTATTCACTTCTAACAGTATGACCTGGTCCTTTTGGAGCGACCATAAAAACATCAAGGTCTTTTCTTGCATTGATCAAATCAAAATGAATATTCAATCCGTGAGCAAAAGCCAAACTTGTTCCTTCTTTCATTCTTTGCTCAATATGATTTTTGTAAATCTCTGACTGAAGTTCATCAGGTGTTAACATCATCACAACATCTGCCCATGCAGCTGCATCAGACAATGACATTACTCTCAATCCAGCGCTCTCAGCTTTTTTTATACTAGAAGATCCTTCTCTTAAAGCTACAACGACTTCTTTCACTCCACTATCTTTAAGATTAAGTGCGTGAGCGTGTCCTTGACTTCCATAACCAAAGATTGCCACCTTTTTATTTTTAATAAGATCTTTATTTGTATCTTTATCGTAATAAGTTTTCATATTTAGTTAAATGTTTTTGGTCCTTTTGTCATAGCTACAGAACCTGTCCTAGACGTGCTTATAAGGCCTAAACTTTTTAAATCAAGTGCTAATTTATCTATCTCAGCTCTTAATGCTGTTACTTGTATTACAACAGATTTGTTTGTTTTATCAAGGACTACTGGATTAAATTTCTTACAAATCTTTTTAACTTTTTCAATTTTTTTTGAGTTACCTAAAATTTTAAATAAGGCTAATTCTCGAAATAGAATATCTTTTTCGCCTCTTTTAAAATCAGCTACTTTATGAACTGGCACAAGTTTTTTAAGCTGTAAATTTATTTGTTCAATAACTTCAGGTGTTCCCTCAGTCACTATCGTTATTCTTGAAATATGTTTTTTTTTATCAACTTCGGCAACCGCTAAAGACTCAATGTTGTATCCTCTACCAGAAAAAAGGCCAGCTATCCTGGCAAGAACACCGGCTTCATTATCCACCCATATTACAATTATATGTCTCTCAATCTTTCCGATTTTACCAGGAACACTGTAAGCAGATTTAGACTTTGCCATTAAACTAAAATTTTCCCTTCATCAGAAATTTCTTCTTCTTCTTCAGGACCAAGTATCATTTGATTATGCGGCTTGCCTGAAGGTATCATGGGAAAACAGTTCTCAGCTTTATCTACAACACAATCAAAGATGACAGGTTTATCAATATTAATCATCTCTCTAATTTTTTCGTCTAGTTCACTTGGTGTTCTTGCTCTTATACCGACGCAACCATATGATTCTGCAAGCTTAACAAAATCAGGTAACGCAGCTGTATAACTTTCTGAATAGTTTTTTTCATGTAATAGTTCTTGCCACTGTCTTACCATGCCCATGTATTCATTATTTAAAATAAATATCTTAATTGGCAATCTGTATTGTACAGCTGTAGACATTTCTTGCATTGTCATTAAAACTGATGCCTCTCCGGCAATATCTACAACTAATTTACCAGGATTTGCAATTTGAACACCTATAGCTGCTGGAAGACCATATCCCATTGTTCCAAGACCTCCGGATGTCATCCATCTGTTAGGTTTATTAAATTTGTAATGTTGAGCAGCCCACATTTGATGTTGACCAACCTCAGTAGTTATAAAAGTATCTTGATTTTTTGTTAGTTCATATAGTCTTTGCACTGCATGTTGAGGTTTTATTATCTTATCGCTGTTAATAAAATTAAGTGACTTTTTTTCTCTCCACTTTTCAATTTGTTCCCACCATTTTGATATTTTTTGTTTATTAGAGCTAACAAAGTTTTTATTTTTATCTTTAAATCTTTTGATTAATGATTTTAAGAGTTCTGTAACGTCACTTACTATAGCTAAATCAACTTTAATGTTTTTTCCTATAGAAGATGGATCAATATCTACATGAATTTTTTTTGAACCAGGTGAAAATTCATCTACCTTTCCTGTAATTCTATCATCAAACCTTGCTCCAATGTTTATCATCAAATCACAATCATGCATTGCATTATTTGCTTCATATGTTCCGTGCATGCCAAGCATACCTAAAAACTGAGGATCGTCTCCAGGATACGCTCCGAGTCCTTGTAATGTTGAAGTAATTGGAAATCCAGTTAGAGAAATTAATTCTCTTAAATATTTACTAGCTTCAGGTCCTGAATTTATAACACCTCCACCTGTATAAAAAATAGGTTTTGAAGATTTCTTAATCAGATCAATAAATTTATCTAATTCAGAATTGGATACCTTATGTGTTGCCTTGCCGTTAAGCTTTTTTTTAAGTGAATTTTTAAAAAATTTATATTTACCCTTTTTAAACTGAATATCTTTAGGAATATCGACTAGAACTGGACCCGGTCTTCCCGTGGTAGCCACTTCAAAAGCTAGATGTAAAATTCGTGAGAGATCATTTACATCTTTTACTAACCAATTATGTTTTGTACATGGTCGTGTTATTCCAGTGGTATCGCATTCTTGAAATGCATCAGTTCCAATTAAATGTGTTGGCACTTGCCCAGAGATACAAACAAGAGGAATTGAATCCATGTAAGCATCTGTTAAAGCTGTCACCGCATTAGTCGCTCCAGGTCCAGAAGTTACAAGTAAAACTCCAGGCTTACCACTTGATCTTGCATATCCCTCAGCTGAATGTCCCGCGCCTTGTTCGTGTCTTGCTAAAATATGTTTTATTGATTTATGATTTTTCAATTCATCATAAATTGGTAGTACGGCACCTCCAGGATAACCAAAAATATATTCTACTTTTTGATCCTCAAGTGTTTTAAAAACTATTTCTGCTCCACTCAATAATTTTGGCATACATACAATCTAGCCTAGAATTGGATTGCGTCAAGTTTTAGCTTACAACTTTTAATGATTTTTTAAGAAGAATTGATAAATTTTTTGAGTAAATCTTGTTCCAATTCTTCATATGGCCTCTAGCCCATGTATTTTGTCTTTTTGCGTACTGTCTGGTCTTTATATTAATTAGCTCTTTGCATTGTTCAAGTGTGATTGATTTTTTTAAAAAATCATTAATTTCTTGAACGCCTATTAATTTATTGGCTGACAGACTTTTATCAATTTTTAAATTATTGAAACTTTTTACCTCATTAACACATCCTTTTTTGAACATTTGCTCAGTTCTTTTAGAGATCTTTTTAAGTAGCGCTTCTCTAGGAATATCGATAAATATTTTTTTAATTTCAAAGTCCAAAAAATCAGATTTTGTATTTGCAAACCACTCAACTAAAGATTTTTTTGTTTCTAATTTGACTTCGTAGGCTCTTTGCAATCTTTGTGAGTCAGTTGGAAGTATTCTACCTTCAATTTTTGGATCAAGTTTAATAAGCAGATTATAAAATTTTTTGAGACCAAGTTTTTTATATAAATTTCTTACTTTATTTCTTGTTTTTAAATCAATATCTGGAATTTTACTTATGCCTTTGGTAATTGTGTTAAAATAGAGTCCAGTTCCACCCACAACTATTGGAATTTTATTCCTTTTTAAACAAGTATGAATCTTTTTTTTTGATTTTTTCAGCCAATCTCCAGCAGAAAAATATTTTTTCACTGAAATTTCTCCATAAAGATGGTGTTTGATCTTTTTGATGTCATTTAAATTAGGACGAGACGATAAAATACCAAACTCCTTAAAAATTTGCATACTATCTGCATTGATAATTTCTCCATCTAACTTTTTAGCTAAACTAATTGCTAGTTTTGATTTTCCTGATGCAGTAGGGCCAGCTAAGAGAATAATTTTTTTTAACAAATTAATTGATTTTTACACCTAGGTATCTTCTTCGATTATCTTTATTTATAATTGTTAATAACAATGTTTTTTCGCCTTTCTTAAAAATGCTATCAACTTTTCTTTTTAGATCTGAAGAATTTTTTACCGAAGTTTTTTGAATTTCAATTATTATATCATTCACACTTAATAAATTTGCTAGTGGACTTCGGCTAGAAATATCAGTAATTATTACACCAGTAGTTTTTTTATTTAAGTTTCTTGACGTAATATCTTTATCTGTAATTTCTCTAACCGCTATTTTTAAACTTTCAATATCAATATCTCTTTTTACTTTTTTTGGTTTTGTTTCTTTAAATTCTTCAGAGGTTTCAAGTCTGCCTAGTATCAGTCTTTTAGAAATTAATCTTTTATTCCTCCAAATTTTTAGCTCAACGCTTTTACCAACCTCGGTACCAGCTACTACATTGGGAAGTTTTTTCATTGTATTAATTTTTTTTCCATCAAATTCTAAAATGATATCACCTGCTTTAATCCCCGCTTTTTCAGCTGGGCTATTTTTTCCTACGCTCGCTACTAATGCTCCCTCAGGTTTTTTCAATTTTTCAACTTCGGCAATTTCTTTGCTTACTTCTTGTATCCTCACGCCTAACCAACCTCTTTTTGTCTCTCCAAATTTAATAAGTTGATCAATTACATTCGCTGCTGCATTAGCTGGAATAGCAAAACCAATACCAATCGAACCTGATTGGCCAGGGGCTATTATTGCAGTATTAATTCCGATTACTTCCCCTTTTAAATTAAATAAAGGTCCACCTGAGTTACCTTGATTTATTGATGCATCAGTTTGTATGAAATCTTCATATCTTGTTAATCCAATTTGTCTATTTCTAGCAGAGATAATTCCTGAAGTTACAGTGCCACCTAAACCAAAAGGGTTTCCGATCGCAACAACCCAATCGCCAACTCTTGCTTTACTAGAGTCCCCGAAAGTAATGGGTTTAAACTTATCTTTCGTTTTCATTTTTATCACTGCAATGTCCATATAAGGATCTGCTCCGATAACTTTTGCTTCATATTCCTTTTCTCCAACTCTAACTAAAATATCTTCTGCATTAGCAACAACATGATTATTGGTAATAACAATTCCGTCTTCATCTATAACAAAACCAGAGCCTAGGGATGAAGCCTTTCTCTCTGTTGGTCTATCAAAATCTTTAAACATTTCTCCAAAAGGTGATCCTGGAGGAAATTGAAAAGGAAATTGGTTCGTACTAGTCCTTACAGTTTGAGTTGTAGAAATATTAACTACTGAAGGCATCAATTTTTCTGCTAAATCAGCAAAAGACTCTGGTACAGGTTTTGCATTAGCAATTGAGAAATTAAAAAGAATAATTAAAAATATTTTATTAACAAATTTCATTTAACTTTTTATATACCAAATTATCAAAAAACCGATAATCAAAAAAACTATTCCTAATAGTCTAAGTTTATTTTCAGGTATATTTTTAATTAGTTCTAGTATGCTTTTAATTCTTGACGGGAAAATGGCTAAAAACAGACCTTCCACAAAAAAAACTAGACCAATTGCAATAAAGAACTCGTTCACAAATATTTAATATAATTACTTTTTAAGAGCTGGCTTTATTGATTTTCCAAAAAACTTAAAGAATTCACTATCTGGTGACAATACAAGGGATGTTTCCCCTCCAATTAAAGCTTTTTCGTATGCTTGCATAGCTCTGTAAAAGGCAAAAAATTGTGGATCTCTTCCAAAAGCGTCAGCGAATATTTTATTTCTCTGACCATCTCCCTCACCTTTCATTATCTCAGACTTTTTATTTGCTTGAGCCAAAATTACAGTAACATCTTTGTCCGCTGTCGATCTGATTTTTTGTGCAATTTCTGCTCCTTGTGCTCTGAATTCTTTTGCTTCTCTTTCTCTTTCAGTTTGCATTCTTTTATAAATCGCTTCACTGTTGGCAGGCGGTAAGTCGGCTCTTTTAATTCTTACGTCTACAATATTTATACCAAAATTCTTTGCCTCATCATTTACTTGTGATTGTATAATTTGCATCTGTCTCGCTCTATCCGTTGATAGTAAAGTTGCTAATTCTTGTGTTCCTAGTACACCTCGAATTCTAGAATTTATTATCGTAGATAATCTTGATCTCGCAACTCTTTCATTTCCAACTGAAATATAAAACTTTAGTGGATCTACAATTTTAAATCTTGCAAAAGCGTCAACGATTAATCTTTTTTGGTCAGCTGCAATTACTTCCTCTGGATCGTTATCCAAGTTTAAAATTCTTTTATCTAAGTAGACTACATTCTGAATGAAAGGTAACTTAAAATTCAATCCAGCTTTTGTAACGATTTTCTTTGGATCACCAAATTGGAGGACTATTGCCTGGCTAATTTCTTGTACAATAAAAAGTGATTGGAAAACTACAACACCAATCAATATTATTGCTGGAACTATGAATTTAACACCTCTCATTAATTGTTACTTCCTTTTTTTAGTTCAGGTAATGGTAAGTAAGGTACAACACCTGAACCTGATTCTTTATCGATGATAACTTTATCAATATCTGCTAAAACCTTTTCCATTGTTTCTAGATACATTCTTTCTTGTGTAACTTGTTTTGCATTTTTATACTCGTTATAAATTGCTAAAAATCTACTAGCTTCTCCCTCAGCTTTTGCGACTACTTCTTTTTTGTAAGCTTCTGCTTGTTGTAAAACTTGCTCAGCTTCACCTCGTGCTCTTGGAATAACATCATTAGCATAAGCCTCTGCTTCGTTTTTAGATCTTTCTCTATCTGCTCTTGCAGCCTGCACATCTCTAAATGCATCTATAACTTGTTCAGGTGGGTCTGCTTGTTGTGTTTGAACTTGAGTTAATTGTATTCCTGAACCGTACTCATCTAAAATTAATTGAGCTATCTCTTGTACTTCTACCTCAATTTTAGATCTACCTTCAGTTAAAATATTTTGAATTCTATTTTTTGCTATTACTTCTCTCATTGCAGTCTCTGATGCGGCTTTGACTGTTTCAACTGGACTTTGAATATTAAATAAAAACTTTTGTGCATCTTTAATAACCCAAAAAACCGAGTAATTTATATCTACAATATTTTCATCTCCAGTTAACATAAGACTTTCTTCAGGAACGTTTCCTACACCAGATGATCTCCCGCTATCACTTGCTGGTCTAAAACCTACATCTACACGATTAACTTTTGTAACTTTAGGAGTTAAAACTCTCTCGAAAGGTGTTGGAAAGTGATAATGTAATCCTGGTTGAGTTGTGTTGATATATTTACCAAATCTTAAAACAACTCCTTGTTCATCAGGTAATACTCTGTAGAGACCACTTGCAACATATAGTAAAGCGACAATTATTAAGCCAATAATCATTGGTCTTGAACCCCCGGACTTTCCTCCAGAAAATTTATTAATGGTTTTTTGAAAATTTTTTATTACATCGTCAATACTAGGCGGATCTTGTCTAGATCCAGAACCATTTCCGCCTGGAGAACCTCTCCCACCGTCTCCTCCTGGAGGTGTGCCCCATGGAGATTGATTGTTTAAAACTTTGCCTTTAAAACTCATGACACTTTATATAGTGACTTTTCCCTTAAAAACAAGTTAAGAAGGAGCGCTAAAATGTCTAAACAACTGATAAAAATTGAAACATGAGCCAAAAACCTCCTCCAAAGCAATTTATAAAAACTTCAATTAATGGGACAAAGTATACTCTTCTTGTTTCAAGCGCTAAAGGCGGAGTAGGTAAATCTACAGTAGCTGTTAACCTGGCGTTCGCATTACAGAAATTAGGATTAAAAATTGGAATACTTGATGCAGATGTTTATGGGCCATCTTTACCAAAACTTTTAAATTTAAAGGAAAAACCTAGAAGCGAAGATAATAAATCAATTACTCCATTAGAAAAATTTGGAGCGCAATGTATGTCCATGGGCTTATTAATTGATGAGCAAACGCCGATGATGTGGAGAGGTCCTATGGTAATAAGTGCAATTAAAACAATGACTCAAAAAGTCTTATGGAAAGATAGAGATATTATTATAATTGATATGCCTCCAGGAACAGGAGATACTCAATTAACTTTTGTTCAAGAAGTAAAAATAGATGGAGTTATTATAGTTTCTACACCCCAAGAACTTGCTTTATTAGATGTAAAAAGAGGTATTCAAATGTTTGAAAAAACTGGAGTTAAAATTTTAGGATTAATTGATAATATGAGTTTTTTCAAAGGTGACGACGGAAAAGAATATAAGATTTTTGGCAAAAGTGGTGTTAAAAAAACCGCTGAAGAATTTAACAAAGAGTTTTTGGGTCATTTACCTTTAAACCAAGATTTAAGATCATCTGCTGATTATGGTGAGCCTTTAACTTATTTTAAACCTGATCACGAAATTTCAAAATTATTTGAAGCAATTGCTAAGAAAATTAAACAGTCTTTTCTTTAAAACCAAAAGAGGTCATTAATTCATTCCACTCTCTTTTAGACAGACCTGAAGTTTCATGAGATACCTTTTCACCTTTAGCCATTAGCTGAATAACTTTTTTTCCTTTAGCAGAAACATGTACAGCTCCAACTCTATAATCTAAAAATGCAGCATGTGTTATTGGGACCCATTTTTTTACGGTATCAAGCATTGTTTCAGCATAAACTCTTATTTCATATTGTGCATGACTATCTGCTCTTAAAAACAAGAAGTTCAAAAGATTTAGTAAATCAGTTTTCCAATACCACTGAGTATAAGAATTTAAAGTCAAATTCATTCTAGCAAGTTCTCTTGCTAAACCTGCTTTACCTTCATCAATTGTGCTACCATCATATCTTTCATTAAGCATTTTTTCATAATTGTCATAAGTTCTTGTAGCATCATCTTTTAGAATTTTTAGAACTTCATCAGCCTGCTTACCAGTGATTAAATCTCCTCTGCCTTGTCGATTTGAAGTTGATTGAGCTGAAAGTTGATTCTTATCAGGAATATAAAACTCTTTATCTAAAATTGAATATCTCGCAGAGTATTCATTTACATTCGCAGTTCTATGTCTTATCCATTGACGTGCAATAAATATTGGAAGTTTAACATGATATTTGATTTCACACATCTCAAAAGGTGTAGAGTGCCAATGTCTCATTAAATACTTTATTAATCCTTCATCAGTAGAAACTTTTTTAGTTCCTTTTCCGTAAGAAACCCTAGCCGATTGAACTATTGAACTATCATCGCCCATATAATCAACTACTCTCACAAAACCATGGTCTAAAACTGGGAGAGCCTCATAAAGAATTTTTTCTAATTCAGGTGATGTAACTCTTTTTGTTGAGTTTTTTTGGGCTTGTTGGTCTGCAATTTCTTGCTTTTGTTCTTTAGTTAGTTTCATTCTGATTTTAATATTGAATCTCTTCATAAGAGTTTTATATTAATAGTGTTGGTTTTCCAACTATGACGATAAACGAATTTCGTAATAAACATCACGGACGTGGGGGCAGTACCCACCACCTCCACCATTTTCAACTTATGGGGGTGAATTAGGATCGACGGGTGTCTAAAGGCTGTTCTTTCGTTCGAGATGGTTCCGACGTAACGGGCTAATTTACAAATGCAAATCAAAAATTTGCACTTGCAGCTTAATTAACTTAGTTAATTAAGTTACGGGGTTTGGGGCACCTGGCAACAGAACGCCCCTGCGTATTGGCGTTAACACTTAATAATTCACAACATTTTTTAATTAGATCACAATACGATCACAATGAAGAAAGACAAATAGCGACTGCGGGGGAATTAAATTTTGTTTTTTTGTTTTTGAATTTCGGAGTTTTTTTTAAAATTTTCCTCTAAATATTTTTGTATATCTTTTATATCTAATTTTTTGCAGCTATATTTTAAATTTTTTTCTATTAAGATAAGCGTTTCTCTGTCTAGAGTTAACGATGAGCTAATATCTTCTACTTTTTCTTTAGTGGGATAAATCTTTATAAATCTAATCCCCTCGTTATAATATTGAACATAGCCTTTATTAGGCTCTGAATTATTTGTCCCTATCCATGTACGTACTTTTTCTGATGATTTAAATTCAAAGTATCTAAATAATACGTCATTAAAATTGCACTCTAATTTTATACCAATAAGCTCATTAGATTTAACGTTTGAACTCATAAACAAACCCAGAACCACGATCGCTAAAAGTTTTTTCATTTTTTTTTATTTTTATAAAGATTATCGTAAATTATTTCACCCTCTCTTGAAAAAGGATTATAGATTGTTCCTGGAGTTTTTGTGTCTAAATTATCTTTAGAAAGATAAGCTAAATACGGTCTTAAAAAAAATAAAACTATTGGGATACCAAACAAATAAATCGTATTATTTTGTGGAAGACCTAATCCATATAAAATTGATAAAACTATAACCGTTAGATTGATACCAACAAAACCTAGCAAATAGTCTAAAGCAAAAAATATCAAACCAGTACCTACAGTGATTATAAAACCGGCAAAACCAAGGGCAACACTAAATGCGCAAATACTAAATAACAAAATAAAGATTTTATGTATAAACTCTTTAGTGTTCGATAGAATTTTCTTCATTGGACTCATCATATCCGGACTCACTGGCGATCACAATACGGACTCACCCACCAAAGAAATAGCCGTTTTTTATGATCTAGAATTGTTGTATAACGTTAACAGGTTAAGGGCACCTGGCAACAGAACGCCCCCTTTAAAATACTTAATTTCTTTTTTTCTTTTTTTTCTTTTTTTTCTTGTTAATGAACTGCCCCACAGATTCGTTGGATTTTACGTTGGTAAGACTTGCATAAAAAATTAGGACAAAAAATCCTATAACTGTCCAACCTAAAAAAAGATTTAGAAAAAAAACAGACATTGAATTTTTTATTCCTCTTATAATCGCGATTATGAAAGGAATAAAATATAGCGCTGCAGAAATGATTAGTACAATTGCTTCCATCTAGACCCTATACAATTTTATCAAAAAAATATCAAGGCACCTGGCAACAGAACGCCCCTTAATTTCTCTTGAAATTTTTATAAATTAATCCGTAAATTAAAATATTAATAATTATCAGCGATATGCTAAGATAAATTTGAATTTCAGCAGTTAAGCCCTCGGGATAAATTATTGGAAAAAGATAGTTATTTATAAAATCATTAGAATAAGTTGATAGCTCACCTTTATACAAAAACCAATTTTCTAGATAAGTTAATGGGCAAACAGAATTAGTTAGTTCTATGTAAATTCCCCATAATAATGCTGGGAGATGTATATAAACAATTTTTGGAAAATTAAAAAAGATCAGACCACCAAAAACAACAAATAAGATAAAAATTAAATGTGCAATTAAAGTAAGATTTGCAAAAAATTCGTACATTCAATATATTAACTAAAATTATAGGCACTTAGCAACAGAGCGCCTTTTAGAAAGGAAGGGTAAATGAAAAAATTTAATGATTTAATGAGCGTTAGTAGTGAAATTGAAAACATTAGTGCATCTGATGCTAAGAAAAAATTAAACGATCCAAACGTTCAGTTTATAGATGTGAGAGATAAGGAGAGTTTTTCAAAAGGAACAATTGGAAATGCAATCCATTTGGAAAGAGGTTTGCTTGAATTTTATTTAGCAGATGGAAGTCCTTTAGAAAATGATACTTTTAAAAAAAACCCAGATAAGGAATATGTGGTATTTTGTGGTTTAGGTGGACAAGGAACTTTAGCAACCAAAACTATGAAAGAAATGGGTGTAAAAAATGTTAAAAATATTTCTGGTGGAATTGCTGAGTGGGATAAAATTAAAGATAAATAATAAAATATAAATTTACCCATCCAAGTAAAGATTTACTAAACCAATTAAATAAATACTGGCCAAACCTGAATTTAAAGCGACTAAAGATTTTTCATTCCACAACCACGAGACTATTGCAAGACCTCCATTTCCTAATAAAAAGATATAACAATATAAAGGATAAAACCCTAATGCAGCAGTAACAGCTCCTGCTAAAATAGTTAAGGTTGAGCACCAGGCCCAAAATTGATGCGGTTTTGGTTTTAGCTTTTTCATTCAAATAGAGAATGTTAGAAAATATATTTGTCGATAATGTAAATTACTAAGCCTATGGCTATACCTAAAAGTATCCAATGATAATTTTTTTTCATCATGCAACAAATTTATTTAAGTCTGGTTTAAAGTAATTTGGTCCTTTCATAACTTTGCCTTTTTCGTTATAAATTGGTTTGCCATCATCACCTAATTTACTCATATTTGAACTTTGAACTTCATCAAAACATTTGTCTAAATTAATTCCAAAAGCATGACCAGCGCCATATGTTACATACAAAATGTCTGTTAAAGCGTCTGCTACTTCTTTGATGTCTTTGTGCTTTATAGCTTCCTTCAATTCTTCTAGCTCCTCCTTAATTAAATCATACCTTAAAGAGGTAATTTTTTCGGTAGGAAATTCAGCTTTTTCCTTAACTTCTTGACCAAAAGTTTTCATAAATTTTTTTACACTTTCGAAATTGCTCATCTTATCCTTTATATTTATAATTACTTAATAAAGGTGTATTATATCAAAGAATCAAACATGAAATACAGAACAGAATTCGATAGTATTGGAAAAATAAGGGTCCCTGGTGATAAGTATTGGGGCGCTTCCACTGAAAGATCTAATAAATATTTTAATATAGGTGATTTTTTGGTTAGGCCATTAGTTATTCACTCGATTGCGATGATTAAAAAAGCTGCAGCTATTATAAATTCCAAAAATAGAGATTTAGACCCAAGGTTGAGCAAATATATAATCAGAGCGGCTGATGAAGTAATAAAAGGCAAGCACGATGAACACTTTCCTTTAAAAGTTTGGCAAACAGGCTCTGGAACTCAAACTAATATGAATGTAAATGAGGTGATAGCTAATAGAGCTATACAAATGATGGGTGGGAAAATGGGTACGAAAAAACCTATTCACCCAAACGATCATGTAAATAAATCCCAGTCAACCAACGATGTATTTCCAACGGCGATGCATATTGCTATTGCCTTAAAAGCTAATGAAAAGCTTTTACCGTCGTTAAAACTTTTAGAAAAAGAATTATCAAAAAAATCAAAAGAATTTAAAAAAATTGTTAAAGTAGGAAGAACACATTTGCAAGACGCAACACCTATAACTTTAGGTCAAGAATTTTCCGGATATTATACCCAACTTAAAAAATGTATTATTAGAATTGAGACAGCATTGAAAGAAATTTATAATTTAGCGCAAGGTGGAACAGCTGTAGGTACCGGATTAAATACCAGAAAAAATTTTGATAAAAAAATCATAAAAGAAATAAGTAAAATTACTAAACTGCCCTTTAAACCTTCATCTAATAAATTTGCTGCATTAGCTGCTCATGACGAAATTGTAAACTTTTCTGGTACTCTTAATACAGCTGCAGTATGTTTAATGAAAATTGCTAATGATATTAGATTTCTAGGTTCAGGTCCTAGAGCGGGTTACGGTGAACTTATATTACCCTCAAATGAGCCAGGTTCATCAATTATGCCAGGCAAAGTTAATCCAACACAATCCGAAGCGGTCACCATGGTCTGTGTGAAAGTAATTGGAAATCATAATGGAATTACAATGGCTGGATCTCATGGACATTTCGAATTAAATGTTTTTAAACCTTTAATTATTCACAATATTTTACAGTCAATCGAAATAATGAGCGACTCTGCAAAAACTTTTGCATTATTTTGTGTAAAAGGAATTAAAGCTAATAAAAAAAGAATTAAAAATTTGTTAGATAACTCTTTAATGTTGGTAACTGCTTTAGCTCCAAAAATTGGATATGATAAAGCCGCTAATATAGCAAAAACAGCTCATAAAAATGGTACAACATTAAAATTTGAAGTTATAAAAGCAGGACTTATAAAAGAGAGAGAATACGATAGAATTATGAGTCCGATAAAAATGACTAAGCCAAAATAAACTAAGAAATTTCAAGAATAAACTTTTTAATTTTTGATAATCTAAAAATATTTATAAAATCCTGGTTAAATAAAGTTTCTTCGAAAGTTTTTTTGAAATATTTTAAATCTTCTTCTGATGCAGTATAATCTTGGTTCATTCTAATTAAGTCAAATCTAATTTTATTATTATAGATATTCAAATAACCTTTTATAATTAAATTAAAAGGCTCTTTCTTATTTTTATAATCAATTTTGAATTTTTTTAATAATTTTCTTTTATCTTGAGACTCAACTAGACAATCAAAAACTAAAATTGGAAATTCCTCCAATAAGTTTGTTTCACCATGACAAGAGAAGACTGAATTTGCTATTAAAAATCTTTTAGAAAAAGTAAGTCTTCCATAAGTTAAAGTAGTTTTTAAATTAAAATCATCAATAAATTTGCTGCTGAATCTTTTAGGTTTAAAAACTAAGTTATTATGTAAATTCATCTTTTTGATTAATTCTTTAAATCTAGATAATTTTAATTCATTTAGTTGTTGAAATATATTTGTATTTATACTTTCAAGGGAAGAGTTAAAATCAATTTTAAAGTATGGTTTTAAATCAACTTTTCCCTCACCATTAAGAGACAATTTTCTATCCCTAAATATAAATTTAGCTACACTTAAAGACTTTGAGTCATAAATAAAATTAAATCTAAAAT